>JBEKQJ010000084.1:0-11044 GCA_049519835.1 Caulobacteraceae bacterium | reverse complement strand
CTCGTGCATGGCGGCCGGATCGTCGCCCTCGACGAAATAGGGCTTCCAGCCGCAGCCCGTCAGGAACTGCTCCAGCTCGTCGTGGCCGATCCGCGCCAGGACGGTGGGATTGCTGATCTTGTAGCCGTTCAGGTGCAGGATTGGCAGGACCGCGCCGTCGGTGATCGGGTCGAGGAACTTGTTGGAGTGCCACGCGGTCGCCAGGGGACCGGTCTCAGCCTCCCCGTCGCCGATCACGCAGGCGACGATCAGAGACGGGTTGTCGAACACCGCGCCGAACGCATGGCTCAGCGAATAGCCCAGCTCGCCGCCCTCGTGAATCGACCCGGGCGTGGTTGGCGCGACATGGCTGGATATGCCGCCGGGAAACGAGAACTGCTTGAACAGAGTCGTAAGGCCGGCCTCGTCTTGGGTGACGGCGGGATAGACCTCGCTCCAGGTTCCTTCGAGATAGGTGTTGCCGACCACGGCTGCGCCGCCGTGACCCGGTCCGGCGACGTAGATCACGTCCAGGTCGTGCGCCTTGATGACCCGGTTGAGGTGCACATAGATGAAGTTCTGCCCAGGCACGGTGCCCCAGTGGCCGACGATCAACGGCTTGATGTGCGCCAGGGTCAGCGGCTCGCGCAGCAGCGGGTTGGCGTAGAGGTAGAGCTGACCGACGGAGACATAGTTGGCCGCCCGCCAGTAGGCGTGCGTCTTGCGCAACGCCTCGGCGTCCAAGGTCGGTGCGACGAGCGGGGCGTCCATTGGAGGGTCCTTTGGCGACGGATCAGGCGGCGGCGCGGGTTTTCAGCGAGGCGTCGCCGTTGAGGGGACTGGTCCGGTGACGCCGGGCCGTGGCGCCAGGGCCCCCATCATCAGGCTCAACACCATCGAGACCACGATGATCAGCCACATGATCCCCGCCAACCTCCCCTGAGGATTGACCTGCACGCCGGCCGCCCGTCCGCGGGCCGCAGCATCCGTCTCAGCTGCCGGCAGAAGCGCCACCAGACGAGCCGCGGTCGTCGAGCCATCCAGCTCGGTCCTCGGGGCGACGCCAGCGAGCTGCGATGACAGCCGCTTCGCGGCGTCGTCCGGGGGCAGCCTGGCCAGTGCGGCGGCTTCCGCCCAGGGATCGAGATCGAGGCGGGCCAAGGCCGAGATCACGCTGAGCGGCATTTCATTGCGCTCTTCGCAGACGGTGGCGAAGAGAAAGTCGTTGAACCTGGCGCTCAGGTTGGAGGTCGAAGACGATTTGGCCGTCCTGGCGAGGAGCCGGGACGGGGCGGCGACGTCCCATCGGTTCATGCCGACGCGACCGGCAGCACCGTCTCCGGCGGCGATGCGTGATCGACGCCATTGGTGTGCGCCGCCTTGCGGGCCTTCTCTTGCAGGTCGAGGAACGGCTTGATGATGTCGATCGGCATCGGGAAGATGATCGTGGAGTTCTGCTCGGCGCCGATTTCGGTGAGCGTCTGCAGATAGCGCAGCTGCATCGCGGCCGGGATGCTGGAGAGGATGGTCGCGGCGTTGACCAGGGTCTGAGAGGCCTGGAACTCCGCCTCGGCGTGAATGATCTTGGCGCGGCGGTCGCGCTCAGCCTCGGCCTGCTTGGCGATGGCGCGGACCATGTTTTCGGTCAGCTCGACGGTGCGGATTTCGACATTGCTGACTTTGATGCCCCAGCTCTCGGTCTGGCTGTCGAGGATCTCCTGAACGTCGGTGCTGAGCTTCTTTCGCTCGGACAGCATCTCGTCGAGCTCGTGCTGGCCGAGCACCGCCCGCAACGTGGTCTGCGCCAGCATGTTCGTGGCGGGCAGGTAGTCCTGGACCTGGATGATGGCGCGTTCCGGGTCGCTGACCTTGAAATACAGCACCGCGTCGACTTTCATCGAGACGTTGTCGCGCGAGATGACGTCCTGTGTCGGAATCTCGATGACCTGGATGCGCAGGTCGACGCGCACCATCTCCTGGATGAACGGGACCAGCAGCACCAGGCCCGGTCCCTTCACGCTCTGAAATTTGCCCAGGGTGAAGACCACGGCGCGCTCGTACTGGCGCAATATCTTCACCGACGCGAAGAGCAGCATCCCCGCGACGACGACCGTGATCGGTCCCAAAAATGTAAAGAACATCGGCATGGTGGTTTCCTGAGGCGAAGCGGACGCCCGCGTCTTCGACGCCCTGGCCACCTGCCGCCGATGAAGCCCCACCCGATAGCGTCGGAATCTACGTAAGGCCGGCGGCGACCCGGCCTGAACCGATCACCGCCGCCCTGGCGCCGAGGCCTTCAACCCCGGTTCCAGGCCGGCTTGGCGCCAGGCCTGATCAGTCGCAATAGCCGTAGCCGTAGCCGGGCGCGTAGATCAGCGGTGGGGTGCAATAGTAGGGCGAACCGTAGATCAGCGGGGAGCCGGGATAGTAGCCGCCGCCCCAACCATATCCGCCGCCGCGCCCGCTGCCGCCCCGGGCGCCGCCATAGCCTCCACCGTGGCCACCGCCTCCGCGACCGCCGCCATGATTACCGCCGCCGCCACCGCCATGACCACCGCCCCCACCGCCGCCATGAGACGCGGCCTCGGCCGAGCCGGCGAGGGCGGACACCGCGAGCACGGCGGCCAGTCCGAGTTTCGTGTAGAGCCGCGCTGAGCGCGGAGCATCGTGAATGCCTTGCAAGGCGGTGATCATGGCGTAGTCCTTCATGTCAGGGAGAAATGGCTTTAGCCGTCGAATATCGGCTGACGGGCGGCGCGCCGCCGGTCGTGGGATCAGGCGCGGTGGCCGAACTTGCGGAACACGTCGTCGGCCAGATGCTTCTGGTCGTTCGGCATGGCCATGTAGAGAGTCTCGAACGACGGGATCAGCACCTTCAGGCCGTCGACATGGGCCTGGTTGAACATCTCGTAGTTTTTCAGGTCTTCTACGGCGTTGATGTCATGCGCCGGCTCTGACTTCTTGCTGGTGATCATCGCCTGCATCTTCATTTCGTTGTTCCGCATGGCCTGGGCGACCGGCGCCCAGTTCGCCTCTTCGGCCGGTGTGATCTGCAGCTGAGCGTGCAGCTTGCTGATCCGCATTTCGACGGTCTCCGTCCGCTCGGCGCTCGTCATGTGACGGTCGTGATGGCGCGTTGACATCGGATTTGCCGCGGCGGCGATCGGAGCCAGCAGGAGGGCTGCGCCCAGCAAACTGGTGATCGCGGCCATTTGGCGGACGCGCGGCGGAGCGACGGCTCGGCTCGTGAGATAGGACATAGGGGTCGCCTTTCTGGGGTCATGGGGCTCAGCGGCCCTCGCCATTGAGGCGTGGACGAAGAACGGTGGGCAAAATGGCCCACGCGCGGCGTGGCGTCAGCCGTCGGAAACTACTGAGATGCGGCTTTGGCGACGCCCTGCTTCGCCATTGTCAAAGCAGATTATCCAGCCGGAAAGGAGCGCGGCGGAGGCGCGGCCAACTCGGACCGAACCGCCGCCGGAGGACTCAGTGTATCGCCCCTGGGCCCGGCAAAGCCGTCAGGCGATGATCAGATAGTTCTCGACGTCCGTGGCGCCCCGCGCGCCCCATGCCGTCGAGCCGGCCAGCTCGCGTTCGCTCCAGGACTTGACGTGACCGGTGAGCGTGACCTTGCCGCCATCGGCGACCACCTTGATGTCGTTGGGCGCGAACCACGAGCGATGCAGGGCGGCCGAAATTTCGCTGGTGAGGTTGTAGGTGTTCACCCGCGGCTTCAGCGTGATCTGATTGCTGACGCCGATGACGCCCCACAGGCGTCGAACGTCCTGCGCAGCGGCGTCATGCTCGAAATGCCAGTCGACTTCGCCGGTCAGGGTGACCCAGCCATCCTGGACCGTCACCTTGACCGCGCCTCTCGGCAGCGTTGAGTCCCAGGCCAATCGCTCGACGGCGGCGCTGGCGATGTCATCATCGCCCCGTTTGACGTCGAACGGCAGCTTGACCTCGATCTCTTCGGCGACGGCCTTCACGCCCTTTACCCGCAACACGGCCGACTGGGCGGCTTGTTTTTCGGCGAAGCGCTCGACATGTCCGGACAGCGTGATCACCCCGTCGCGCGCGGTGACGCCGATATGGGCCGCCGTGACGGCCGGCTCCCACGCCAACTCGGCCAGGACGGTTGTCTTCAGGATGGCGTCTGTTTCATTCGACATGGTGATCTCCCGATCCAAGGATGACGGAGAGGCGCCGCCTTCAGCGTTGCCCGACCATATGGCTGGGGCGGCGCAGCCTGTGGAAAATCACCGGCCAGCCACCAACCTCGGAATGCTAGGATGCGGGACTCATCGGGGGCAGGTTCGGAATTTACGCACGCTCACGCAGGCCTGTTCGGACCTGACCGCCCGGACCCATTTTACGCATCACCTGCCGTCGATCCATGAACGCTGGTCACGGCACGAGCACTGCGGCGCCGTCGAACCGCCCAGCCCGCAGATCCGCCAGCGCTTTGTTGGCTTGCTCGAGCGGGTAGGCCGTTGTCTTGACGACGATGCCCATTTTCGGAACCAGCCCGAGGAATTCGGTCCCATCCTCTCGGGTGAGGTTGGCGACGGAGAGCAGCTGCCGCTCTTCCCAGAGAATCCGGTACGGAAAGCTGGGGATGTCGCTCATGTGGATCCCGGCGCAGACCACGCGACCACCCTTGTGGACGGCCTTCAGCGCCGCGGGAACCAGGTCCCCCACGGTGGCGTAGATGATCGCCGCGTCCAGCAATTCCGGCGCGGTTTCATCCGAGCCGCCCGCCCAGGTCACGCCCAGGCTGCGCGCGAAATCCTGGGTTCCCTCATCGCCGGGCCGGGTGAAGGCATAGACCTCTCGTCCCTGCCATTTGGCCACCTGGGCGACGATGTGGCCGGCCGCCCCGAACCCGTAGATGCCCAGCTTTTTCCCGTCGCCAGCGATTTTCAGCGACCGCCAGCCGATCAACCCGGCGCAGAGCAGCGGGGCCAGCGACACGTCGCTCCCCGTCTCGCCGAGTGGAAACGTAAAGCGCGCGTCGGCGATGACCGCGGTCGCAAAGCCGCCGTCGCGCGTGTAGCCGGTGAATAGCGGCGCATCGCACAGGTTTTCCCTCATTGCCTTGCAATAAGGGCAGATGCCGCAGGTATGGCCCAGCCAGGGAATGCCCACCCGCTCGCCCATGGCCAGCCCTGTCACGCCCGGTCCGATCGCATCGATCCGGCCGACGATCTCGTGGCCGGGGATGATCGGTGATTTCGGGTCTGGCAGCTCGCCGTCCAGAACGTGCAGGTCGGTACGACAGACGCCGCAGGCGAGAACCCTGACCCGCACCTCGCCCGCGCCGGGCTGGCGATCGGGCAATTCCGTCCATTCGAGCGGGGTCTTCGGCTTGTTGAGCACCATAGCCTTCATGGTCTCGTCCTTGTTCCAGCGGGGCCCCGGATCGAGGGCAAGTTTGAGCTGCGTTTCAGCCGACTAGTTATCCCCTTGCGCCTCGAGTCTTTGGAGCACGCGGGGCAGCGCATCCGGCGAGTCCAGCGCGCGCCGACGGCGACCGCGACGGCGCCGCCCATTTGGGCAGGCGTCAGCAGCGCCAGTCCGCCGTGTTCGAACCCGAGGTCGGTGATCATATCCATTCGCCGGCGAGCTCCAGGATGGCCGCCATCGTTCCCTGCCGGACAGGATCGGAATCTACGCAGGGCAAGGTTTCGCCCTGCCAGCGGTCGCGGCGACTTGCAGATCAATGTCCGCCGCCGACGTCCGCGATGAGGCGTTCGACATGCACGCCGGCTGCGGTAGCCCCGCTGGGGGCTCCTCTCCATCCCGCGCAGCCTCAGCCGCACGGCTCGATTGAGTAGTTTCCGACTCTATCGAGCGGCCACCGTCGGACGCACGCTCCTGGCGATAGTTGGACCGGGGACTTCGCCTCGCGCCCAGTTCGCGACCACCCCCGAGGTATCGACAATGAATGCGATGACCAAGATCTCGACAATGATGGCCCTGGTCTACCATGGGCCGGGCGAGAAGGCGTTCGAAGCCCACCCGAAGCCGACCATCACCGCGCCCACGGACGCGATCGTCAAAATCACCAAGACGACCATCTGCGGCACTGACCTGCACATCCTCAAGGGTGACCTGCCGAGCTGCGAGCCTGGCCGCATCCTGGGCCATGAGGGCGTCGGCGTGATCGACAGCGTCGGCGCGGCGGTTACCGCGTTCAAGGTCGGAGACAGGGTGCTGATCTCCTGCGTCAGCGCCTGCGGCAAGTGCGAATACTGCCGAAAGGGAATGTTCTCCCACTGCACGACGGGCGGCTGGATCCTCGGCAACACCATCGACGGCACCCAGGCGGAGTTCGTCCGCACACCGCATGCCGACACCAGCCTCTATCCCATCCCGGAGGGCGCCGACGAAGAGGCCCTGGTGATGCTCAGCGACATCCTGCCCACCGGCTTCGAGTGCGGCGTGCTCAACGGCAAGGTCCAGCCTGGAAACAGCGTGGCGATCGTCGGCTCAGGACCGATCGGTTTGGCCGCGCTGCTGACGGCGCAATTCTACTCGCCGGGCGAGATCATCATGATCGACCTTGACGACAACCGCCTGGAGGTCGCCAAGCGCTTCGGCGCGACGAAGACCATAAACAGCACCGACGGCAAGGCGGTCGAGAGGCTGATGAAGCTGACGGGGGGCAAGGGAGTCGACACTGCCATCGAGGCGGTCGGCATTCCCGCCACCTTCGAACTCTGCGAGCAGATCGTCGCGCCAGGCGGGACGATCGCGAACATCGGCGTGCACGGAGTCAAGGTCGATCTGCATCTCGAGAAGCTCTGGGATCGCAACATCTCCATCACGACCCGGCTGGTCGACACCGTCAGCACCCCGATGCTGCTCAAGGTGCTCAAGGCCCACAAGATCGACCCCAAGCTGCTGATTACCCACCGCTTCAAGCTCGCCGACATCCTCGACGCCTACGACACCTTCGGAAACGCCGCCAAGACCAAGGCGCTCAAGGTGCTGATCGAGGCCTGACCTGGCCTCGGCCGACTATTTCCCGGGGGGGCGTGAGACGACCATGAAAAGGACGACCCAATGACCTACCAGAGCCTCAGCCCCTTCGACGGCAAGCTGATCAAGGACTTCGACGACATCAGCGCCTCGCAATACGAGACCAAGCTGGCGGCGGCCCAGACCTGCTTCGAAACCTGGCGCCACAAGACCTACGCCGAACGCGCCGTCGTCATCGCCAAGGCGGCGCAGCTGCTGCATGAGCAGGCCGACGCCTTCGCCCGCATCATGACGCAGGAAATGGGCAAGCGGATCGGCGAAGCCCGCGGCGAAGTGGAGTTCAGCTCCCGGATTCTCGCCTACTACGCCAAGAACGCCGAGCGCTTTCTCGCCCCGGTGAAGCTCAACCCGACAGTTGGCGAAGCCCATATGGAGTCGAGCCCGATCGGCGTGATCTTCGGGGTCGAGCCGTGGAATTTTCCCTACTACCAACTCGCGCGGATCGCCGGACCGCACCTGATGGCCGGCAATACGCTGGTGGTGAAGCACGCCGGCATCGTGCCGCAATGCGCGCTCGCGTTCGAAAAGCTGCTGCTCGACGCCGGTGCGCCGGTCGGCCTCTACACCAACCTGTTCATCTCCCACGCGCAAGCCGACCAGGTCGTCGATGACCCGCGTATCAAGGGCGTCTGCCTGACCGGCAGCGTCGCGGCGGGACAGAGCGTCGCCTCACGCGCCGGCCGGAATCTCAAGGTCACGTCCATGGAGCTCGGCGGCAGCGACGCCTTCATCGTGCTCGAAGACGCCGACCTCGATCACACCATTCCCTGGGCGGTCTGGGGCCGGATGTACAACACCGGTCAGACCTGCTGCGCGGCCAAGCGCTTCATCGTGGTCGACAGCATCGCCGACAAGTTCCTGGAACGCTTCCAAGCCGCGCTGAGCGCGCTCGAGGCCGGCGATCCGTTGGACGAGAAGACGACGCTCGGCCCGCTGTCCAGCGAGGCGGCCTTGGTGCAGCTGCTAGGGCAGGTCGACAACGCCGTGGCCAAGGGCGCCAAGCTCTTGATCGGCGGCAAGCGCATCGCGCGCGCCGGTTCCTACATGCAGCCCACCATCCTCACCGACATCAAGCCGGAAAACCCCGCCTTCCGGGACGAGTTCTTCGGCCCGGTGGCGCTGTTCTTCCGGGTCAAGGACGAGGCGGCCGCCATCGCCCTGGCCAATGACTCCGACTTCGGGCTCGGCGGCTCGGTCTGGACCAGGGACGTGGCGCGCGGCAAGCGGGTCGCCTCCAAGGTCGAGACCGGGATGATGTTCATCAACAACATCGACTGGTCCGACGCCGAACTGCCCTTCGGCGGCATCAAGAACTCCGGCTACGGCCGCGAGCTCGGCGACATGGGCATCCAGGAGTTCGTCAACAAGAAGCTGGTTCGCACCGCGAACGAGCACGCTCCGGCCTAGCTCGGACCGGGCGAGGGCGCCGCTTCGGCGCCCTCGCTCCGTGCTCTGCCTTCCTGGAACTGGAACCACCATGTACGTGAACGTCGCCGTCCTGAAGGAGACCCAGCCGCACGAACGGCGCGTCGCCCTGACGCCCTCTGTCGTCCCCAAGCTGATCAAGCTGGGCGCGCGACTGCATATGCAGTCCGGCGCGGGGGAGGCGATCAAGCTCGCCGATTCCGCCTTCAAGGATGTCGCCATCGTCGATGATCGACTCGCGATGGTCGCCGACGCCGATGTGGTTCTGGCGGTTCAGCCGCCGGCGCTTGACGTGATCGCCGCCATGAAACCCGGCTCGATCCTGGTCAGCTTCATCTATGCGGCGAACGAGCCGGAACTCGTGAAGCGGCTCCTCGCTGGCAAGATCACCTGCTTCGCCATGGAGCGCGTCCCGCGCATCTCGCGGGCGCAGTCGATGGACGCCCTGTCGAGTCAATCGGCGCTGGCCGGCTATTACGCCGTCGCGCTCGGCATGACCCACATGACCGGCGTCCTGCCCAAGATCACCTCGGCGGCGGGCGTCATCGGCCCGGCCAAGGTTCTGGTCATGGGCCTTGGCGTCGCGGGGCTGGAAGCCATCGCCACCGCCCAGCGGCTGGGCGCCGTGGTCGAGGGGTATGACGTGCGCCCGGCCACGAAGGAGCAGGCCCTGTCCCTTGGCGCGACGTTCGTTGACACCGGCGTCGACGCGACCGGCAAGGGCGGCTACGCCCGCGCGCTGACGGCCGAGGAAAAGGTCAAGGTCGACGCGGCCCTGACGCAGCATATCCAGGCCTCGGACCTGATCATCACCACCGCGGCGATCCCCGGCAAAGCGTCCCCCAAGCTGGTCAGCAAGGCGCAGGTGGCGGGGATGAAGGCCGGGGCCGTCATCGTCGATCTCTCCGCCGACGGCGGCGGCAATTGCGAGGACACCAGTCCGGGCCGGACGACCCAGGTCGGCGGGGTGACCATCGTCGCGCCCCTGAATGTGCCCTCACGGCTCGGCAGGGACGCCAGCGAACTCTACGCCAAGAACCAATACGCGCTGCTCGCCCTGATGTTGAAGGACAACATCATCACCATCGACTGGACCGATGAGGTCATCGCCAAGACGGCCCTGACCCACGACGGCAAGCTTTGCGAAGCTGACGCCAGGCCGGCCGACGGCGCCAAGGCCAGTTCCGCCAAATCACCCGCGCACGCGGCTTGAAAACGATCGGACCCGCTCGATGAGTTTCGACATAGCCATGACCGGGTTCGTCGCCCTCTACGTCTTCATGCTCGCGGCCTTCGCCGGCTGGGTGATCATCGGCAACGTCCCGGCGATCCTGCACACCCCGCTGATGTCGGGCTCGAACTTCGTCCACGGCATCGTCGTGGTCGGCGGCCTGTTCGCCCTCTTCAACGCCAGCACGCACCTGGAGCAGGCGATCGGGTTTTTCGCGGTGCTGCTCGGGGCCGGCAACGCCGCCGGCGGCTACGCCGTCACCGACCGCATGCTCGCCATGTTCAAGCGCAGCGACGCCGCGCCCGCCCACCACGGACACGCCCGGGTCCATCACCTTAAGAAAGGCTGAGGCCCGTCATGCTCACCCTCTTCTCTCAAATCGTCATCGGCGGGGCCGATCTGTGCGCGGCCTTCCTGTTCATGTTCGGCCTGAAGCGCATGTCGTCGCCGGCCACCGCGCCGTCCGGCATCCGGGTCGCGGGGCTGGGCATGATCGCCGCGGTGCTGGCCAGCTTTCTCTACCTCTTCACCGTGAATGCGGCGGCGCGACCGCACATGCTGGTCAACATAGGTCTGGCTGTGACCGCCCTGCTGATTGGCGGCGCTGGCGCCTGGTTCGTCGGGCGCAAGGTCGCCATGACCGCCATGCCGCAGATGGTGGCGATCTATAATGGGATGGGCGGCGGCGCGGCCGGATCGATCGCCGCGGTCGAGCTGTTCGGCGGCCATACGCAGGGTCTTACCCAGCTGATCGTGACCCTGTTGGGCGGCCTGATCGGCGCTGTCTCGCTCTCCGGCTCCGTCATCGCCTGGGCCAAGCTCGATGGCGTCATCAAAGCGCCGTTGCGTGTGAAGGGCCAGCAGTTCGCCAATGCTGCGGTCATGGTTGCGACGCTCGCCGTCGCTGGCGTGATCGTGGCCTCGGTCCTTGGCGTCGGCGGCCTCATGCTGACCACGCCCACCTGGATCTGGATCTTCTTCGCCTGCGCCCTGGCGTTCGGCATTCTCATGACCTTGCCGATCGGCGGCGCCGACATGCCGGTGGTGATCTCCATCTACAACGCCTTCACCGGCCTGGCCGTGGGGCTGGAAGGCTTCGTGCTCCAGAACCCGGCATTGATGATCGCCGGCATGGTGGTCGGCGCCGCGGGCCTGCTTTTGACGGTGATCATGGCCAAGGCGATGAACCGCTCGATCGCCAATGTGCTGTTCACCAACTTCGGGACGGTCGCCAAGGCCAAGCCTGGGGCCATCAAAGGCAGCGAACGGCCGACGGACGCCTCCGACGCGGCGATCAAGATGCGCTACGCCAGCAGCGTCATCATTGTGCCGGGATACGGGCTTGCGGCGGCCCACGCCCAACAA
>JBEKQJ010000083.1:0-11216 GCA_049519835.1 Caulobacteraceae bacterium | reverse complement strand
ATCGGCTTCGATCCGATTTGGGCGATGTCGCAAGAGGCCGGCCTGCCAATTCTCTTCCACGTCGGTGGCGAGGAGAAGCTGCATGCCGACTACTTCGAGAATGGCCTGCCACGGGTGAAAGACTTCCATGGCGGCGAAGAGAACTTCACCTCGGTGAGCTTCATGGCTATCCCCGGTTCGGTGATGCAGTCGCTGGCATGCCTGATTCTCGATGGGGTGATGGACCGTTTCCCGCGTCTGAAGTTCGGCGCCATCGAACTCGGCGCTTCCTGGCTGCCGGGCTGGATGCGGTTCATGGACAGCGCCGCCCAGGCGTTCGTCAAGAACGAGGAGCGCCTCCACCGCCTTTCGGCCGCGCCGAGCGAAATCGTCCGCCGTCAGGTCCGGGCCACCCCCTACCCACACGAGGACGCCGCCTGGATCATCGCCAACGCTGGCGAGGAGGTGTGCCTGTTTTCATCCGATTTCCCGCACGTTGAGGGCGGTCGCAATCCGCTCAAGCGTTTCGACGATTCCCTGGCGGGCGCCTCGGATACAGCTCGCGCGCGCTTCTACGCCGACAACTTCATCGACCTCATGGGCGAGGGGCTCGCCGAAGACCTGCGCCGCCCGGCCGTCGCAGCGAAGGCCGCCTGAGCGCGTCGGAGTCCCCGCCGCCGGCCCCGGGCGGGCTGGGCGCAATCCGTAGCGCGGCGGTGTTCATGGCCGTGGTGCTGGCCCTGTCGCTCGTGCGCTTCTTCGCCGACATCCTCGCGCCACTTGTGGTCGCCGCGTTCATGCTGTTGCTGACGGAAGGCGGCTCGCGTCTGCTCCTGCGGCGGCTGCCCTCCGCACCGCCGTGGCTTCGGGGTGGGATCGCCGGCGCGGTGATCCTGGCCGCCTTCGCGGTGGTCGCCGGACTGATCATCTGGCAGGGGCCGTCGTTCGCAGCCCAACTTCACGCCCTGGCGCCGAAGGTCGACGCGGCGATGGCGCAGGGGCTCACCGCGGTCGGCGCCCAGCCGATGACCATCGAAAACCTGGCCAGCGGCGTCGATCCCAAGGCGCTCGCCGGGGTGGTGTTCGCCACTCTGCGTCGCTTTACCTCCTTCGCCACCCTGTCGCTGATCTACTTCGGCTTCCTCGTCGCCTCACGTACGACCTTTTCGCGCAAATTCGGGCGCCTCTATGAAACCGAAGCCGGCCAGGCCTCCGCCGAACGCGTCTTCGCCAGCGTCACCAACGCCGTCGACCGCTACGCCGTCCTGCAAACACTGAAGGCGCTCTTCATCGCCGCCGTGGTCTGGCTGCTGATGACGGTGATGGGCGTGCACGACGCCCTTTTAGCCGCCTTCCTCGTGTTCCTGTCGGCCTACGTTCCGATCGTTGGCGCCGTGGCCGGCTCGGTTTTTCCCGGGCTCCTGGCGCTGGCCCAGTTCGACGACCTGGCCCGCCCGCTCCTTATCGTGGGCCTGTTGGCCACTGCGGTGTTCGCCATCGATAACGTCGTGATGCCGAAGTTGCAGGGAGACGAACTCAACCTCGACCCCCTGTTCATCCTCATCTCGCTGGGATTCTGGGCCGCGATCCTCGGCGCGCCTGGCGTGCTGCTCTCGACGCCGCTCACCGTGACGGTGATGGCCATCGCCGCGGAGTTCCGCGTGACCCGCTGGCTCGCCGTGCTGCTCTCGAGGGACGGTTTGCCGGGCGGAAGCTAGGCCGCCAAGCCGCGCGCGAGGTCGGCGATGAGGTCGGTCGGCGATTCGATTCCGACCGAGACACGGATCAGACCTTCGCCGATACCGAGCACGGCCCGCTCGTTGGCCGACACCCCGGAATGCGTGGTGCTGGCGGGATGGCAGGCCAGAGACTCGGTGCCGCCCAGGCTCACGGCCAGTTTGAAGACCTCCAGGCTATCCAGCACCTTGAAGGCCTCCGGCTGACCTCCCTTCACCGTGAACGAAAACGTCGAGCCACCGGCTCCGCATTGACGCGCGATCACCCCTGCCTCGCGTGAGCCGGGCTCGGCAAAACCCAGATAGTCGACACGCTCCACCGAGGGTTGCGCGCGCAGCCAGTCCGCCACCACGGCGGCGTTGTCGAAGGCTTTATCCATGCGCAGTCGCAGGGTCTCCAGCGAGCGGGTCAGCATCCAGCAGCTATGCACGTCGAGCTGGTTGCCGATCAGGTTGCGCAGCGACCGGACCTTGCGCATCAGGGCGGCGCTGCCGGCCACCGATCCCGCCACCAGGTCGCTGTGGCCGCCGACGTATTTGGTCAGCGAGTAGACGACGAGGTCGGCGCCGAAGGCGAGCGGCGACTGATAGAGCGGGCCTAGCAAGGTGTTGTCGACGATCACCACCGGCCTAGCGCCCTGGGCGGCGCCGATTCGGTCCGCCGTTTCGGCGACCAGCTCCAGGTCGACGATGGAGTTGGTGGGGTTTGCCGGGGTCTCGACATAGATCGCAGCCACCGGACCGATCGCTTTGGCTTCGTCGGCGGCCTTGGCGACCGAAGCAGGATCGACACCATCGAAAAAGCCCACGCTGCGCACCCCAAGCCGCGCCAGAAGCGTGTCGAACAGGGTTTCAGTGCCGCCGTAGAGCGGGCGGCTGCGCATCACCGTCTGTCCCGGCTCAGTGGTCGCCAGCAGCGCGGTGAGAATCGCCGCCATGCCGCTGGAGAACACCGCGCAGGCGTCGGCGCGCTCCAGCACCGCCAGCCGCTCCTCGACGATCTGCAGATTGGGATTGTTGAAGCGGGTGTAGATCAGGCCGGCGGACTCACCCTCGGGCGGCGGGGCGCGACCAGCCATATAGTCGAACAGCCGCTTGCCCTCCTCGCAGTCCGAGTAGGCGAAGGTCGAAGTCAGGAAGATCGGCGTCTTGACGGCGCCCTCCGACAGGGTCGGATCGAAGCCATAGCCCAACATCAGAGTCTCGGGCTCAAGTTGGCGCTCGCCAACCTGGAAGCGGCGGAAATCGTGCTTGGCGGCCATGGATTGCGACTCTCCGGGTGCGTAAGGCGACTCTAGCAGGGCCCTCGCCTCGGCGCGCGCGCGTTGATACCCTGGTGGGTATGTCCAGATCGCACGATCATCTCCACGACCATGACCACGAGCACTCGCATCATAGTCATGGTGGTCATCATCACCACCACGCACCGGCTTCGTTTGGACGCGCGTTCGCCATCGGGATCGCCCTCAACACCGCCTACGTGATCGGCGAGGGGGCGTATGGGGTGATGGCCAACTCCCTCGCGCTCATATCAGACGCCGGGCACAACCTGGGCGACGTCCTGGCGCTCGGCCTCGCTTGGATGGCGGCGCGAATGGCCAGGCGAGCGCCGTCCGACCGCTACACCTATGGCTTGCGCCGCACCTCGATCCTGGCGGCCCTCGCCAACGCCATGCTGTTGCTCGTCGCCACTGGCGCGATCGCCTGGGCCGCCGTCCAACGGCTCATGCATCCACAGCCATCGGCAGGCCTGACGGTCATGGCGGTGGCGGCGGCCGGCGTCGCAATCAACGGCGTTACCGCCTGGATGTTCGCCTCGGGACGCAAGGGCGATGTCAACCTGCGCGCCGCCTTCACTCATATGGCGGCGGACGCCCTGGTCGCCGCCGGCGTGGTCGCGACTGGCGCGGCGATCTGGCTGACCGGCTGGACCTGGCTCGACCCGGCGGTGAGCCTTCTCATCGGAGGGGTGATCGTCTGGGGCACCTGGTCGCTACTGCGCGAGTCGCTCGACCTGGCGCTCGACGCGGTGCCGGCGGGCGTTGATCGCACTGCCGTCAAGGCTTACCTGGCCTCCCTTCCGGGTGTGGCCGATGTCCATGATCTTCACATTTGGGGGATGAGCACGACGGAGACGGCGCTGACCGTCCATCTGGTGCGCCCAGGCGCTGGACTAGACGATGGCCTGTTGCACGAGGTCAGTCATGAACTCGAGGCGCGCTTCAAGGTCCATCACGCCACCCTGCAGGTCGAGGCGGGCGGGCGCCCCTGCCACCTCGCGGACGAGACGGTCGTCTAGATCAGCCCGGCCAGCGGCGAGGACGGGTCGGCGTACATCCGCCTGGGCATGCGCCCGGCGAGATAGGCTTCGCGACCGGCGATCACGGCGTGCTTCATGGCCTTGGCCATCCGCACCGGATCCTTGGCCAGGGCGATGGCGGTATTCATCAGGACCCCGTCGCAACCGAGTTCCATAGCTATGGCCGCGTCCGAAGCCGTGCCGACGCCGGCGTCAACCAGCACCGGAACCTTGGCTTGCTCGACGATGAGCCGCAGGCTCACGCGGTTCTGGACCCCTAGCCCCGAACCGATCGGCGCGCCGAGCGGCATGATTGCCGCGGCGCCCGCCTCCTCGAGCTTGCGGGCGTAGACGAGGTCGTCTGTGCAATAGACCATCACATCGAAGCCGTCGGCGACGAGCAGCTTCAAGGCCCGCAGCGTCTCCTCCATATCGGGGTAGAGGGTCTTGGCGTCCGACAGCACCTCCAGCTTGACGAGCTCACCACCGCCCGCCTCACGCGCCAGGCGGAGGGTGCGCACCGCCTCCTCGCCGGTGAAACAGCCGGCGGTGTTGGGCATCAGGATGAAGCGATCCGGCTTGAAGAAGTCGGTCAGCATGGGCTTTGAAGGATCGGTGAGGTTCACACGCCGCACGGCGACGGTGACGATTTCCGCGCCGGAAGCCTCGGCGGCTCGGGCGTTCAGGGCATAGTCGTCGATGCGGCCGGTGCCGACAATGAGCCGCGAGGTGAGTGTGCGGCCGGCCACCGTCCAGGTGTCGGCCGACCTGGCCTCCGCGGGGTTCATGGGCGCGTTCATGTCAGCCGCCTCCGACGAAGTGCACGATCTCGATCCGGTCGCCCTCGGCCAGCGCCGTCGCCGGCCATAACGAGCGCGGAACGATGGCGAGATTGCGCTCGACCGCTACCTTGCGATTGTCGAATCCTAGCGTCGCGAGGAGGCCGGCGATGGTGGCCGCCGGGCAGGCCTGCTCCTCGCCGTTGATCGTCAGTCTCATGCGGCGTGCTTGTGAGCCCGCACGGGCGTCTATACAAGACGGCCGGAGCGCGACTCCGGCCGGCGCGACGACGCCGACGGCCTCAGGATTAGCGTTCAAGTGTTTGAAATCTAGGTCGATCGGCGTTCGGGAAAGGCCCCGCAACCGCGACCTGCGGGCGCCGATGGGAATGTCGAAGCCGATCTACGTGTTGAACGGCCCCAACCTCAATCTGCTCGGGGTTCGGGAGCCCGACGTCTACGGCGACGACACGCTCGAGGACGTGCGGGCGCTCGTCGAAGCCCGCGCACGCGCGCGCGGCGCGGTGGTGGTGTTCCGACAGACCAATCACGAGGGCGAGTTGATCGAATGGGTGCAGGAGGCGCGAGAAGCCGCCCGGGCCTTGATCATCAATCCGGCCGCCTATGGGCACACCTCCATCGCCCTGCTCGACGCCCTCAAGACGCTCGAGATCCCGATCGTCGAGTGTCATCTCTCCAACCCGGCCGCGCGGGAGGATTTCCGCCGGACGACCTATGTTTCCCTCGCCGCCACCGGCGTCGTCAGCGGTTTCGGCGCGGCGAGCTATGAGCTCGCGGTCGAAGCGGCGCTCGACCTGATCGCCGCGCCGCGCGCCTAGTCAAAGAGTCCCATGCCCACGTCCAAATCCCCACCCTCCCCGAGCGCCCAGGTCCGCGAACTGGCCGAGATCCTCAATGAGACCGGCCTGACCGAGATCGAGCTCGAACGCGAAGGCCTGCGCATCCGGGTCGCCAAGACGGCCGGCGCCGCCGTGGTCCAGGCCTACGCACCGCCCCCGCCCGCGGCGGCGCTGGTCACCTCGGCTCCGGCCCCTGCGGCTTCGGAGACGCCGCCGGCCCCGCCAGCCGGCGAGACCGTTACCTCGCCTATGGTCGGCACCGTCTATCTCCAGCCCCAGCCCGGCGCGCCGGCGTTCGTGAAGGTCGGCGATCAGGTGTCCGTCGGCCAGACCCTGCTCCTCATCGAGGCCATGAAGACCATGAACCCCATCCCGGCGCCCAAGGCGGGGACGGTGGTCGAGTTGCTGGTCGACGACGCCCAGCCTGTGGAGTTTGGCGAGCCGCTGGCAGTCATCGGCTGACATGTTCGAGAAAATCCTCATCGCCAACCGCGGCGAGATCGCGCTCAGGGTGCACCGCGCCTGCAAGGAGATGGGCATCGCCACCGTGGCCGTGCACTCCCAGGCCGACACCACCGCCATGCACGTGCGCCTGGCTGACGAAAGCGTCTGCATCGGCCCGGCGCCGGCCGCCAAGAGCTATCTCAACATCCCCTCGATCATCGCCGCCTGCGAGATCACCGGCGCCCAGGCCGTGCATCCTGGTTACGGCTTTCTCTCCGAGAACGCCCGTTTCGCCGAGATCGTCACCGCCCACGGCATCACCTTCATCGGGCCAAGGCCCGAACACATCCGGGTCATGGGCGACAAGATCGCCGCCAAGAAGGCGGTGAAGGCGGTCGGCATCCCGGTGGTGCCTGGCTCCGACGGCGCCGTGGAAAGTGAAGCCGAAGCTCTGGAGACGGCCGAGAAGATCGGCTTTCCGGTGCTGATCAAGGCCGCGGCCGGCGGCGGCGGCCGCGGCATGAAGGTCGCGCGTAGCCGTGAAGATGTGGTCGAAGCCTGGGGCACTGCCCGAGCCGAAGCCCGCGCCGCCTTCGGCGACGACGCCGTCTACATGGAGCGCTACCTGGCCGAGCCTCGCCATATTGAGGTGCAGGTCATCGCCGACCAGTTCGGCGCGGTCTGCCACCTCGGCGAGCGCGACTGCTCGCTGCAGCGCCGCCACCAGAAGCTGATGGAGGAGGCGCCGTCCCCGGCCATAACACCCGAGCAGCGCGCGAAAATCGGCGAGACGGTGGTCAACGCCATCAAGGCCATCGGCTATCTGGGCGTCGGCACGATCGAGTTCCTCTACGAGGACGGCGAGTTCTTCTTCATCGAGATGAACACCCGCCTGCAGGTGGAGCATCCGGTCACCGAGGCGATCACCGGCATCGACCTGGTGCGCGAGCAGATCCGCGTCGCCGCCGGCCTGCCGCTCTCGTTCAAGCAGAGCGAGATAACCTTCGAAGGCCACGCGATCGAGTGCCGGATCAACGCCGAGAACCCGCGCACGTTCGCCCCGTCGCCGGGCCTGGTCACCGACTTCCACGCCCCCGGCGGCCTGGGCGTTCGGCTCGATTCAGCGCTCTACGCCGGCTATTCGATCCCGCCCTACTACGACAGTCTGGCCGGCAAACTGATCGTCAACGGCCGCGACCGGGCCGAGTGCGTGGCGCGGCTCAAGCGCTGTCTGGCCGAGATGGTGGTGGCCGGGATCGACACCTCGATCCCCCTTTTCCAGGACTTGCTTAACGAGCCGGATATCCTGGAGGGGCGCTACCACATCCATTGGCTCGAACGCTGGATCGCCGCCCAATCCTAGTCCATGGCTGAGCGGTGCTGGGATTTTCGGCCGACGACCTCCTGGACTGCTACCGTCGCGGCGTGTTCCCGATGGCCGACGCGCGCTGGGACGAGCGCATGTTTCTCGTCGACCCGGCCCGCCGCGGCGTCATCCCTCTGGACTCCTTTCACACCCCGCGACGCCTCGCCCGCACCGTGCGATCTGGCCGGTTCGCAATCCGCGTCGATACCGCGTTTGACGCCGTGATCGAGGCCTGCGCGGCGCCGGCGCCCGGTCGCCATGAGACGTGGATAAACCTAACGATTCAAAGACTCTGCTCGGAACTCTTCAGGCGTGACGCGGCCCACAGCGTCGAAACCTGGCTCGAGGGGCGTCTGGTCGGCGGGCTCTACGGCGTCGCCCTTGGGGGGGCCTTCTTCGGCGAGAGCATGTTCTCGCTGGAGAGGGACGCCAGCAAGGTCGCCCTGGTGCGACTGGTGGAACTGTTGAGCGCCGGCGGCTTCACGCTGCTCGACACCCAGTTCGTCACCGATCACCTCGAGACCTTCGGGGCGGTGGAAATCTCGCAGGTCGAATACCGTCGGCGGCTGGCCGAGGCGCTGAAGCGAAAGGCGCGGTTTCCCGCCTAGAACTGGATCGGGGCGTCGGTGCATTCTTCGAGCCAGGCGTCGTAGACCGGATGCTCGAATGGATGCAGGCCAGGCGCGGTCGCGAACATCCAGCCGCGGTAGATTTCCTTGGCCGGCGGCGCGGCCTGGCCCGGCAAGGCCAGCGGTTCGGAGTCAATCACCACATAGGCCGAAGGCCTCGGCAGCGGATCCTTTTCGCCGCGCGTCTCGCAGGCCTTCACGACGAAGATCAGCGTCTTGTATCGCACCCGCCGGCCGACCGGAGCGGCGAAGCGCATGGTCTCGGCCGTGACTTTGTCGAGCACCCTGATGATGGCGGTCAGGCTACGCGCCGGCGGCGGGGGCCCCGGGGGAATCTCCGGCTTGGGCGGGGCGACGGTCGCCGCTTTGGGCTTGGGGGCCACCGGCGGCGGCGGCGCCTCGATGACCGGCGGCGCGGCGGTGTTGGAGGCGTTCTGAGGCGGCTGCGCGACGACGACGGGCGGAGCCTCCGGCGCCGGCGTGGCGTTCTGCGGCGTCTCCTGAGCGTGGGCGGCGGTCAGGCCGGACGCGAGGAAGATCGCCAGGGCGAGCCGCCTCAATCGGGAACCCACGGCTCGTAGTCGCCGCTGGCCGGCGCGCGCTCGCCGCCGCGGGCGATGGCGCCGGGCGGGCGCCAAGCCAGAAGCGTGCCGGTGAGGTTGGGCAGATGCGGCTTCTCCCATGCCTTGCGCGGCAGGGGCGCGCGGGTCGGCGGCTCGTCGAAGGTGTGGTGCAACCACCCGTGCCAGTCGGCGCCGACCTTCGAGGCGTCGGGGTAGCCGTTGTAGATCACGAAGCGACGGTTGCGGCCGTCGTAGTTCCACTTCGGATCGACGGTTTCGAAGTAGCGATTGCCGGCTTCGTCCTCGCCCACCAGCGCGCCGCCGCGCCGGATCTGATGCGACGCGCCGATGGTCGCGCCCGTCCACCAAGTGAAGATCGACTTCAGGAAGCTCATGCCGGGGAGGTCTCGTCGAGGGCCGCCCAGCTTATAGGGGGGCGGGTCGGCAGCGTCCAGAGAGCCGGACAACCCCTACATCTTGTGGACGGTCACGCCAACCACGCAAGATGCGGTTGCGATAAGGCGCTGGCCGGCCTAGCCTCCGCCCCGCTGGAGACCGCCATGCGCATCACCCTTCGCCCGCAGTTCCTGGCCGATGACGTCCTGGTGGCGTCGCGGGAGGTGGAGCGCTGCGGCGCGCTCGTGGAGGTGATCGCGCCGCCCGGCTGGACGAGCGCCCGCATCGAGGCTTGGCTCGACTGGGCCGAGACCCTGCCGACGGATCTGCCGACGGGCGATCTGGACCTCTCCGCCGAGCTGCACCCGCTGCTGGGCGGCGGACCGGACGGCTGGGCGCGCCGCCTGGCGGCCTGGGGCCTGACGCTCGGCCGGTTCGAGAGCCAGGAAGAGGCGCTGACCTTCCGCCGGATGCTGTTCGGCCTGTGCGCGCTTGGCTTCGCCGCGCCCGGACGTTCGCTGCCGTTTGGCGCCCGCCTCCACCCGCTCGCGGATGACACCGTCCGCGCGCCGGCGCTGGAGATTCCGACGATAGGCTCCAGGGCTTTCGCCGACGCGGTGCAGACGCGAGATCCGGGGCTGGCCGCCGTCAGCGACGCCGTCGCCCGCTGCGAAGGCAAAGGCTGCGACGACCCGGCCGCCAATCCGGCCCTGGCCCGGGCGGCGCTGGAGGCGCGGGCGGAGGGCGCGTCCTGGCGCGACATCGCCGACGCCATCGCTCTCGCGCCGACCGACGTCCTTCCCGCGCCTCGCCTCGCTGATACCCTGATCGCCATCGCCGACCGGAACGAGACGGTCGGCGCCCAGCCGGCCTCGGCGCTCGCCGCCGGGGCCGGCTGGAAGACCGGCCAGGTGACGCTCGCCTTCGATGCGGCCGACGCTCGCGCGCTTACTCTGGCCCAGTCCGCGCCCGTCGCCGCGCTCGACGTCTTCGCCCTAGCTGAGGCGGAGATCGCCGTCGCCGTTCAGTTGCTGGCGCTCGCCCTCGACATCGAAGTCCAGGTCGGTTTCACCGCTACGCCGCTGGCGGCGTGCCGCCGACGGGAAGCGCGACCGATCGCCCTCGTCCTGGCCGGTGTCGCCGATCGTCTCGTCGCCGAGGGCCTGGCCTACGACTCGGACGCCGGACGCGCCCGCGCCGCCACGCTTTTCGCCCTGGCGGCCGACGCCGCAGGCGAAGGAAATCTCCTCTCGCTCTTCCCGGCCTTCGACGCCGAGCTCGCGCTGAAGATCGGCGGCCGGTCGCTGGGCTCAGACCCCTGGCCCGGACCGCGCCGCCTGGCCGAGTCCGCCGACGGCGAGACGTTCGATGTCTTGGATGAAGCGGCTCTGGCTGGTCTGGCCGGCGACGCGCTCGACGCCGCGCGGACTCTCGTCCTCGGGGCGCGCACGCTCGACGGCGCCCCGGGGCTCGATCGACTGGCCGGGCTCGGCTTCACCGAGCATGAGATTGCCGCGGCGGAGAGCGCCCTCGGCCGCGCGGGCGGCCTGCGCCGCGCCTTCGCGCCGGCGGTGGTCGGCGAGGGCTTTGTGCGCGACGTCCTGGGCGCCGCGCCAGATGTCTTGGCGACGCCGGATTTCGACACCCTGGCCTTCGCTGGCCTGAGCGCCGCAGAGATCGCCGAGGCGGAGGCGTTTGTGTTCGGCGTCGGCAGCCTCGCCGATGCGCCCTTCCTCTCTGACCAGGATCGCGCCCGCTTCCGCGGCGCGACCGAGATCAGCCCCGAGGCCCGGCTCGCCATGATCGCCGCCGTCCAGGCGGCAAGCCCCACGCCACCGGTCGCCGTCCTGCCGCTCGCCTTCGACGCCAGTCCCGCGGAGGCCGTTCGGCTGCAAAGTGAAGCCGCGGCCGCCGGCATGCGGGCCCTGCGCCTCGTCCGCGCCGAGTCTCCGGCCGGCTTCGCCCTGGCCATCTCCTCCCCCGACGTGCGCGTCGAAGAGGTGGTGCGCGAACGCGTGGTCGAGCGGGTGGTCGAAGCGCAGCGCAACCGCCAACGCCTGCCGGATCGCCGCAAAGGCTACATCCAGAAAGCCACGGTCGGGGGCCATAAGGTCTATCTGCACACCGGCGAATACGACGACGGCGAACTCGGCGAGATCTTCATC
>JBEKQJ010000082.1:0-16684 GCA_049519835.1 Caulobacteraceae bacterium | reverse complement strand
CTGGCCCTCAAGGCCAACCGCGAGTTTGTCGCCCAGGCCCTCTCCAACATCCTCGACAACGCCTTGAAATACACCCCGGCCGGCGGGGCGGTGATGCTGCGCGTGCGCCGCCGCGCCTCCGGCGATATCGAGTTCTCGGTCACCGACACCGGCCCCGGCATCCCACCCGACGACCGCGACCGGGTCACCCAGCGCTTCGTGCGCCTCGAGCAGAGCCGCAGCCTGCCGGGCGCCGGTCTCGGCCTTTCGCTGGTGGCGGCGGTGGCCCGCGCTCACCGCGGGCACCTCGAGCTCGACGAAGGCCCGGGCGGAATGCCGGGACCGGGCCTCCGCGTCGCCCTCGTGCTGCCGAAGGTGGGATGAAATCGCTCGGCGAGCTGATCCGGCCCTGCGGACCGGTGGTCGATCCCGGCGCGGCGGAACGGGCGCGTGAGCGGGTCGGCGAGCTCGCCGCGTGGCCGGCCCTGGACCCGATCTTCGCGGCCGCGCCCTATCTCGCCAGCCTGGCGGTTCGTGACCCCGAGCGGCTGCGTCGGCTCCTCGCTCGTGCGCCCGATGCCTCACTGGCGGCGATCCTGAACGAGACGGAAGCGGCGGCCGCTGCGGGCGACCTCTTGGTTTCGGCGGCGCAGCTTCGCAGGCTCAAGTCGGAACTACACCTGCTGACCGCCCTGGCCGACCTAGGCGGCGTCTGGCGACTGGCCCAGGTCACCGGCGCGCTGACGCAATTCGCCGACGCGGCGGTCCGCACCGCCCTCACCCTTGCCGCCCGCGAATCCGCCGCTCACGGCTGGCTAACCGGCGTCGGCGATGGCTCCGAAGGTCCGGTTCCTGGCTTCTTCGTCATCGCCATGGGCAAACACGGCGCCTTCGAGCTCAACTATTCCAGCGATATCGACATCACGATTTTCTACGACCCAGATGTCCTGCCGCTCGGTGTTGGTCAGGAATCCGCCGCTGTCGCCATCCGCCTCACCGAGCGCCTCGCCCAGTTGCTTCAGGCGCGCGCACCGGAGGGCTACGTCTTTCGCGTCGACCTGCGCCTGCGCCCAGACCCATCGTCGACGCCGGTGGCCGTGCCGGTCCCCTTCGCCTTCGGCTACTACGAGAGCGTCGGCCAGAACTGGGAGCGCGCGGCCTTCATCAAGGCTAGGGCCATGGCCGGCGACCTGCCTCGCGGCGAAGCTTTTCTGGCCGACCTCACGCCGTTCATCTGGCGGCGGAATCTCGACTTCGCCGCGATCGCCGACATCCACTCGATCAAGCGCCAGATCCACGCCAGCGACACCCACGAGGGCCTGACGGCGGCCGGCGCCGACCTCAAGCTCGGGCGCGGCGGCATCCGCGAAATCGAGTTCTACGTCCAGACCCAGCAGCTCATCCTGGGTGGCCGCCATCCGGGTCTGCGCTCGCCGATGACGCTCGGCGCCCTGGAAGCCCTGGCCGAGGCCGGCCAGGTGAGCCACGCCGCCGCCGCCGAACTCACCGCCGCCTACGATTCCCTGCGCGGCTGGGAACACCGCGTGCAGATGATTGCCGACGAGCAGACCCACCGGCTGCCAAAGGCGGCGGACGATCGCCGCGCCATCGCCGCCCTGGCCGGCTTCGACCGGCTCCGCGATTTCGACGCCGCCGTCGGCCGGACCCTTCGGACGGTGAACCGCCGCTATGGCGAGCTCTTCGCCGGCGAGGAGCCGCTCTCCTCGCGCCACGGCAGCCTCGTCTTCACCGGCGTCGGCGACGATCCCGAGACGCTGGCCACGCTGGCAAGAATGGGGTTCTCGAACCCGGCCCAGGTCTCCGGCGTCATCCGTGGCTGGCACCATGGCCGCGTCGGGCCCACCCGCACCGAGCGCGGCCGCGAGCTGCTCACCCGCCTCGCTCCGCGCCTGCTGGAGGCGGCGGCGGCCACCGGCGCGCCGGACGCCGCCTTCCTGCGGTTCTCGGATTTTTTCTCCCGCCTGAACTCGGGCGTGCAGGCCCAATCCCTGTTCCTGGCTCAGCCCGCGCTCCTGGCCCTGGTGGTGCGGATCATGGCCTTCGCGCCACGGTTCGCCACCACTCTGGCGCGCAGCCCCGCGGCTCTGGACGCCCTGCTCGATCCGGGGTTCTTCGGCCCGCTTGCGGCCCCGGAGGGCTTGACCGAGCGCATCGCAGCGGACGGCGAGTTCGAGGCCACCATGAACCAGGCGCGGCGGGCGCGTCGCGAGCACGCCTTTCGCATCGCCGTGCAGGTGCTGGAGGGACAAGCCGACCCGGAGGCGGCAGGCGCCGCCTTCGCCGACCTCGCCGACGCGGTGATCCGGGGTCTGTCCGTGGCGGCGCTGGCCGAGAGCGAACGGGCGTTCGGGGCTTTTCCGGGCGAGATCGCGGTGATCGCGCTCGGCAAGTGCGGCGCGCGCGAGATGAGCGCGCAATCGGACCTCGACCTGATGACTCTCTACCGGCCGACCGAGCCGGATGTGACCTCGGACGGCGCTGGCCTGACGGCTGACGTCTTCTACGCGCGCTTCACCCAGCGTCTGACCGCCGCGCTCTCCGTCCATACCGCCGAAGGCGGGCTTTACGAGGTGGATCTCCAACTCAGGCCTTCGGGGACCAAGGGGCCGGTGGCTGTCAGCCTCCAGGCCTTCGAGGACTACTACGCAGCCGAAGCCGAGACCTGGGAGCTGCTGGCCCTGACCCGGGGCCGCCTCGTCTGGGCCTCGTCAGACACCTTCGCACAGACGTCGCGGATCGCAATCGAGGCCGCCCTGCGTCGGCCGCGCGACCCCGCTGTCGCCGCCCATGACGTCCGCGAGATGCGTGCGCTCATGGCCGCCGAGCGCCCGCCATCCTCGGCTTGGGACATGAAGCTCAGCGACGGCGGCCTGGTCGACATCGAGTTCGCCGCCCAGTTCCTGCAGATCGTCAACGCGGCGACCGGCGGCCCTCTGCGCCCCAACACCGGCGAGGCGTTAGAGTGTCTCGCGGGCCGCGCCCCCGCCCAGGCCCTCGCCGCTCTCACGGACGCCTGGCGACTGCAGCAGGCGCTATCCCAGCTGCTCAAGATCGCCCTGGAGGACGATGGTGATCCAGAAAAGGAGCCGAAGGCCCTCCGCGCCCTTCTCGCCAAGGCTGGCGAGGCCCGCGATTTTCGCGCCCTCAAGGCGAAGCTCGCCGCCGCCCGCCGCGCGGCGCTGGCAGCCTCGCGGGAGGTGCTGGCGGACCAACGGACGCGCTAGTTGTCGAAGCTACGAAGGTTGTTCACCCGGGGAGGGGTTTGAACGAAGCTGGGGTTGCAACACTCCACTTCCACCGGAGCTCCCCGGATGAACGTCCACAAGAATGCGCGGCTGACGCCGCTTGGTCGAGCCGTTTTAGTATCTCGCATCGCGGATGAATGCTGGCCGGTAAGCCGGGCGGCCGCGGCGTCGGGGGTCTCTGAGCGGACGGCCTACCGATGGCTGGCCCGGTATCGGTTGGGCGGCGAGCGGAGACTTTGCGATCGCAGCTCGGCGCCCAGGCGATGTCCGCGCAGGACCTCGCCGCAGCGTGTGGCCGAGATCGAACAGATGCGACGGGAGCGGATGACCGGGCCTTCGATCGCCCGGGTGCTCGCCATGCCGCGCTCGACGGTGAGCGTGGTGCTGCGCCGGCTGGGCCTGGGTAAGCTGAAGGCGCTGGAGGCGAAGCTTCCGCCGAACCGCTACGAGCGCGCTGCACCAGGTGAGTTGATCCACCTGGACATCAAGAGCTTGGGCAAGATCGACGGCCTGGGTCATCGCATCACCGGCCAGCGAGCCAGCCGTAACCGCGGCATCGGTTGGGATCACCTGCACGTGGCCATCGATGACGCTTCGCGGCTGGCTTACACCGAGATCTTGCCGGGCCTGACCAGCCAGGACGCCGCCGGCTTCCTCGAACGCGCTCTGGCCTGGTACGCCCGCCTCGGGGTGCGCGTCGAGCGGGTCATGACCGACAACGGCTCGGCCTACGTCTCCAAGCTCTTCGCCAAGACCATCCAGACCGCCGGTGTCCGCCACATCCGAACCCGACCCTTCAGGCCGCGCACCAACGGAAAGGCTGAGCGCTTTATCCAGACGAGCCTGCGCGAATGGGCATCGGCCCAGCGCACCGCCGCCGTCGGATCCTGGACCGACGCCTACAACCTCCAAAGACCCCACGCCGGCATCGGCGGCCTCAGCCCCTGGCAGAGACTGAACAACCTTCTTGGCAACGACAGCTAGTCCGACCCCTCCAGCGCCTTGCCGACGATCTCGGCGAGGTTATTGGAAATGGACGGGCTCTCGGCGATCCGCGCCAGTTCGGCCCGCATCAGCACGCCCAGTTCGGCTTTGTAGCGAGGCCACACGCACAGGGGCTCGACGAGCCGCGTCGCGGTCATCGGATTGAAGGCGTCGGTGGCGATCACCTGGTCGGCGAGGAAACGGTAACCATCGCCCGACGGGTTGTGGAACCTGGCCGGATTGGCCGAGGCGAAGGTCTGGACCAGGGCGCGCAGGCGGGTCGGCGTCTTGGTGTCGAAGGCCGGATGGGTGGTGAGCGCCAGAACCCTTCCGAGCGCGCCCTCGTCCGGATCGCGCGCCTGGACAGCGAACCACTTGTCGATGACCAGCGGCTCGGCCTGCCAGCTCTCATAGAACGACTTCAGCGCGGCCTCGAAGTCCGGTCCGCCCATCAGCATCAGGGCGTTCAGCCCGCCCATGGCGTCTGTCATATTGGTGGCGGTGCGGAAGTGCTCGCGCCCAAGATCGCGGTTGCGACCGCTGGAGTCGGCGGCCAGCAGCTCCAGAGTGGCGTTGCGCAGCGCCCGCCGACCGGCGGCCTCGGCGTCGGGCGAGAAGGCGTGACCGTCCTTCAAGCCGTCGTGCAGACGGCGCAGAGGCTCGGCCAAGTGCGTCGCCATGCGCCGGCGCAGTGCGTCACGCGCCTCGTGAATCGCTGCCGGATCGGCGTGCGCCACAGCCTGGGCCAGGTCGTTCTCCGACGGCAGGGCCAGCAGCAGGGCCTTGAACGCCGGGTCGGCGGACTGGTCGGCGAGGCCCCGGCCCACAGCGTCGGCGTAGCGCTCTTCGCCCACCTCGTCGGCCGCGCCGGACGCACGGCCAAGGATCAAGTCACGGGCCAGGCTCTGGCCGGCCTCCCAGCGGTTGAAAAGGTCTGGGTCCGCGGCCAGCAGGACGTAGGCGTCCTTGGCCGGGGCGTCGGTCGTCAGTTTCACGGGCGCGGAAAACCCGCGCAAAGCCGACAGAACCGGCGTGCGCTCGACTCCCTCAATGCGCAGTCGCGTCTCGGGGCCGTCGAGGATCGACACCTCGGTCGGCTTCAACGCCCGGCCGTCCTCATCGAGCAGGCCGAAGGCGAGCGGGATCGGCAGCGGGCGCTTGTCCGGCTGGCCGGGCGTGGGGGCCGTCGCCTGGCTGACGACGAGATCGAGGGCTCGGGCGGCAGAGTCGTACGACGCCTTGATGTCCACCGTCGGCGTGCCGGCCTGTTCGTACCAGCCGAAGAAGTCGGTGAGGTCGCGGCCGGAGGCGTCCGCAAAGCAGGCGATGAAGGCCTCAACCGTCGTGGCGTGGCCATCCCACCGCTCGAAATAAAGGTCCATGCCGGCGCGGAAATCCCTCTCGCCGAGCAAAATACTCAGCATACGGATCACCTCGGCGCCCTTCTCGTAGATTGTCGCGGTGTAGAAGTTGTCGATCTTGACGAAGCTCGACGGCCGCACCGGGTGGGCGAGCGGACCGGCGTCCTCGCTGAACTGGCGGGCGCGCAGGTCGCGCACCTGCTTGATGCGGGCGACCGCGTGGCCGCGCTGGTCGGCGGAGAATGACTGGTCGCGGAAGACGGTCAGGCCCTCCTTGAGGCAGAGTTGGAACCAGTCGCGGCAGGTGATGCGGTCGCCCGTCCAATTGTGGAAATACTCGTGCGCCACGACGCTTTCGATGCGCTCGTAGTCGAGATCGGTGGCCGTGGCCGCGTCGGCCAGTAGCAGGGCCGAGTTGAAGATGTTGAGGCCCTTGTTCTCCATCGCCCCGTAGTTGAAGTCGCGCACCGCCACGATCATGAACAGATCGAGGTCGTACTCGCGGCCGAAGGCTGTCTCGTCCCAACGCATCGCCCGCTTGAGGCTATCCATGGCGTAGACTGCGCGGGGCGACAGGCCCGGGTCCACGTAGATGCGCAGGGCCACCTCGCGCCCGCTCATCGTGGTGAAGGAGTCCTCCAGGACGTCGAGTTCGCCGGCCACCAGAGCGAATAGGTAGCAGGGCTTTGGGAACGGATCCTCCCAGACCGCGAAGTGGCGACCGCCGGCGATCTCGCCAGCCTCGATCAGATTGCCGTTCGAGAGCAGGTGGCGATAGACGCGGTCCGCCTCGACGCGAACCGTGTAGCGCGCCAGCACGTCTGGCCGGTCGGCAAACCAGGTGATTTTGCGGAAGCCCTCGGCCTCGCACTGGGTGCAGAATCGGCCGGCCGAGACATACAGACCCTCGAGCGCGGTGTTGCCGGCCGGATCGATCTCCACCTCGGTTTCAAGGGCGAAGGCGGCCGGAGGCGCATGGATAGTCAGCCACTCCGCATCGATGGCGTGTTCGTCTGCGCCAAGCAGGCGACCGTCAATGGCCACCGAGATCGGTTTCAGCCGCTCACCGTTGAGACGCAGCGGCCGCGCGTGTTCGCCATTGCGGCGGATGGCCAGCCGGGCCTTCACGCGGGTGGCCGCCGGCTCCAGGCTGAAGTCCAGCGCCGCCTCGTCGATGAGGTAGTCCGGGGGCGTGTAGTCCGCGAGCTGGATGGGCTGGGGAGTGTCTGTGCGCATGGCGATGGTGTTTAACGCTGGCGCGCGCGGGCCGCCATCGCGGTCGCGAGGATTTGTCCCCCTGACGTTGGGTCACGCTTTCCGTTCGCGGAAAGGCGATTATCGTGACCTCAAAGTTGAGGGCGTTCTGGTCGAAAAACCGGTTCCCACTTTTTCGGAACGCGCTCTAGAACTTGGGACGAGACGCCATGGATTTCGACTACACCGACGATCAGAAATTCCTCAAGGGCGAGGCGCGCCGGTTCCTCGAGGGCCACTGCGGCGTCGCCGTCGTGCGCGGCGTCCTCAACGATCCGGCCAAGTCGTATGACGAAGCTCTGTGGAAGGCGGTCGCCGGCCAGGGCTGGCTGGGAGCCGCGATCCCGGAAGCGCACGGCGGTCTCGGCCTCGGCCATATCGATTTGGCCGCCATCGCCGAGGAACTCGGCCGGGCCCTGGCTCCGATTCCATTCGCCTCGACCGTCTATTTCGTTGCCGAGGCGATCCTGCTGGCCGGCTCCGACGCCCAGAAGGCGGCGTGGCTGCCGAAGATCGCCGCCGGCGAGGTGATCGGCTGCTTCGCCACCAACGAGCGGGCCGGCGCGCTCACCGAAGCCCAGGTCCAGGCCCGCGTGGAGGGCGGCAAGCTCACCGGCGTCAAGATCCCGGTCACCGACGGCGATGCGGCCGACCTGGCCGTGGTGCTGGCGAAGGACGGCGCCCGCGCCAGTCTCTTCCTGGTCGATCTCCACGACGCCGCCGTCGCCCGCGAAACCCTGCAGACCCTCGATCCAACCCGCGGGGTCGCCAAGCTGACCTTCACCGGCGCGCCGGCCGAGCGCCTTGGCGAGGCCGGCGAGGGCCTGGCCCTGGCCGAGCAGGTGCTGGACCGCGCCGCCGTGTTGCTGGCTTTCGAGCAGGTGGGCGCCGCCGACCGGGCGCTCGAGATGGCCAAGGCCTACGCCCTGGAGCGCTACGCCTTCGGCCGGCCGATCGGCAGCTACCAGGCGATCAAGCACAAGCTGGCCGATATCTACATCAAGAACGAACTGGCGAGGTCCAACGCCTACTATGGCGCCTGGGCCCTGGAAAGCGGCGCGGCCGAGCTGCCCATCGCCGCCGCGGCGGCGCGCGTGGCGGCTTGCGAGGCCTTGTGGTTCGCCGCCAAGGAGAACGTCCAGACCCACGGCGGCATGGGCTACACCTGGGAGGTGGATTGCCACCTCTTCTACCGCCGCGCCCAGCAATTGGGCCTGGTGGCCGGAGGCGCCAAGGCCTGGAAGGAGCGCCTCGTCGCTCAGCTCGAACGGCGCAACGTGGCGGCCTGAAGGAGGAACTCATGGACTTCAACGACACGCCTGAGGAAGCCGCCTACCGCGCCGAGGTCCGCGCCTGGCTGGAGGCCAATGCGCCCAGGAAGGCGGGCGCCGCGGAAATCAGCCACGACGACGAAGTGAACATGGATGCGGCCCGCGCCTGGCAGCGCCGCAAGGCCGAGGCAGGCTACGCCTGCATCACCTGGCCCAAGGCCTGGGGCGGCGGCGGCGGCAAGGCCTGGCAGTCGGTGATCTTCGGCCAGGAGGAGTCGAAGTTCGCCACCCCCGGCAACCCCTTCACCATCGGTCTTGGCATGTGCGTGCCGACGATCCTGACAGTCGGGAACGAGGCCGACAAGGAGCGCTTCGCCCGCCCCGCCGTACTCGGCGAGGAGATCTGGTGCCAGCTGTTCAGTGAGCCATCGGGCGGCTCGGACGCGGCGGCGGCCCGCACCCGCGCCATCCGCAACGGCGACGAGTGGACGATCAACGGCCAGAAGGTGTGGACAAGCGGCGCCCATTTTTCCGACTTCGGCCTGCTGCTCACCCGCACCGATCCGGATGTGCCCAAGCACAAGGGCATGACGATGTTCTGGATCGACATGCGCGCGCCTGGCGTCGAGGTGCGGCCGATCCACCAGATGTCCGGCGCTTCGAACTTCAACGAGGTCTATTTCACTGACCTGAAGATCAACGACGCCCAGCGCGTGGGCGAGGTCGGCGAGGGCTGGAAGGTCGCCATGGTCACGCTGATGAACGAGCGCCTGAGCGTCGGCGGCGGCGGCAGCGGCTCGGGGCACGGACGCGTCCTCAAGCTGGCGTCCGATATCGCCACCCTCGCCGGCCCGGCGATCAAGGACTCGGGCTTGCGCGAGAAGATCGCCGACTGGTTCGTCCAGGCGGAGGGCCTGAAGTACACCACCTACCGCACCATGACCGCCCTCTCGCGCGGCCAGACGCCCGGACCGGAGAACTCAATCGCCAAGGTGGTCAGCGCCAGCGTGATGCAAGACATGGCCAACGCCGCGCTCGAACTCGAGGACGAATACGGGATCATCAACGATCCGGCCTATGCGCCGCTCGCCGCCGCTTTCCAGACCTCGCTGATGGCTGCGCCGGGCCTCAGGATCGCCGGAGGCACGGACGAGATCCTGCGCAACATCATCGCCGAACGGGTGCTCGGCCTGCCGCCGGACATCCGCCTCGACAAGGACGTGGCGTTCAAGGACATCCCGTCGGGCAGATAGCGGCGGGGACGCCCGCGCAACATCCTGAAGCGAATGTTGCGCGCCGGTCGCCTGCTGGGGCTTCGACAGTTGCGCTAGGTTGCCGGCGGCTTTCGGAAGGTCCCGCCCGCATGACCGACTTTCTCGGCGCCAAGATCGCGCTCCTCTGCGGCGACGAGCTGGTGGCTTATCGCCGCGACGACAAGCCCGACATCCCCTTCCCGGGCTTTTGGGACTTGCCTGGCGGCGGGCGCGAGGGCGCGGAGAGTCCGCTGGAGTGCGCCTTCCGCGAGACGGAGGAGGAGTTCGGTCTCCGGCTCAGCGCCGGCCAGGTGCGCTGGGAGCGTTTCTACACCCACGCCAGCGGCCTGCCGCCGAGCTGGTTCTTCGTGGCCGAGATCGAGCCCGCGCAGGCGGCGTCGATCGTCTTCGGCGACGAGGGACAATATTGGCGGATGATGGCGGTGCGCGAGTTCCTCGAAATGCCCGACGCGCCGCCAAACCTTCAGGCCCGCCTCCGGCAATATCTGGAGTCGATCGGCGGCTCCAGCCTTACACCGGCGACGGGTTTCGTTCCTTGAACTGGCGCTGGTGCCAATAGGGATAGGCCGGCGTGACGGCGCTGGCTGCGTCCAGCGCGGCGACCTGCTCAGCCGTCAAGTTCCAGCCGACGGCGCCAAGATTGGCGCGAAGCTGCTCTTCGTTGCGCGCCCCGACGATGACCGTGGACACAGTCGGCCGCTGGAGCAGCCAGTTGAGGGCGATCTGCGGGACACTCTTGCCGGTTTCCTTGGCGACTTCATCGAGGGCGTCGACGACCTTGAACAGATGCTCGTCGTCCACAGGTGGACCGAAGGCGGCGGTGACCGGCAGGCGGCTGACCTCCGGCAGGGGCTGGCCGCGGCGCAGTTTGCCCGTTAGCCGGCCCCAGCCCAGGGGGCTCCAGACCACCGCGCCAACCCCCTGGTCGAGGCCGAGCGGCATCAGCTCCCATTCGTAGTCGCGGCCGACAAGGGAATAATAGGTCTGGTTGGCGACATAGCGCGGGTAGCCATACTTCTCCGCCACAGCCAGGGACTTCATCAGGTGCCAGCCGGAGAAGTTGGAGACGCCGACGTAGCGGATCTTTCCGGCCCGCACGAGCGTGTCGAGGGTCGAGAGCACCTCCTCGGCCGGGGTCTTGGCGTCGAACCCGTGCAGCTGAAAGAGATCGATGTAGTCGGTCTGGAGCCGCTTGAGAGACTTCTCGACCGCCTCGATCAGGTGCTGGCGCGAGGAGCCGACATTGTTGGCCTCCCCTCCGGCGCGGAACGTCGCCTTGGTGGAGATGATGATCCCATCGCGCGCATGCGGCTTGAGCGCCTGGCCGAGGACGCTCTCAGAGGCGCCGCCGGAATAGATGTCGGCGGTGTCGAACATGGTGACGCCGGCTTCGACGCAGATGGCCACAAGCCGGCTGGCCTCCTCGGGACTGGAGCCACCCCAGGCTTTGAAGAATTCGCCCTCGCCGCCGAAAGTGCCGGCCCCGAAACTCAAGGCGGGAACTGTGAAGCCCGATGCGCCCAGACGTCGAAATTCCATGGATCGCCCCGTTTGGTCCTAGGTTCGGAAGCCCGAAGGCTTCTGGCCATATGGGGGTGACGAGGGAGTGGGTGAAGGGCGCGGCCTGCGATCTTGGAAACCGGCCCCGGCGTCTCGATATCCAATACCTGTGGTAGCTGGGGGCGGGCTCGAACCGCCGACCTGTGGGTTATGAATCCACCGCTCTAACCAACTGAGCTACCCAGCCCCAAGGGGCGCCATCGCGAGGCGGAGGCTTATAGGGCCGGCCCCGTCAGATGTGAAGGGCGTGTCCGAGGGCTTTGAGCGACGCTTCCTGGAAGGCCTCCCCAAGCGTCGGATGGGCGTGGATCGTGCCGGCCACGTCCTCCAGGGTCGCGCCCATCTCGATGGCCAGGCCGAAGGCGGTCGAGAGCTCCGACACCCCCTGCCCCACGGCTTGGACGCCCAGGACCAGATTGCGGTCGGCGCTGGCGACGATGCGCACGAAACCGCGCTCGGCATGCTTGCTCATCGCCCGGCCGCTGGCCTGGAAGGGGAAGAGGCCGACCTTGACCTCGCGGCCGCCGGCGCGCGCCTCCGTTGGCGAAAGGCCGGCCGAGACGATCTCCGGGTCTGTGAAGACGATGGCCGGAATGCAGCGCTTGTCCCAGGCGCGGGGGTGACCCGCGACGATCTCCGCCACCATCTCGCCCTGGGCCATGGCGCGATGGGCCAGCATCGGTTCGCCGCTGACATCACCGATGGCATAGACACCGCGCATGGAGGTCTGGCACTTGTCGTCGATGCGGATGGAGCGGCCGTCCATGTCGAGGACCAGCTCCTCCAGCCCGAGACCCGCCGTCGCTGGCGCGCGGCCGACAGTGACCAGGATCCTATCGGCGCCGATAGCCCGCGCCTCACCATCGGCGCTTTCGATCTGCAGCGCGCCGGCCGACGCTCCCTTGGCCTTTGCGCCGGTCAGCACCTCGACGCCGAGCTCGGCGAGGCGCTTGGCCACCGGTGCGGTCAGCTCCTCGTCGTAGAGCGGCAGGATACGCGGCAGGGCCTCGACCACGGTCACCTTGGCGCCGAGCTTGGCGTAGGCCGTGCCGAGCTCCAAGCCGATATAGCCGCCGCCCACCACCGCCAGTTGGGCGGGGATCTCGGCCAGCGAGAGCGCCTCGGTTGAGGAGATCACGTCGCCGCCGAACGGCAGGAACGGCAGCTCCACCGGGACGGAGCCGGAGGCGATGACCACCGTCTCTGTGCGGATGCGCACCCGGCCGGTTTCTGTCTCCACCTCGACGGTCTTGCCGTCACAGAAGCGCGCCTGGCCATGGACGATCTTGACCCGCGCCCTGCGGAGGAGGCCGGCTACGCCGGTGTTCAGCCGGTGGACGATCTCGTCCTTCCACGTCACGGCCTTGCCGAGGTCGAGCGTCGGCTTAGCCGCCGACAGGCCGAAGACGGACCTGCCGCTCGCGGCCGTCGTCAGAACCTCGAACTCCTCGGCCACGTGGATCATCGCCTTGGAGGGGATGCAGCCGACGTTGAGACACGTGCCGCCGAGGCGGCCCTGCTCGACGATCACGGTGTCGATACCGAGTTGGCCGGCGCGAATGGCGCAGACATAGCCGCCAGGCCCGGCCCCGATCACCAGCAGGCGGCAGACGATCTCGTCCATCTCAGGCGTCCACGAACAGGAGGGCCGGCGTCTCAAGCAACTCCTTGAGCCGCTGGACGAAGACGGCGGCATCCCAGCCATCAATGACCCGATGATCGAAGCTGGAGGAAAGGTTCATCATCTTGCGCGGCACGAAGCCTGTCCCATCCCACATCGGCCGCACCGCCATGCGGTTGACCCCGACGATGGCCACCTCTGGATAGTTGATCACCGGCGTGGTGGCGATGGCCCCGAGCGGCCCCAGGGAGGTGATCGTGATGGTCGAGCCGGAGAGCTCCTCGCGGGTGGCTGTCCCATCGCGGGCTCGCTCGGCCAGCCGCGCCACCTCGGTGGCGCAGTCCCAGAGGTCGCGGGCCTCGGCGTGCTTGACCACCGGCACGATCAAGCCGGCGGGCGTCTGGGTGGCGATGCCGATGTGGACGCCGGCATGTTGGCGCACGATCCCGGCGTCGTCGTCGAAGAGGGCGTTGAGCGCCGGTTGCTCGGCCACCGCCCTGGCGATGGCGCGCATGAGGAACGGCAGCACTGTGAGCCGTGGGCGATCAGCCGCGTGCCGCTTGTTGAGGGCCGTCCGCAGCTCCTCGAGAGCTGTGACGTCGGTCTCCTCGACGATGGTGATGTGCGGGATGCGCTGCTTGGCCAGGGCCATCTTCTCGGCGATCCGGCGACGCAGGCCGACAATCTTCACCTCGGTGATCTCGGTGCGCTGGATCGGCCCGCGGCGCGCCGGCGCGGGCCCGTGGGCGATGAAGGCGGCGAGATCGTCGTGAGTGATGCGGCCGGCCGGCCCCGTTCCGGCCACCTGCCGCAAGTCGACACCCGCTTCGCGCGCGGCTTGGCGCACGGCCGGCGAAGCGATCGGTTTCTCCCCCGGCGCCCGGCGCTGAGCCGGGGGTTCGGGCCGGGGCGGTGGCGGAGGCGCCTCGGGCATCGGTGCTCGGGCTACAGGCGGCGACGCCTCGACCGGCGAGGGTGGCGCCTTTGCGGGCTCTGGCTTGGGTTCAGGGGCCGATGCGCCGCCGGCTGTCTTCAACCTCACCAGAGCCGAGCCGATCGGCACCACATCGCCGATCTCGCCACCCCGCCAGATCACCTCGCCCTCGACCGGCGACGGAATTTCCACCGTTGCCTTATCGGTCATCACCGAGGCCAACAGTTGGTCCTCGCGGATGAGGTCGCCGATTTTGACGTGCCATTCGACGAGCTCGGCCTCGGCCACGCCCTCGCCTACGTCCGGCAGCTTGACGACGTGTTCGCCCATCAGGCGGCCTCCGTGAGTTCGCGAAGGGCTGCGCCGACACGCGCCGGACCCGGGTAATAGGCCCACTCCTGGGCGTGCGGATAAGGCGTGTCCCATCCCGCCACGCGCAGGATCGGCGCCTCGAGGTGGTAGAAGCAGTGCTCCTGCACTACCGCCGCCAGCTCGGCCCCGAAACCGGAGGTCAGGGTCGCTTCGTGCAGGACCAGGCAGCGGCCCGTCTTGGCGACCGAGGCGACAATGGTCTCCAGATCGAGCGGCACCAAGGTGCGCAGATCGATCACCTCGGCGTCGACGCCGGTCTCTTCGGCGGCCGCCAGGGCCGCGTAGACCATGGAGCCGTAGGTGATCACCGTCACCGCCTGGCCTTCGCGCCGCAACGCCGCCTTGCCGAGCGGGATGGTGTAGTGGCCCTCCGGCGTCTCGCCGAGCTCATGCTTCGACCAGGCGGTGACCGGCCGGTCGTGGTGGCCATCGAACGGACCGTTGTAGAGCCGCTTGGGCTCCAGAAAGATAATCGGGTCCGGGCTCTCGATCGCCGAGATCAGCAGGCCTTTGGCGTCGTAGGGGTTAGACGGCACTACGGTCATCAGGCCGGCGACGTGGGTGAACAGGGCCTCGGGGCTCTGGCTGTGGGTTTCGCCGCCGAAGATGCCGCCGCCAGTCGGCATGCGGATCACCATCGGGCAGGTGAAGTCGCCGGCCGAACGATGCCGCAGTCGCGCCGCCTCTGATACGATCTGGTCGTAGGCCGGGTACATGTAGTCGGCGAACTGGATCTCGACGCAGGGCCGCAGGCCGTAGGCTGCCATGCCGATGGCTGCGCCGACGATGCCGCACTCGCTGATCGGGGCGTCGAAGCAACGGCTGGCCCCGTACTTCTTCTGCAAGCCGGCGGTGCAACGGAAAACTCCACCGAAAAAGCCGACGTCCTCGCCGAACACCACCACATTGGGGTCGCGCTCCATCGAGACGTCCATGGCGCTGCGGATCGCCTCGATCATGGTCATGCGGGCCATGGCGTCAGATCCCGATCTGCTGGCGCTGGCGGCGCAGGTGCGGCGGCGGTTCGGCGTAAACGTCCTCGAAGATGTCCCGGGTCGAGGGTTTGCCCCCGGCGTGGAGCGTACCGTGCTGTTCGGCCTCCTTCTGGGCCGCCACCACCTCGGCCATGATCTCGGTTTCGGCCTGCACGTGGCGCTCCGCTGACCAGGCGCCGATGGCGATCAGATGGTCTTTCAGCCGCAGCACCGGGTCGCCCAGCGGCCAGCCTTCGGACTCGGCCTTTGGACGGTACGCTGAGGGATCGTCAGAAGTGGAATGAGCACCGGCCCGATAGGTGACGTACTCGACCAGCGTCGGTCCGAGATTGCACCGGGCCCGCTCGATCGCCCATTTCGCCACAGAATAGACGGCGAGATAGTCATTGCCATCGACCCTCAAGGCCGGAATCCCGAAGCCGAGGCCGCGCGCCGCGAAGGTGCCCGAGCCGCCGGACGTTCAGCACCACCGGCGCTTTGTAGGTCGAGGCGAAGACCAGGGCGGCGTGGAAGTCTGACTCCGCGGTGGCCCCGTCGCCCACCCAGCCGACGGCGATCTTGTCGTCACCCTTGATCGCCGAGCCCATCGCCCAGCCCACCGCCTGGAGGAACTGGGTGGTTAGGTTGCCCGAGATCGAGAAGAAGCCGTGGGCCTTGGAGGAGTACATGATCGGCAGCTGCCGACCCTTCAGAGGGTCCCGTTCGTTGGAGAAGATCTGGCACATCATGTCGACGAGCGGGTAGTTGTCGGCGATGAGCAGCCCGGCCTGGCGATAGGTCGGGAAATTCATGTCGCCGGGCGACAACGCCACGCGGAAAGCGCAGGCCACCGCCTCCTCGCCCGTATGCTGCATGTAGAAGCTGGTCTTCCCCTGCCGCTGCGCCATCATCATGCGGGCGTCGAAGGCGCGCAGGGTCATCATGTGGCGTAGGCCGCGGACGATCTCTTCGTTCGAGAGGTCCGGCGCCCAGGGTCCGACCGCCTGACCGTCGCGGTCCAGCACTCGGATGATCGAAAAAGCGAGATCGCGGATTTCGGTCGGATCGACGTCGACAGGCGGGCGATCCACCGAGCCCGCTTCGGGAATGACCACGCCCGAAAAGTCCGGCTTGCCGCCTGGCCGGCTCGCCGGCTCCGGAACATGGAAGCGCAAAGGTTCGCTCACGGCTTCACACTCCCAGTCAGGGGAATAGATGTTTCGTTCCGGGCGTCTATCACGCGGCGCATGGCAAGAACGTTCCCCCTCCGACTGGCCCCTGAAGTTGCAATGATATATGGGAACGCGGACAAAGCTTGCCCAAGGCGTTCCGCGTTTGCTGACCAGTTCGGCAAGATCGGAACCCAAACATCAGGCATGGGGAAATAATCTTGTCCGACCGGCTCGACGCCGTGGATGCCCGCATCCTCGATCTGATCCAACATGACGCCTCCCTCTCGGTCGCCGAAATCGCCGAGCGCGTGGGTCTCTCTTCGAGTCCCTGCTGGCGGCGCATAAAGCGCCTGGAAGAAGAGGGTGTCATCCAACGACGGGTCACGGTGCTCGACCGGGAAAAACTCGGCCTCGATTTCGAGGTCTACTGCACGGTCAAGCTCTCCCTGCCCACGCGGGAGAATCTCGAGGTCTTCGAGCAATCGGTAAAGCGCTGGCCGGAGGTGGCGCAGTGCGCGACGGTCACCGGCGCCTCTGACTATGAGCTGCGGATCGTCACCAAGGACATGAACACCTTCGATATGTTCCTCCGCGACAAGATTCTGGCGTTGGGACTTGTCTCAAACATCGAAAGCCGCATCGTCATCCGCTCGGTGAAGAAC
>JBEKQJ010000081.1:0-11401 GCA_049519835.1 Caulobacteraceae bacterium | reverse complement strand
AGGACTGGGCGCGGCTCGCCGGCCTCGCCATCAAATTTCCGCCTTCGGTGTTTCCGGTCAACAGCGTCAAGGCCATGCGCGCCTGCCTGGTCGCCGACCTGGAGGGCAAGCTGCCGTCGTTCGCCCGCGCCGTGTTCCGCGCCTATTGGGGCGACGACCTCGACATCTCCCAAGATGAGGTGCTGACCCGCATCGCCGCCCGCGTAGGGCTTGGCGACGACCTCCTGGCCAGCGCCGGCGCGCCGGAGATCAAGGCGACGCTGCGCGGCAACACCGACGAGTTGATCGCTCGCGGCGGCTTTGGCTCACCGACCATGTTCATCGACGGCGCCGATATGTATTTTGGCAATGATCGCCTTGAACTGGTTGCGGCAGCCCTGCGGCGTAAATGATTTGGCCGCGAGAGCGCCAAGTAACCAGCGGGCCGTTTCACGTGAAACGATCTGACTAGACGACCAAAGCGCCGCCGAGATGGCGACTTTTACCGCGGTTGAGCCGGCTTACACACAAATATAGAGATGATATTGACCGAAGTAGAGACCCTATTGGCGCTCGACTCGCCGCCGTCGCCACCTAAACGCGACCACAATGCAGCACAGATGCAGCACCATTCGAGCGCATGAATTCGCCTCTGCGGCCCGGGTGGCTGCGACCCAGGGACCGGGCCCGGCCGAGGGGCGAGATTCATGTCTAGACATATCAGCGGCGTGTCTCGGCGCGGCCTCGCGGGCTTCTGGACGGCGCGCCCGACGCGCTTCAGTGTCCGCCGGATGACCGCGAGAGACCGACGGGAATGACGGGCGGCGTCCCGGAGGCGAGGCGCCCGCGCAGCTTCGGCGGCGCTTTCCGCGTCTACGCCGAACGGACAGTGCTGATCATGCTCGGCCTCGGCTTCGGCTCGGGCCTCCCCAACTCGCTGATCTTCGACACCATGTCGGCCTGGCTGCGGACGGCGGGCCTCTCGCTGTCGGCGATTTCGCTCTTCAGCCTCGCCACCCTCCCCTACTCGTTCAAATTCATCTGGGCCCCGCTGGTCGATCGCCAGGCGATCCCCGGATTGGCGCGATGGCTCGGCCGGCGCCGCGCCTGGATGCTCGCCTCACAGGCGGCCGTGGTCGTCGGTCTGCTCCTGGTCTCGGCCGGCGACCCCGCGCATGGGTTGACCTATATGGCGCTGTGGGCGGTGTTCACCGGCTTCGCCTCGGCGACCCAGGACATCGTCGTCGACGCCTGGCGGATCGAGGCGGCCGACGCCTCGCGCCAGGGCGCCATGGCCGCCGCCTACCAGTGGGGCTACCGCATCGCCAACCTCATCGCCGGCGCGGCGCCGCTGTTCATCGCCCAGCGCGTCGGCTGGCACGTCGCCTACGTGAGCATGGCCGCGCTCATGGGCGTAGCCAGCCTCGCCGTCCTGCTGGCGCCGAAGGAGAAGGACCGCGAAGTCCCGCCCATTCCTCTCGGCGGGGTGGCGGCCGCGCCGGCGCGAGATGTTCTCGAGTGGATCGGACGCTCGATCGTCCTGCTTTTCGCGGTGGCGCTGCTCGGCTCGGGCCTCGGCGCGCGGGCGGACTTGCTGGCCGGCGGCCTCAATCTTGTGGGCGCCGGCGGCGCGGGCGCGGCGCTCAGCACGGCCTGGACGGCCAAGCCCAACGGCATCTGGCTGCAGCTGGCTTCGATCATCCTCGGATTCGCCGTGCTGGCGGTCGCCGCCAGGCCGATCCCGGGCGTGAAGACCCGGCCGGGCGTCTATCTTTCTCACGCGCTCGGTGACCCGCTGGTCGACTTCTTCGAACGGTTCGGAAAGCGGGCCCTGCTGATCCTGGCCCTGATCTGTGTCTACCGGCTCAGCGACTTCGTGCTCAACGTCATGAACGCCTTCTACATCGACCTCGGCTTCAGCCTCGACAACATCGCCGAGGTGCGGAAAGGCTTCGGCCTTATCGCCTCGATGACCGGGGTGTTCGTCGGCGGGGTGGCGATCGCCCGCTTCGGCGTCATCCGGCCGCTACTCGTCGGGGCCTTCGCCCTGCCGATCACCAACACCATCTTCGGTTGGCTGGCGGTCCAGGGCCCGCAGATGTCGGCCCTGATCCTCGCCATCGGCATTGACAACATCGTCTCGGCCTACGCCGGCACCTGCCTCATCGCCTACATGTCCTCGCTCACCGGCGTCGGCTTCACCGCCACGCAGTACGCGCTGTTCTCCTCGCTCTACTCTCTGCCTGGCAAGATCGTCGCCTCGCAGTCCGGTCGCATCATCGAGAGCGCGGCGCGGTCGATCGACGCGGGCGGTCCTCTGGCTGGTCTCAAGTCCCTGTTCGTCCACACGCCGCCGAAGGCCTTCGCCGACGCCATGGCCCACTCCCACGTGTCATCGGCGTCGCTGGGAGCCGGCTATGTGGTGTTCTTCATCTACGCCGGCCTGGTCGGAGTGCTGGCGATGATCCTGGCGACGATCGTCGCACGGACGTCTCGCGAGACGGTGGTCCCAGCCTAGCGCGCCAGGCACTCCACCTCGGCCACGCTCAGGCGATCCCGCAACTCATCCGAGACGGCGCGCCAGGTCGCCGGCGTCACCGCTTCGCCGGCGGCGGTCGACCCCGCCACCCGGGCCCCGGTCAAGGCGGCGCGCAGCGAGGCCGGCGTGGTGGCGTAGAGCCGCCGGCGGCGCGGATTCTCGGCCACGGTCACCCCGAGCACCCGACCCTCGACGTCGAGGACCGGCGCGCCCGAGAGCCCGGCCAGGCTGCCGCGGACCGACGGCCAGCGGCCGGTCTCCACGAACACCAGCACCGGCTGGGCCCGCAGACCGCGCCAGCCGACCACCAGGTTCGCCCGCCGGCGCAGCTCGGCGGCGGCCTCACCCGGCCGGGCCCCGGGAAAGCCCGGCTCGAAGGTCGCCTGGCCGCGTCGCAACCCCTCCGGCGGGGCGATAGGCAGGGCCGGCGCGCCGCCTTGCGTGAGCAGGACGGCGGTCTCGCGCCCGGGGGTGATCACGGCCTTGGCCGCCACGCCATGGCCCGGCGCGGTGACGATCACCGTCCGGGCGCAACCCTCGACCACATGGCGGGCGGTGAGCCAGACGCCGCGGGAGTCCACCGAGAAGGCTGTGCCGGCCCCGGGGCCCGGCGGCGGGGTCGCCACCCAGATGGCCGGATCGAACAGGGAGGCCGGCGCCAGAGGCTGGCCGAGCGGCGCGCGCGGCGGTTCGGGCGCGCCGCCCACCCATGGCACAGCCAGCAACGCCGGCAGGCCGGCGGCGGCCACCGCAATCAGCCATAGAGGCGGCCGGCTCAATCGCGCTCGCCCCTGATGATCTGAGCGCCTTCCGAGTTCACGCCGCCTGGTCGCGCCGCCGTGCGCTGGCCCGCTGTTTCAGGCTCTCCGTCCGCAACTGACCGCAGGCGGCGAGGATGTCACGGCCGCGCGGCGTGCGGATCGGCGAGGCGTAGCCGGCGCGATTGACGATCTGCGCGAAGGCTTCGATCGTTCCCGGATCCGAGCACTCGTAGGGGCTGCCCGGCCACGGGTTGAACGGGATCAGGTTGATCTTGGCCGGCACGCCGGCCAGCAGCTTGACCAGGGCCCGCGCCTCGGCCGGCGAGTCGTTGACACCCTTCAGCATGACGTACTCGAAGGTCACCCGCCGGGCGTTGGAAAGGCCGGGATAGGCGCGGATCGCGGCCATCAGCTCGGCGATGGGATAGCGACGGTTGAGCGGCACCAGCTCGTCGCGCAGGTCGTCGTTGGTGGCGTGCAGGGAAATAGCCAGCATGGCCGAGGTCCGCTCGCCGAGCTCGGTCAGCTTGGGAACCACCCCCGAGGTGGAGACCGTCACGCGCCGGCGCGAGATGGCGATGCCCTCGTTGTCGGAGATGACGTCGAGCGCGTCGGCGACATTGTCGAGATTATAGAGCGGCTCGCCCATGCCCATGAAGACGATGTTGGAGAGCCGTCGCTCCCCTTCCCCCGCCCGCCACTCGCCAAGGTCGTCGCGCGCCACCTGCACCTGGGCAATGATCTCGGCGGCGGTGAGGTTGCGCACCAGAGCCTGGGTGCCCGTGTGGCAGAAGGTGCAGTTGAGCGTGCAGCCCACCTGGGAGGAGACACAGAGCGCCCCGGCCCGGCCGACGTCGGGAATGTAGACCGTCTCCGCCTCGATCCCCGGCGCGAAGCGGATCAACCACTTGATGACCCCATCGCGGCTCTCGAGGCGCTCGACGATCTCCGGCCTGGCCAGGGTGAAGCAATCGGCCATGGCGGCGCGGGCGCCCTTGGCGACATTGCTCATCGCCGCGAAGTCCGTGACCCCGTGGCTATGGACCCAGCTCCACACCTGCGCCGAGCGCATGCGCGCTTCGCGCGCGGTGGCGACGCCAGAGTCGACCAGGGCGGCGGCGAGCTGGGCGCGGGTCAGGCCGGTGAGGTTGAGAGGCGCGGCGGTCAAAGCAAGATCCGAAGAGGGCGGCCGCCGATTATAACGCAAACCGCGACGGTGCGCGCCTGCAGGTGGGACGCTCGCGTTCCAGGTGATGAATAGGACTCAACCTCCTCCCCCTTGATGGCAGGGCGATTGCGCTTGATCCCCTCCCTCTACCGTCATCGCCGGGCGCCAGTCCCGGCGACCCATGCGCACCGGAGGTCGGGTGGCCATGCCGGGCATGACCACAATGAGGCTGTGCGGTCGCACCGTGACCGCGGTACGCGGTCACACCAGGCCGCGTGTTCATGGATGGCCGGAACTGACGCCCGGCCATGACGGTAGAGGAAATAGTGGCGGGGACACCGACCAACTCCATATGCACTTACCCTCCCCATCAAGGGGAGGGAGAATTCTCAGAAAGCCTCTGCGAAAATCGACCCGTCGCTCATCAGCGCGGCGCGCTTCATGCCTTGCGAGACGAACGGCAGCACCGGATCACCCTCCGCGCCGACGGCGATCAGACCGCCTTCGCCGCCGAGGGATTTCATATCCGCCAGAGCCTCGGCGGCCGCCTCAGCCAGGCTTCCGCCCGCCCAGGCCACGCGGTGGGCGATCTGCGCCGCCACCGCCGCGCGGAGGAACATCTCGCCCGTGCCGGTGCAGGAGACAGCGGCAAAACTGTCCGCCCAGACGCCGGCGCCGGGGATCGGCGAGTCGCCGACCCGTCCATAGAGCTTGCCGTACACCCCGCCGGTGGAGGTCGCCGCCGCTAAGCGGCCAGCTTCGTCGCGCGCCACGCATCCGACCGTGCCGGTGAGCGCGCCCGCCTTGCGGGTGCTGAAGCCGACGTGGGTGAACCAGGCCGCCGGATCGGCGATCGGCTCCAGTCCCTGGGCGGCGGCGAACGCGGCGGCGCCAGCGCCAGCCAGGATGACATGCGGCGTCGCCTCCATCACCGCCCGCGCCGCGCGCACCGGCGAGGCGAAGCCCTGCAGCGCCGCCACCGCTCCGGCGCGGCGCCCCTCGCTCTCCATCACCGAGGCGTCGAGTTCATAGAGTCCGGCGGTATTGGGCGAGGCCCCCCGGCCGGCGACGTAGAGGCCAGACGCCTCCAGCGCCGCCACCGTCTCGACCACGACATCGAGGGCCGCGGCGCCCGCCGCCAGCGCATCGCGTCCAGCCTCGATGAGGCCGCGCATGTGGGCGATCTCCCGGCTGTAGTCGCGCCCCGTCAGGGCGCCCGCCCCGCCGTGCAGCGCCATCGCCACTTTGCCCACGCCGCACTCCTCGTCTCTTCCGCCGCCGGGCGTTCTCTTTCTCCGTCAGGCTGTCTTTGCAAGGGGAGCTGGGAGCTGGCGACCCCTTCCAACCTATCCTTCTCCCCCGTGAACGGGGGAAGGATCGGAATGAGGCATCCGCTTCAGATGGTTCCGCCCGAGCCAGGTTTGCTCTAGCGTCTCGCGCAAAGCAGAAAGAGCGAGGCGACGACATGAAGGCGCTGTTGAGCGTGGCGACCGGCGGTCCGGACACCCTGGTGCTGGAGGATCTGCCTGACCCGCAGCCCGGCCCCGGCCAGGCGGTGGTCGCCATCAAGGCCTGCGGCGTCAACTATCCAGACGTGCTGATCATCGAGGACAAGTATCAGTTCAAGCCAGCCCGGCCGTTTGCGCCCGGCGGCGAGATCGCCGGCGTGGTCAAGGCCGTCGGCGACGGGGTCACGAACGTCAAGGTCGGCGACCGGGTGCTGGGCAGCACCGGCAACGGCGGCATGGCCGAGGCGATCGCGCTGGACGCCGGCCGATTGACGCCCATTCCAGACGGCATGCCGTTCGACGAGGCCGCGGCCTTCCTGATGACCTACGGCACCTCCTATTACGCCCTGAAGGACCGCGCCCACCTCAAGTCCGGCGAAAGCCTGCTGGTGCTGGGCGCGGCCGGCGGCGTCGGCCTGGCGGCCGTCGAGCTCGGCAAGGCCATGGGCGCAAGAGTGATCGCCGCGGCCTCCAGCCAGGCCAAGGTCGATCTCGCCATCGCCCACGGCGCGGAGAGCGGTGTCGTCTATCCGGCCGGTCCCTTCGACCGCGACGGCCAGAAGGCCCTGGCGGAGCTTTTCAAGGGCGCCTGCGGCGCAACCGGAGCGAACATCGTCTATGACGCCGTTGGCGGCGACTACGCCGAGGCCGCCCTGCGGGCCACCGCCTGGGAAGGCCGCTTCCTGGTCATCGGCTTTCCGGCCGGCATCCCGAGGATCCCGCTCAATCTCGCCCTGCTCAAGAGCTGCGACATCGTCGGTGTGTTCTGGGGCGCGGCCGTGGCCCGCGACCCGGCTGGCCACAAGCGCAACATCGCGGAGCTCATGGACCTCTACGCCGCCGGCAGGATCCGCCCCTATGTCTCCGAGCGCTTCCCGCTCGCCAGGGGCGGCGCGGCGATCGCCCACCTCGCCGACCGCAAGGCGCTCGGCAAGGTGGTGGTGACCATGGACTGAGGGCAATGCCACCGGCAGGATTTCGGGGACAGTTTACTTAATTCCCGCGCGCCCGTGGACCGGCCCAGTCGCCGGAATTGGAATTAAGTAAACTGTCCCCGAAATCCGGTGACGATGGACTGAGGGAAAAGGCGCGCATCATGACTGGACGACTGGAGGGCAAGGTCGCCCTGGTTACGGGCGGCTGCTCGGGGATCGGGTTGGGGACGGTCGAGCTCTTCGTCGCCGAGGGCGCGAAGGTGCTGGCGGCCGACGTGCAGGACAGCAAGGGCGCGGCGCTGGAGCTGCGCTTCCCGCACGCGGTGCGCTACGCCCACTGCGACGTCACCGCCGAGGACGACATCGCCGGGGCCTGCGCCCTGGCGTCCGAGGCGTTCGGGGGTCTGGACATCCTGTTCAACAACGCCGGCCACGCCGGCCTGCCCGGCGGACTGGAGACCCTGACCGTCGAGGGCTGGGACCAGACCTTCGCTCTCCTGGTGCGCGGACCGGCCCTCGGCATGAAGCATGCCCGGCCGCTGATGCTGGCGCGCGGCGGCGGCTCGATCATCAACACCGCCTCCGTGGCTGGCCTGCAGGCCGGCTGGGGCCCGATCGCCTATTCGGCGGCCAAGGCCGCGGTCATCCACCTCAGCCGCTGCGCCGCCGCCGAGCTCTCGCCGCATCGCATCCGGGTCAACGCCATCTGTCCGGGCTTAATCGCCACCTCGATCTTCGGGACGGCGCTCGGCATGCCGCGCGAGGGCGCCGACCAGATGGCCGCCCTGGTGGCTCAGAACGCCCACGTCGCCCAGCCGGTGCCAAAGCCGGGCCTGCCCGAAGACATCGCCCGCGCGGCGCTCTACCTCGCCAGCGACGATTCTTTGTTCGTGACCGGGACCTATCTGCTGGTCGACGGCGGCCTCACCGTCGGCGGTCGCCACGCCTGGGATCCCGCCGCCGGATCGCCGTTCGCCCAGATCTTCGGCATGACCACCGAGGATCTCCAGGCGCGGACACAGGGCTGAAGCTTATCGAGATTGCTCGGGCGGGCGTTGGCGGCGGGTTCGGCTGCAATGGCCGGCGCGGCGCAGAGCGCCATGAAACCCGCCGCCACCCCCCGAGCGCCCCCGCTCCCGACTGATTCGCCCCCGCGATTTCGGCGTGGGCGGACTTATGAGCCTCGCCGGCCACAAATCCAACGCGATTCCACCGCTGGCGACGATTCGTCGCGACTAGTGGTCAGATTCCAACACTAGCCCTCGACGTCGGTGATCGGACGGTCGGCGCCGTCGGACAGTTCGTCGTGCCAGCGGCCCTTGTCGTCCTCCCAGGAGATGCCGGTCTCGTCGCCCGACACTCTCTGCTCGCCGGCGGCGCGGCGGGCGGCGGCCCGGGCCGCGTCATGAGTCGGGAAGGTCTCCGAATAGACGCCGTCGACGCGATAGGCCCAGCCGCCGTCGTGTTCGACGATCTCGTAGGTCACATGGCTCATGCGCGCTTCCTTGCGTCTGCGGGTTCCGGCTGGGGATGGAGCTGGGAGACGTCGCGCACCGCCCCGCGGGCGGCGCTGGTGGTAAGCGCCGCATAGGCCTGCAGGGCCGGCGAGACCTTGCGATGACGAACGGCGGCCGGACGCCAGGGCGTGCGGCCCTTGGCGCGCCGGCGGCGAACGAGCTCGTCCTCGGCTACGGCGAGACGGATCGTGCGGGCCGGGATGTCGATCTCGATGAGGTCGCCGTCCTCGACCAGGGCGATGTCGCCGCCCTCCGCCGCCTCGGGCGAGGCGTGGCCGATCGACAGCCCCGATGTGCCACCTGAGAAGCGGCCGTCGGTGATCAGGGCGCAGGCTTTGCCGAGCCCCTTCGATTTCAGGTAGCTGGTCGGATAGAGCATCTCCTGCATGCCGGGGCCGCCCTTGGGGCCCTCGTAGCGGATGACCACCACGTCGCCGGCCTTCACCTGGCCGGTCAGGATGCCCGAGACGGCGTCGTCCTGGCTCTCATAAACCCGCGCCGGGCCTGAAAAGACCAGGATCGACTCGTCGACCCCGGCCGTCTTCACGATGCAGCCGTCCAGGGCCAGGTTGCCCTTGAGCACCGCCAGACCCCCGTCGGCGGAGAAGGCGTGGGCCGCTTCGCGCACCACGCCGGCCTCGCGGTCGAGATCCAGACTCTCCCAGCGGCGGTTCTGGCTGAAGGCGACCTGGGTCGGCACCCCGCCTGGCGCGGCGCGGTAGAAGGTCTGCGCCGCCGCGTCGGCCCCGCGGCGAATGTCCCAGGTCTGCAACGCCTCGCCGAGGGTGGCGCTGTGCACGGTCGGGACGCGGGCGTGGATGAGGCCGGCCCGCTCCAACTCGCCGACGATGGCCATGATGCCGCCAGCGCGGTGGACGTCCTCGATGTGCACGTCGGCCTTGGAGGGCGCGACCTTGCACAGGCACGGCGTGACGCGGGAGAGCCGGTCGATATCGTCCATGCCGAACGGCACGCCGGCCTCGTGCGCCGCGGCCAGGAGGTGCAACACCGTGTTGGTAGACCCGCCCATGGCGATATCCACCGTCATCGCGTTTTCGAAAGCCTGGAAGCTGGCGATCGAGCGCGGCAAGGCCGTGGCGTCGTCGTCCTCGTACCAGCGCTTCGCCAGGGTGACGATGAGCCGCCCGGCCTCGCGGAACAGCGCCTCGCGGTCGGCGTGGGTGGCCAGGGTGGTGCCGTTGCCGGGCAGGGAGAGGCCAAGCGCCTCGGTGAGGCAGTTCATCGAATTGGCCGTGAACATGCCCGAACACGAGCCGCAGGTCGGACAGGCGGAGCGTTCGATGACGGCGACGTCTTCCTCGCTGATCCGCTCGTCGGCGCCGGCGACCATGGCGTCGATCAGGTCCACTTTCTGGGTCTTGCCGCCGAGCACGACCTTGCCGGCCTCCATCGGGCCGCCGGAAACGAACACCGTCGGCACGTTGAGCCGCAGGGCGGCCATCAGCATGCCCGGCGTGATCTTGTCGCAGTTGGAGATGCACACCAGGGCGTCGGCGCAGTGAGCGTTGACCATGTACTCGACGCTGTCGGCGATCAGCTCGCGCGAGGGCAGGCTGTAGAGCATGCCGTCGTGACCCATGGCGATGCCGTCGTCGACGGCGATGGTGTCGAACTCCTTGGCGACGCCGCCGGCCGCCTCGATCTCCCGCGCCACCAGCTGGCCGAGGTCCTTGAGGTGCACGTGGCCGGGGACGAACTGGGTGAACGAGTTGGCGACCGCGATGATCGGCTTGCCGAAGTCGCCGTCCTTCATGCCTGTGGCGCGCCACAGGCCGCGCGCGCCGGCCATGTTGCGGCCGTGGGTGGTGGTGCGGGAACGGTACGGAGGCATGGCGTTCAGCCATAACCCTCCGCCACGCGAGGCGCCAGAGCGCGGTCATGGACCGGCGGGGCGAAGCCCGCCGGTCCTGATCCGCAAACTAGCTGTCGGAGTCGCCGCCGCCCTGGTGAGCGGCCGCCAGACCCGGCAGGAACTGGGCGAGCATGCTGGTCGCCTGGCTTGGGTCCACCCCGAATTGCTGGGCGAGGCTCTGGACGTGCTCGTCGCCGAGCGCGGCCTGAAGTTCCTCCCCGGTGATCGGCTGGTGATCGCCGCCCGGAACCCAGGAAGCGACAGCGCCGCCAAGGCCGCTGGACTGTAGCGCGCCCAACACGCCGCCGATGCCGCCGAGCGACGAGTTCCCAAGCGCACCCTGCAGCATCTGCTGCCCTTGGTCGCTGGAAAGCTCGCCCTCGGCGAACTGCGCTGGATCCTGCCCGCCGAGTGCGCCGCCGGCGAGGGACTTCAAGGTATCGAAGAGACCCATGTTGACTCCTTTGGAAACGCGTCAGAGGCGGGTTGCCCCCCCGTCACGAGCGCCTTTCTATATGGCGCGGGTCTCAGTTCTTGTGACAGACCTTGCCCTTGGGAATGCAGCTCTTGCCGCAGGGAACGCCGGTCTTGCAGTTTGCCACGCCCGTGCGCGGTGTCGGGGTTTTGGCGACCGTCGTGGTCTTGGCGCCGGTCGTTGTCGTGGTAGCGACGGCCGTGGTCGTCTTCTTGGGACCAAAGAGTCCACCAGAGGTCTTGGTGGTCGAGGCGACGGCGATAGTTGTCGGGCACTTGGTGAAGTGACCCTTGGCGTCCTTGCAGGCCGTGGTCTTGCTCGGCGTGGCGGGCGCGGCGGCAGGCGCCGGGCACTTGATGAAGTGGCCCTTGGCGTCCTTGCAGGACTTCGCATCGGCGGCCGACGCGAAGGCGAGCGCCGCGACGGCTGCGGAAATGACGATGAATCGCATGAGGTTCGCACCCTCCGTTGTGGATGGGGGTCACATTTCAACCGAATTGCTGCGTTGGCAAGGGTGTCATTCGGTTGCTGCGTTCCGCGAAGCGGGTCGTCAGATCCGCTTGAGAGAGGTTCCGCGCTGATACAGGTCCCAAAGCTTCAGGTCTTCTCCGACGAGGTCCATGACAGTGAACGCATCCTCTCGTCT
>JBEKQJ010000080.1:0-11463 GCA_049519835.1 Caulobacteraceae bacterium | reverse complement strand
CCGGCTCCAGTCACAGCGAGTCTTCCAGCTCGTCCACGTCGTTCAGCCTCAGCATCAACCTCGGGCCGCCGCCGCCCGCCTATTGGCCTGGCGATTACGGGCCGCCGCCGTCGCCCTACTATTGGGTGCGCAGCGCAACCGGCGCGCGAATCCCTCGTGGCGCTTTCATCGGCGGCCAGGAGGGAGATGGTCAGCCCTTGTATGTCTGCCGCGCGCCCTACCTGAGCGGCGTCTACCCCGGCAAGCTCGTCAAGGGAAACTGCAACATCAGCTATGACGGCGGCGAAATCTACGCCCACACTTTCGACGTGCTGGTTGGCCAGGGCGCGCGCTGGGGGGCGGCGGGCTCCGGGTTCCGCGGGGCTTTCATCGCCGGTTTCGAGCACGGCGGCCCGCTTTATCTGTGCCAGGCCCCGTATCGGGGCGGCGTTCACCCAGGCAAGATTTACCAAGGGCGCTGCAATATCAGCTTCGACGGCCGTGAAATCCCCATCGGTCGCTTCAACGTGCTCTACGCCGACGAATCGATGATGGCCGGCGACTTCGACTATCCGGTCTGGCGGCCGGTCGCGCCGCCGCCGCCGGTCTGGACTGGCCCGACGCCCTACGACCGCGCGCAGGACGACGCCCAGTGGCGGGCGCGCCAGCGACAGCGCGACCTGGACGCCCGCCAGCGTGACCTCGAGGCCCGGCAGAAGGCGCTCGAGCAACAGCAGGCGGACCAGGCGGCGGCCGTGAAGGCGGCCCAGGCCCAGGCCCAGGCCGCGGACGAGGCGCGTCGCCAGGAACAGATCCGGGCCGGAGAAGCGGACGAAAACCGCCAGGCGGCGGAGGCCAAGGCGCAGGCGGCGGCCGAGGAAGCCAAACGCCAGGAAGACCTGCGTCGCGGCGAGGAAGAGGAAAACCGCCAGGCGGCGCAGGCGGCCGCGCAGGCCCAGGCCGAGGCCCAGAAGCAGGAAGAGATCAGGCGCGGCGAGGAAGAAGAAAACCGCATGGCGGCCCAAGCCGCCGCCAAAGCCGACGCCGAGGCCAAGGCGGCGGCGGAAGCTCAGGCCCAGGCCGCGCAGGCCGCTGAACAGGCCCAGGCGGCCAAGGCTCAGGAAGAGGCGGAAGCCCGAGCAGCCCAGGAAGCGCAAGCCAAGGCGGCCGAAGAGGCGCGCGCTGCGGAAGAGGCCAAAGCGGCGGAGGAAGCCAAAGCGGCCGAAGAAGCCAAGGCCGCCGACGAGGCGCGTCAGGCAGAGATCAAGCGCGGCGAGGAGGAAGAAAACCGCATGGCGGCCGAAGCCGCGGCCAAGGCCCAGCAGGAATCCACGCCAGCCGACCAGCCGCCAAGCGGCGACACGCCGCCTCCGTAATCGCCGGGCCCAAACGCAGGAGACGACGTGTTGCTGTTCTACTGTGTCGTGCTGACGGTGGCATTCTTGTTGGCCGCCGAGATCGGCGCCTTCGTGTTCAAGCGGTTGGGCGGTCAGTCCAGACCGACCAGCGGCATTCCATTGGATGGCGCGACGGCCCTCCTGGGATTGTTGATCGGATTCACCTTTGTCATGGCGGCCGATCGCTTCGAAACGCGGCGCGAACTCGTGGTCGCCGAGGCCAACGCGCTCTCTACCACCTATCTGCGTGACGCCATGCTCCCCGGGCCATCGGGCGCGCGGCTGGGCGCGCTCTTGTCCGATTACGGCAGGACACGTTTGGCGTTCTTCGACGCACGGGAGGATAAGGCCCTGTTGGCCAGGTCCGCCGCAAGGACCAGCCTTCTGCAGGACGCGATCTGGAAGGAAACCACCCTGGCGCTCAGGGCGCCGCAAGCCGCACCCTTGGCGACCGCGGTGCTCACCACCACCAACGAAATGTTCGATCTGGCCGCGTCCCGGCAGGCGGCGCTCGACGCGCGCGTGCCGGCGCCAATGTTCGCGCTCTTGATCTTTTGTGGCCTGATCACCGCCGCCCTGAACGGTTACAACATGGCCGCACAGGGGCCGCACCACCGGGTCGCGGTTACGTCATTCTTGGTGATGGTCGCGGTTTCGATCGTGGTCGTCGAAGACCTGGACACGCCTCGGAGCGGATTTGTGACGGTTCCCCAAGGACCGATGATCAACTGCGTCGCCGACATAGAAGCCCGCGAGGCGCGAAGGGAGTCATTCACCTTGCCGGACTCACCGCAATCAAGTGCAGGAACTTCCGCTCCACAATGATGAACCTGGCCGGGCGGGGGCGGAATTGCAGAGCGCAGATGTCCGCTTCCCCCTTAGCGGACTTCCACGAGTCCGCTCTCCGACCTCGACCCAGGCCTTCGCTCCTACCGCAGGCCCAACCCTCGCCGGCAACGACATTGCATATTGACAAGTAGATTGCGATCTGCAATCATTTTGGTCATGTCCTCGCTCCCGCCCGATCCCGCCGCCGCCGCCCCCGACGCCGCCGTCGCGCGGGCCGAGGAGCGCCTCGCGTTCCTGCGTGAGCTGACCGAGATCGGCATGGAGCTGGCCCGCGGCCTGCGTGAGCAGGCGGCCGCCGGCCCCGTTGATCCCAAGGCCGGCCGGAGCCCCGCCGAGACCTTCGACCGGCTCTCGCGCGCCATCCGCCTGACCATCGCCCTCGAGGCCAAGACCGACGAAGCGCTCGCCGATCTGAAGGCCGGAGTCGTGCGCGAGCGCGAAGAGACATCGGCGCGCCGTGCGGAGACAGCCAAGGAAACGGCCAGGATGGAAGGCTTCCGGCGCATGGCCAAGGTGTTCGACCGCACCTACGCCGTGGCCGAGGTGGAGGCCGAAGACTCCGAGGCGTTCGACAGCCTCTACGAGGCGCTCACGGAGCGTCTCGAATATGACCCGTCCTACCGGCAGTGCGACCGCGAGCCTCTGCGCGAAGTCATCGAGCGCCTGTGCAAGGATCTCGATCTCAACCCCGACTGGAGCCGGTGGACCGGCGACGACTGGGACGCCGACTACCGGCCGCGCCGAACGCCCGGCTCGATCTTCAGCCAGCCGAGCCGCACGCCGCTCTTGGACCAGACCGAGCGGCGGCAAGAGGAAGACCTCTGGCAAGCGGCGCTCGAGCGCTACGAACGCCTCGATGCGCCTGGCTGAACCGCCTCCAAAGCCGCCTGCAAAGCCGCCCCAAAGCCACCCCTGAGCCGCCTTTGAGCCGCGCCCCCACCATGAACTATTGTTCACACAAAGCTACCTTGCGCTACAAGGTAGCTGGCGGTAATCAGGCTGTCGGAAAGGGAGCCATGCGGTGACCGAAGCTGTCCAGGTCCAGTTGCGAAAGGGGGTGCTCGAGCTCTTGGTGCTCGCCCTGCTCTCTCGTGGCGACGCCTACGGCTACGAGATCGCCAGCCGCCTGGCCAAGGGGATCGGCATGGGCGAAGGCACCATTTATCCGCTGATGCGGCGCATGCAGGCCGACGGCCTCGTGGAGACCTATCTGGTCGAAAGCCCGGCCGGTCCGTCACGCAAATACTATCGGCTGACCGCTTCTGGCCTCGCCAGTTTCCGCGCCCAGCAGGCGGAGTGGAGCCAGTTCTCCCACGCCGTGAACGAGATTCTGGGAGGCGCGTCATGACGCGAGAGCAGTTCATCAACGGCCTGCGCGGCGGCCTCGTCGGCCTCGCGCCGGCCACCGTCGCGGAGATCGTCTCCGACTACGAAGGCCACTTCAACGAGGGCCTGGCCGCCGGTCGCAGCGAGACCGAAGTCGCCGAGGCGCTCGGCGATCCGGCCCGCCACGCTCGCGAGATCCGCGCCGAGGCCGGCCTCAAGCGCTGGGAGACCGATCGCAACGCCTCCTCGGCCGCCGGCGCGGTCTTCGCCGTGCTGGGCCTCGGCGCGCTCGACCTGATCATCGTCATCCCGTTCCTCACCTCGATCGGCGGGGTGCTCTTCGCCTTCTTCATGGCCGCCGTCGCCTGCCTCGGCGTCGGGGCGATGGCGATGGTGGCGGGACCGTTCTGGATCGTCGGCGCGCCGTGGCCCGCCATGGTCCTCACCGGTCTCGGCCTGATGTCCCTGGGCGTCTTCTTCGGCGCCGCCACCACGCTCTGCACCATCGGCATCGTCAACGCTCTGGTCTGGTACGGCCGGCTTCACCTGCGCGTGTTCCGGCCGGCGCTCGATTCGAATGGGGGAACCGTATGATCCGCCTGCTCGTCATCCTCACCGGCGTCAGCCTGGTGGTGGCCATCTTCTGCTTCGTGACGGCCTTCGCCATCGTCGGCGGACCCTTCTACATCGACGACAACGGCCAGTTTCATCGCACCGGCTGGTCGGACATCAGCGTCGTGCGCCAGCCCGTCGAAGCGCCGGCGCTGCGCATTTCGTGAGCCCGGCGCGGAGCGCAGGCGTCTCGCCTGCAAGGTGCGGCCGGGACGGCCGCGCTCCGCGCCTCCGCGATTTGGCTTGCCATCTTTCAAACGCTTGTTAGTCAGTCCGCTGCACTGCAACGGAGGCGGATGATGGCGCCCCAGGACACCACGAGCGCGCCGGCGCGCCCCGACGAGGACCAGCCGTTCCCGCTTTCCGCCGACCTGCCGCCGGAGATGGCCTCGCCGTTGGCGCCTTTCCATGGCCAGCGGCCGCCGGCGCCGGCCTGGTTCGAGGCGGCCATCGCCGATCAGCCCGAGCGCAGCCTTGTCGAGGTCGCGGGCGCCAAGATCGAGACCTTGAGCTGGGGCGAGCGCGGCAAGCCGGGCCTCGTTCTCGTTCACGGCAACACCGCCCACGCCGACTGGTGGAGCTTCATCGCCCCGTTCCTGGCCGACTCCTATCGCGTCACGGCGCTGTCGCTCTCGGGCATGGGCGGTTCGGACTGGCGGGAGACCTACAGCTTCGAGCGCTTCGCCGACGAGATCTTCGCCGCCGCCCGGGCGAGCGGCCTCTACGAGGCGCCGGTCAAGCCGATCTACATCGGCCACTCGTTCGGCGGCGCCCAGGTGATCTACTCCGCCCTGCGCCACGCCGAGCGGATGCGCGCCGCCATCCTGGTCGACACCGGCTTCGGCGGCCCCCCGACGCCGGAGGAATTCGCCCGCATGCGCGCCGAGGCCATCGCCCGCGGCGAGGATCCCGGCCCAATGGACAGGCTGTCGACCCGCAGCAACCGCAACCGGGTCTATCCAAGCCAGGAAGCGGCGCTGGCCCGCTTCCGGCTGATGCCGCCGCAGGTTCCGGGCAACCTCTACATCGCCGACTTCATCGCCCGCGGCTCGCTGAAGCGCGTTCCGCTGCCGGAGGCGGAGGAAGGCACGGGCGAAGGCTGGACCTGGCGCTTCGACCCGGCGCTGTGGACCAAGCTCGACCGCACCGGCATGGAGGACCTCTCCGCCCGGGGCGTCACCACGCCCATGGTCCACGTGATCGGCGACCGCTCGACGATCATCCGCCGCCACCTCGCCATGGCCCGCAACCGCGGTCGCATTCCGCCGGAGACGCCGCAGATCGTCATCCCCGACAGCGAGCATCACATCATGATCGACCAGCCTCTGGCGCTGGTTTCCGTGCTGAGAGCCCTGCTGGCGGCCTGGGCCCCGGCTTGAGGCTGGCGAGGCGGTGGTGTAGCACCCACCCGACGACATCACCCTAAGAGGACGCCGTGGCCGACGCCCATACCGACGACTATCACCACGGCGAGATGAACGTCTCGGCCCAGGCCCAGGACTTCCACACCTTCCTCACCGTCACCAAGTGGGCCTGCCTGCATATCGCGGCGCTCGTCCTGCTGCTGACCCTGTGGTTCTGCACCGACGCCGGCTTCCTCACCGCCTTTATCTCGGCCGCGATCCTGGTGGCGATCGGCGTGGCGGTGCTGCGCGACAAGCCCGGCTCGGCGCACTGACTTTGGAGATTCAGGCGTGATCCGCCTGGCTGTCACGCGGGAGCGACGCGCCGGCGAGACGCGGGTGGCGCTGACCCCCGATGCAGTCAAGAAGCTCGTGGACCAGCGTCTCGCGGTCGCGGTCGAGACCGGCGCCGGTCTGGCCGCCGCCTTCCCGGACGCCGCCTACGCGGCGGCCGGCGCCGAAGTCGCAGCCGACCTCGCGGCGACGCTCTCGGGCGCCGACATCCTGCTCAAGGTGCGCGCGCCGGTGGCCGAGGAGATCGCGGCCCTCAAGCGCGGCGCCATCGTCGTCGGCCTGCTCGACCCCTTCCGCGAGCGCGAGGCGATGGCCGCCCTTGCCGCCGCCGGCGCCAACGCCTTCGCCATGGAGCTGGTGCCGCGGATCACCCGGGCCCAGGTCATGGACGCCCTCTCCAGCCAGGCCAACCTCGCCGGCTACCGGGCCGTGATCGAGGCCGCCGCCGCCTATGGCCGCGCCTTCCCGATGATGATGACGGCGGCCGGCACGGTCGCCCCGGCCAAGGTGTTCGTCATGGGCGCCGGCGTCGCCGGCCTGCAGGCCATCGCCACCGCCCGCCGCCTGGGCGCCGTGGTCACCGCCACCGATGTCCGCCCCGCCGTCAAGGAGCAGGTGGAATCGCTCGGCGCCAAGTTCGTCGCCGTCGAGGACGAAGAGTTCAAGGCCGCCGAGACGGCCGCCGGCTACGCCAAGGAGATGAGCGCTGAATACCGCGCCAAGCAGGCCGCGCTCGTCGCCGATCACATCAAGAAGCAGGACATCGTCATCACCACGGCGCTGATCCCGGGCCGGCCCGCCCCCAGGCTGGTCTCCGCCGGCCAGGTCGCCTCCATGCGGCCGGGCTCGGTGATCGTCGACCTGGCCGTCGAGCAGGGCGGCAATGTCGAGGGCGCCAAGGCCGGCGAGACTGTCGAGGCCGGCGGCGTCAGGATCCTCGGCATCGCCAACCTCCCCGGCCGCATCGCCGCCGACGCCTCCTCGCTCTATGCGCGCAACCTCGCCGCTTTCCTCGGGCTGCTGGTCGACAAGGAGGGCGCGCTCGTCGCCGGCGGCGATGACGAGATCCTCAGGGCTTCGCTGGTCACCGGCGGCGGGGCCATTGTCCATCCGGCGTTGAAGGGGGGGTGAGCATGGACGCGGTCGATCCCACGGTCTTCCGTCTGGCGATCTTCGTGCTCGCCGTCTTCGTCGGCTACTACGTTGTCTGGAGCGTGACGCCGGCCCTGCACACCCCGCTGATGAGCGTCACCAACGCCATCTCCTCGGTGATCATCGTCGGGGCCCTGCTGGCCGCAGCGGCTCACGCCCAGCCCGGCGTCCACGCCGGGGCGACCTGGATCTCCAAGGGCGCCGGCGCCATCGCCGCGGCCCTGGCCTCGGTCAACATCTTCGGCGGCTTCCTCGTCACCCAGCGCATGCTCGCCATGTACCGCAAGAAGGACAGGGCGAAGTGAGCGCCAACCTCGCGTCGCTCGCCTACCTCGTCTCGGGCGTCCTTTTCATCCTGGCGCTGCGCGGGCTGTCCAGCCCGGTGACCAGTCGGCGCGGCAACCTCATGGGCATGGCCGGCATGGTCCTCGCCGTGGGGACCACGCTGCTCAGCCTCGGCCGGGTCGGCGCCCTCGACGGCGTCACCCTGATGCTGATCCTGATCGGCGTCGCGGCCGGCGGCTCGGTGGGCGCCGTCATCGCCCGTCGGGTCCAGATGACCGCCATGCCCCAGCTGGTGGCGGCGTTTCACTCGCTGGTGGGTCTCTCGGCCTGCCTGGTCGCTGTGGCGGCGATCCATACCCCCGCGGCCTACCACATCGACAGCGCCGGCGGCGTCAAGCTGGAGAGCCTGATCGAGCTCTCCGTCGGCCTCGCCATCGGCGCGGTCACCTTCACCGGCTCGCTGATCGCCTTCGCCAAGCTCAACGGCAACATGTCTGGCGCGCCGATCCTGCTGCCGGCCCGCCACCTCATCAATATCGGCCTCGCCGCCGCCGTCGTGATCCTGATCTTCGTGCTGGTGGCGAGCGGCGGGCACGCCTTGTGGGCCTTCTGGCTGGTCTTCGCCCTCGCGCTCACCGCCGGCGTCACCCTGATCATCCCGATCGGCGGGGCTGACATGCCGGTGGTGATCTCGATGCTGAACAGCTACTCCGGCTGGGCGGCGGCGGCGCTCGGCTTCACGCTCGGCAACATCACCCTGGTCATCACCGGCGCCCTCGTCGGCTCCTCGGGCGCCATTCTCAGCTACATCATGTGCAAGGGGATGAACCGCAGCTTCATCTCGGTGATCCTCGGCGGCTTCGGCGGCGAGGACGCGGCGGCCGCGGCTGGCGGCCGGGTCGAGACCCGACCCGTCAAGCAGGGCAGCGCCGAAGACGCCGCCTTCATCATGAAGAACGCCTCCAAGGTGATCATCGTCCCCGGGTACGGCATGGCGGTGGCCCAGGCCCAGCACGCCCTGCGCGAGATGGCCGACAAGCTCAAGGCCGAGGGTGTCGAGGTGAAATACGCCATCCACCCGGTGGCCGGCCGCATGCCCGGCCACATGAACGTCCTGCTGGCCGAGGCCAACGTGCCCTACGACGAGGTGTTCGAGCTCGACGACATCAACTCCGAGTTCGCCACCGCCGACGTCGCCTTCGTGATCGGCGCCAACGACGTCACCAACCCGGCCGCCAAGACCGATCCCAAGAGCCCGATCTACGGCATGCCGATTCTGGACGTCGAGCGGGCGGGCACCGTGCTGTTCGTCAAGCGCGGCATGGGCGCGGGTTACGCCGGGGTCGAGAACGAGCTCTTCTTCCGCGACAACACCATGATGCTGTTCGCCGACGCCAAGAAGATGGTGGAGTCGATCGTCAAGGCGCTGTGAGGGATCGCGCGGATGTCGATCTTCGTCAGAGCGGCTGAGCACCGGGACGCGCCAGAGCTGGCCGAACTGCTGAACGCCATCATCGCCCGCGGCGGGACGACGGCGCTTGAGGACCCCTATTCGGCCGACGGCCTGGCGCGCGCCTATCTGGTCGGTCCGGCGGTGATCTGCTGTTTCGTGGCCGTCGACGTCGCTAGCGGAACGCTGCTGGGATTCCAGACCCTCGGCCGCGACCCGGCGCTGCCCGGCGGCTGGGGCGACATCGGCACCTTCGCCCGCGTTGGCGGAACCCAGCGCGGGGTGGGAACGGCGCTGTTCGCCGCGACCTGCGAGGAAGCGCGCCGGCAGGGGTTGCAGGGGATCAACGCCACGATCCGCGCCGACAACGTCGGCGGCCTGGCCTTCTACACACGGATGGGATTCGTGGATCACACCGTCGCCCGGGGCGTCCCGCTGAAAGACGGAACTCCGGTCGACCGCGTCAGCAAGCGCTTTCAACTGTAACAAATTCACCCGCGGCGCACTGCGACGCCGCGCCGATTGCGCGCCGATACGGGCGCGGGTAAACACCGGCGGCCCCGGGCCGCCTTAGCTCAGCCGGTAGAGCGGCGCATTCGTAATGCGTAGGTCGCGTGTTCGAGTCACGCAGGCGGCGCCAGGGCATAGAGGGACGGCACCGGCCCTGAAGGGCCATATAAGGACATCCAGATGAAGAAGATCGTAGTTTTCGCGGCGAGCCTCGCGGTGGCCGTTGGCGGCCTGGCCGGTTCGGCCGGAGCCGTGGGCTGCCTGTCGGGCGCCGTCGCCGGCGGCGTGGCGGGCCACTTCGTGCGCACCGGTCCGAACCACCACCGGCACACGCTGGCCGGTGCGGCCGTCGGCTGCGTCGCCGGCCACGAAATGAAGATGCACGAAAAGCGCGTCGCCGCTCAGCGCCGTGCGGCGGCCGCGGCGGGCCAGCCGGTCCCGGCGCACCACTAAGCCTTCGGCGCGCCCCGGGTCGGTCGCGGTCCGGGGCGTCGCCTCTTCCAGGAGTGGCCCCAACGCGGCCGCCGTCATGGACGGGGGATCAGCGACTTTGGCGCGATGAGCCGCCAGGCGCCTTCGAGCAGGCCAGCCAGCTCAGCCTCGTCGATGGCGTCGAGCCTGGCCAGCACCGCCGGATAGCCGCGGTAGTGGTCCTCGTCGAAGAAGATTTCGGGTGCGGCGACCAGCAGCATCTCCTTGCGCTCGATCGGACACCGGATGGCCAGCACGTCCGGTCGCGGCCGTCGCGGTTTCTTCGGATGGACGCGCTCGTTCCAGGTCCAGGCAAAGCCCTTGCCGGCCACTTCGAAGGCCAGCCGCTCGCCCTCTGAAGCGTCGCGCGCCGCCGGCAGGGCGATCGCCAAGGCGCGCACGCGGGCGGCGTCGACCATACGGCCACTCCCCTTCCGATTGATGACGCCATGGTGACGCCCGGGTATGTTTCCGTTTATAACCACGCTGTGATCGTGCGCGACCTTGCTTCAGCGGGCTTTGAGTCCGCCCCGCCGCGCGGAACCCGGGGCCAAAACGGGGACGATCAATCGCCTGTAAACCATCGGAGGCGGAAGAGGGGACGCGTCGTTGCGCGCGAGCGCGCCCAGGGGATGGGGAAGCCGGTCTTGGATAACGCACTGAAACTTTTGATTCTTGAGCACGTTGTGACGATCAGGCCCGCCTGATTGCGACGTGTTCCAGGGGGATTTCGAGTGATGACTTTTCGTGAAACCTCACCGCGCGGACGCGCCCTGCGCCTCGTCAAGGCGATGGTCGGCGATCCGTTTCCGCGCCCGGCGGGCGAGCGGCCCAGTCTGGCGCTCGCTCACGAATCCAACCTGCCGCGCACGCTGGCAGGCCAGATCTCGTGCGTCGTCTGCGCCTACAACGAGGCCGAGCGAATCGGCGCCATCCTGGAGGCGGTGGACCGCCACCCGGCCCTGCTCGAGGTGATCGTCGTCAACGACGGCTCGACCGACGCCACCGAGGCCCTCCTGGCTCACTATCCCAACATCAAGATCATCTCCTACTCACCCAACCGTGGCAAAACCTACGCGCTCAGCCGTGGCATCGCTCTGGCGCGCGGCGAATATCTGATGCTGCTCGACGCCGATCTTGCCGGCGTGCGCCCTGCGGACATCCAGGCCCTGGCCGATCCGGTGCTGGACGGCTGGGCCGACGTCAGCATCAGCCTGAGGGCCAACAGCCTGGCGCTCTATCGCGCCGTCGGTCTCGATTTCGTCTCCGGCGAGCGGGTGATTCCGGCCAGACTCGGCCGCGAGGCGATCGCCGAGATGCGGCGTCTGCCGCGCTGGGGCGGCGAATCCTACCTGAACCGCCTGATCGTCCGCGATCAGCTGTCGCTGGCGGTGGTGAAGTGGCCGGGGGTCTTCAACATCCGCAAGTTCCACAAGGTGGGCGTGCTGCGCGGCCTGATCGAAGAGATCAAGATGACCATCGACGCCTTGAAGGTGCTCTCGCCGTTCGGGGTGGTCGGCCAGAACCTGGCCCTGTTGCGGCTCGTTTGCCGCCCGCCCGCCCGTCAGACCGAAATGTCTTGGACCAGATCCTTGAACAGGCGCTTGCGCATCAGCCAGTAGAACCCGGCCAGCACCACCAGCGCTATCGAGAACAGGCTGACGGTCACGAAGTCCATGTAGCGCGTGGAGTGAAGCACCCCTGCGCCCAGGAAATAGCCGAGCGCGAAGCCGAT
>JBEKQJ010000079.1:0-13627 GCA_049519835.1 Caulobacteraceae bacterium | reverse complement strand
GCGTCCGGCGCGCCGCGTCCCACGTCCCAGCTCGGGGCGAAGGCGGCCGCGAAGGCCTTCAACGCGTTTTCGTCCACCACAGCGACGCCCAGCGAAGCCACCGTTCCGATCTCGATCTGGTCGAAGGCGGCGGGCATGGGCGGCTCCGGTCTAACGATTCGGCGATCTTGGGCCGCGCCGGTTGACGGCGTCAATGGAAAATTACAAAATGCAACTCATGAGTCCCTCACCTCGGCCAGCCTCGGACCATTACCCTGTTTGTGGCGCACTTTCCGACGTTGCCCGTAACCTGTCGCTGTTTGAGGCGAAGTACGATCGGCGCCGCCGCACCGTAAAAAACGGTGATTTACGGTGAAACCCGGCCGTCGAGGACGTAGATAGCCGCCCATGCGACGTCTCCTTGCTTTCCTGGCCCTAGCCCTAGCCCTGGCCTTCGCCGCGCCAGCCGCAGCCCAGCCGGTGACGACCCCCCATGTGACGAGCGAGCTGATCTCCCAGACCACCGGCGCCGCTCCGGGTTCGACGGCCTGGGTCGCCGTGGTGATCACTCCCGACAAGGGTTGGCATACCTACTGGCGCAATCCCGGCGACGCTGGCGAGGCCACCAAGATCACCTGGACCCTGCCCGCCGGCTGGCGGGCCGGCGACATCGTCTGGCCGACGCCAGAGCGCCTGCCGCTCGGACCGATCATGAACTACGGCTTCGAGGGCCGCACTGTCCTGGCCGTGCCGGTTGAGATCCCTGCCAGCGCCGCGACCGGCCAATCGGCCAACCTCGCCGCCAAGGTCGACTACCTGGTCTGCGCCGAGGTCTGTGTACCTGGCACGGCCAACCTGACGCTCAGCCTGCCCGTGGTGGCCGGCGCGCCACCGGCCGACCCGGTGCATGGGCCGGAGATCGCCGCCGCCCTCGCCGCCGCGCCCAAGCCGGCTGGGCTGACGGCGGCCTTCCAGCACTCGGCCGGCAAGCTGACCCTGGGAATCGCCGGCCCGCCGCTGGCCGGCAAGGCCGACGCCGACGCCTATTTCTACCCCTACGACGACACCCTCATCGACCAGGCCAAGCCGCAGAGCGTCGAGCGGGGGCCGCAGGGCCTGACTCTCACCCTCGCCGCCGGCCAGGCTTTCGGTCCGGGCGGGACGAGGCCGGCCAAGGCGGTCGGCGTCCTCGTCGCCGACGGCGCCGCCTATGAGGTCAGCGCCGCTACCGGGCCGGCCCCGGCCGGCGCCGCCGGCCTCGGCGCGCCACAGCGGGCCGGCGCCCTCGGTCTGCCGCTCTCCGTCGTCTTCGCCTTCCTGGGCGGCCTGATCCTCAACCTGATGCCTTGTGTATTCCCGATCCTGGCTATGAAAGCGGCGGCGCTGGCCAAGAGCGGCGGCGACCGTCCGGAAGCACTGGCCTTCCTGGCTGGCGTGGTGGCGACCTTCGCCGGGCTTGGCGGCGCGCTGATCGCCGCTCGAGCGGCCGGGCAGGCCGTCGGCTGGGGCTTCCAGCTGCAGTCGCCGCTGGTCGTCGCCGTGCTCGCCTTGATCATGCTGGCCGCGGCGCTCAACCTTTCCGGCCTCTTCGAGGTCGGAACGTCGGTTCAGGGTATCGGCTCCGGCCTCGCCGCCCGCGGCAAGCTGGCCGGGGCGGCGCTTACCGGCGCCCTGGCGGTGGTTGTCGCCGCCCCGTGCACCGCGCCGTTCATGGGCCCGGCGCTCGGCTTCGCGTTGACCCAGTCGCCAGCCACGGCGCTGGCCGTGTTCGTGGCCCTCGCGCTCGGCTTTGCGGCGCCCTACGTCGCCCTCGCCTGCATTCCAGCCCTGGCCCGGCGCCTGCCGAGGCCCGGCGCCTGGATGGACGGCCTGCGCAAGGCCCTGGCCTTCCCGATGTATGGTGCGGCCGCCTGGCTGCTCTGGGTGTTCGCCCAGCAGACCGGCTCCCTGGCCCTGGCGCGCCTGCTCGCCGCCGCCGTCCTGCTGGCGCTATGCGCGTGGCTGTTCGGCGTCGCCCAGCGTCGGCGCGCCATCGACGCCCCAGCCCTGCTGCCGGCCGTGGCCGCGGCGGTCAGCCTGCTGCTCGCGGCCGGCGCCGTGGCGGCCGGTCCGTTCGAGGGTCCGGCAGCGACGGCTTCGACCGCCACCACCCAGCCCGGCGAACTGGCCTCGCAGCCCTGGAGCCTGGTCAACTTCACCGCCGCGTGGTGCGTCACCTGCCAGGCCAATGAGCAGGTCGCTTTCCGCAGCGCCGACGTGGCGGCGGCCATGAAGCGGGCCGGGGCGGTCTATCTGGTCGCCGACTGGACCAAACGCGACCCAGCCATTGCCAAGGCCCTGTCCGACCAGGGACGGATCGGCGTGCCGCTCTACCTCTACTACGCCAAGGGGGCGACCGAGCCGCAGGTCCTGCCGCAACTCCTCACCCCGGCGATCGTCACGTCCGCGCTGGAGGGGCATGGCTAGCGGCGCCTTGCTCCTGCAAGCCCCAACCGCTAAGCGCCGGCCGTCATGACGATTGAGGCTCCCATCCGTCCGAAAGCCCGGGCCGTTCGCGGTTTCCAGGATCGGCGCGCCGACACCTTGGCCGCCGAGCAGCGGATCGTGTCGGCAATTGCCCAGGTCTGCGAGACTTTTGGGTTCGGCCGACTCGAGACGCCGGCCTTCGAATACGCCGACGCTCTCGGCAAGTTCTTGCCCGACGCCGACCGGCCGAACGCCGGCGTTTTTGCGCTGCAGGACGACGACGAGCAGTGGTTGGCGCTGCGCTACGACCTCACGGCGCCGCTGGCCCGCTACACGGCCGAAAACTGGTCGGGTCTCGCCAAGCCCTTCCGCCGCTACGCCTTCGGCCCAGTCTGGCGCGACGAGAAACCGGGGCCAGGGCGCTATCGACAATTCGTGCAGTTCGACGCTGACACCGTCGGCTCGGCGCGTCCTGAGGCGGACGCCGAGATCATCGCCCTGGCGGTGGCCGGCTATGCCGCCGCCGGCCTCGCGCCCGGCGCGTTCGTGATCAAGATCAACAACCGCAAGCTGCTCAACGGCCTGCTGGCCAGTCAGGGTGTCGACAGTGAGGCTCAGCGGCTGGCCGTGCTCCGAGCCGTGGACAAGCTCGACCGGCTTGGTCCGGGGGGCGTCGCCGACCTGCTCGGCGCTGGGCGGCTGGATGAATCGGGCGCCTTTACCAAAGGCGCGGAGCTTGCTCAGGCGGCGATCGACGGCGTTCTCGCTTTTGTCGGGGCCCGCGGCGAGAACCGCGCCGCCACGCTCGCCAACCTCGCCGCCGTGGTCGGCGGCTCCGCCGAAGGGGTCGAAGGACTCGGTGAACTCGATCGGATCGGCGCGACTCTTGCCAGCCTAGGCGTCGACGAGACCGCTGCGGAGATCGATCCGGCCGTGGTCCGCGGGCTGGAATACTACACCGGACCGGTGTTCGAGGCCGAGCTGAATGCTCCGATCACAGATGAAAGTGGACAGACGGTGCGCTTTGGCTCGGTTGGTGGTGGGGGTCGCTACGACGACCTCGTCGCCCGGTTCACTGGCGAGCGTACGCCCGCCACCGGATTCGCCTTCGGCGTCTCGCGCCTGGTCGCGGCTCTGGCGGCGGCGAGCGGGGCGGCAGAGCGCACCCGCGGCCCGGTGGTGGTGATCGCCTTCGATCAGGCGCGGATGGCCGACTATTTCGCCGCTGTCGCCGAGCTCCGGGCGGCTGGCGTCGCCGCGGAAGTCTATCTCGGCGAGAGCGGCATGCGGGCCCAGATGAAATACGCCGATCGCCGCGCCTCGCCGGCGGCCGTGATCCTCGGCGAGGACGAGCTCGCCGTCGGACAGGTCACCGTCAAAGATCTCGATCTCGGCCGTCAGCTCGCCGCCGGAGTCACCGACAACCAGGCTTGGCGCGAGGAGCGGCCTGGCCAGGTCACCGCCCCGCGCGCCGAGCTGGTCGCCGTCGTCCGCCGCATCCTGGACGCCGGCGCGTGAGGCTGGAGGGGGCGATCCCGGCGGCGGTCCTGGCCGCCGTCCGCGCCCCATTCGCGGCCGCGGGCGGCGAAGCCGTGGCAACGTCGGCGGCCGAGCCGCTCGGCCTCTATCTCGATCTTGCCGGCGAGGCGCTGCGGGAACAGCTCTTTCTGGTCCAGGGGCCCGGTCGCGAGGAGTGCTGCCTACGGCCAGACTTCACTCTTGGCGTGGCTCTGTCCCACATCGCAGGCGGCGCGGTGGAGGGCCGCTACGTCTACGAGGGTCCGGCGTTCCGCGTCGCGCACGAGCAAGCGGAACAGTTTCTGCAGATCGGCCTGGAGGCCTATGGCCCTGGCGACGCGCCGGCGGCCGACGCCGCCATGGCCCTGCTGGCCTGGCGCTCGGCCAGCGCCGGAGGCCGCGACGATCTTTCGCTGGTTCTGGGCGACGTCGCGTTGTTCGCCGCTTTCGTGATGGCCCTGGGCGTCGCGCCCGCCTCCGCCGCGCGCCTCTCGGCCGCCTACGCGCACCCCACCCGCCTGGCGCGGGAGCTGGCGGCGACTCCGGCTGCGGCCGAGACGGGCGGCGTCTTGGCCGGCCTGCTGGCGGATCTCGATGAGACCCGCTCTGCCGCCGTGCTCGAGGAGATCTGGAGCATCGCCGGCATCGAACCAGTGGGCGGCCGCGGTCCGGCCGAGATCGTTCATCGCTTGAGCGCGCGGGCCGCCGCCGGTCCCCGCCTGACCGATCGCGAGCGCGAGGCCATCGCCGCCTACCTCGCCATCGCCGATGCGCCAGCCGCCGCCTTCGCGCGCATCGCGAAGCTCGGGTCGGGCGCGGAGCTCGACGCCAGGCTCGCCGCCTGGGAGCGCCGCCTCGTCGCCCTGGCCGCCGTCCCGGCCGAGCGGATCACCTTCGCCGCGGGCCTCCATCGGCCGTTCAGCTACTATGACGGCGCCTTCTTCGAGGTGCGTAGCGCCGCGCTCGGCGACGACGTCGCGGTGGCGGCCGGCGGACGCTACGACATCCTGTTGGCCCGCCTTGGGGATGACCGGACGCGGGGCGCCGTGGGGTGCATGGTGCGGCCTGGTCTCGCCTGGAAGGACGGCCAGCCGTGAGCCTCATCCTGGCCCTGCCGTCCAAGGGACGCCTCAAGGAGCAGACGGAAGCCTGGCTGGCCGACTGCGGCGCGCCGCTCAAGGTCAGCGGTGGGGCGCGCGGCTACCAGGCTGCGCTGGCGGGATTTCCGGGCGTCGAAGTGCGGCTGATCTCGGCCGGCGATATTGCCGCCGCGCTCGCCGGCGGCGAGGCGCACCTCGGCGTCACCGGCGAGGACCTGCTGGCCGAAAGCGGAGGCGCATCCCTGCCGCTGCTGGCGCCAGGCTTCGGCCGCGCCGACCTGGTGGTGGCCGCGCCGCGCAGTTGGATCGACGTCGAAACCATGGCCGACGTCGACGACGTCGCCCACGACATCCTTGCCCGCACCGGTCGTCGCCTGCGCGTGGCGACCAAGTACGGGGTGCAGACTCGCGCCTTCTTTGCCGCCCACGGCATCGCCGACTATCGGATCGTCGAGTCGAGCGGCGCCACCGAAGGGGCTCCGGCCGCCGGCGCCGCCGAGCTGATCGTCGACATCACCACCACGGGCGCGACCCTCAATGCCAACGGCCTGAAGGTTCTCGCCGATGGCCTGATCCTGAAGAGCGAGGCGCAGCTCGCCGCTGCGCCCGCCGGCGACTGGACCGCCGCACTGCTCGCAGTGGCGAGGGGCCTGCTCGGAGTCTTCGAAGCCCGGGCCAGAGGCAAGGCCGCCGCCACCCTGGCGTGGCCGCCGGCCCAGGACGCCGCCGCTCGCGCTGTGGTCCAGGCGGCGCGCCCGGGCGGCGCGCTCGTGCCGCGGGACGATGTATTCGCCCTCACTCAGGCTCTCGCCGCGGCCGGAGTCGGTCCCGTGGTGGTCGGCGAGGCGGCCTATGTGTTCGAGGCCGAGAGTCCGGCCGCCGACCGCCTCGACAAAGCTATCGCCAAGCAAAAATCGTGACGGCGGCGACACTTTTAGCCGCCTGTCGCGAAAAGCGGCGGCATTCTGAGCACACAGCCGTGAAATCAGGCAGAATCGTCCCGATCGGCCGTTGACAGACGGCTTGCACGCGGCTCACCTACCCCCACCACGGACTAAGGAACCGGAGAGTTCCGAAGGTCCAAGGCGTTTCGGGGAGGAAACGCCCTTCCGGTTCACCGGAATAGACACCCGCCGCGCAAGGCCCGCGGCGGGTGTTTCCGTTTCTACCAGATGCGAACGCGCTGGTCGGGCGCGACGTAGAGCGCATCGCCCTGCTTGACCCCGAAGGCGTCGTACCAGGCGTCGATGTTGCGCACGACGCCGTCGACACGGAACTGCGACGGCGAATGCGGGTCAACGACCAGCCGGCGTTTGGCTTCGTCGGGGCGGATCGCCGCGCGCCAGACCTGAGCCCAGCCGAGGAAGACGCGCTGGTCGCCGGTCAGGCCGTCGATCACCGGGGCCGGCTGGCCGTTGAGCGACAGGTGATAGGCGTCGAGACCCAGGAGCAGGCCGCCGAGGTCGGCGATGTTCTCGCCCATGGTCAGGTCGCCGTTGACGTGCGCGCCAGGCACCGGCTCGAAGGCCGAGTATTGGGCGCTCAGCCGCGCCGTCTGAGCCTTGAACTTGGTGGCGTCGTCAGGCGCCCACCAGTCGACCAGCTTGCCCGTGCCATCGAACTGTCGGCCCTGGTCGTCGAAGCCATGAGTCATCTCGTGGCCGATCACCCCGCCGATACCGCCGAAGTTGACCGCCGGATCGGCGTTCGGGTCAAAGAATGGCGGCTGCAGGATCGCGGCCGGGAAGACAATCTCGTTGCCGGACGGGTTGTAGTAGGCGTTGACCGTCTGGGGCGTCATGCCCCACTCGGCGCGGTCGACCGGCCCGTTCATGCGCCTCACCTGCCGGGCCCATTCGAAGGCCTGGGCCCGCTCGACGTCGCCGTAGAGGTCGGTGGGGCTGATAGTCAGGGCCGAGTAGTCGCGCCATTTGGCCGGATAGCCGACCTTGACCGTCAGCATGGAGAGCTTTTGCAGCGCCTTGGCCTTGGTCTCCGGGCTCATCCACGACACGCGCTGGATGCGGGCGGCCAACGCCGTTCGCAAATCGCCGATGAGGGCTTCCATGGTCGCCTTGGAGGAGGGCGGGAAGTACTTGGCCACGTAGACCTTGCCGACGGCTTCGCCGACATCGCCGTCGAGCTGGGCGGCGGCGCGTTTCCAGCGTGGCCGCTCCTCGGGCTGCCCCGACAGGATCTTGCCGCGGAAGGCGAAGCGGGCCGCGTCGAAGTCATTCGAAAGGTAGGGCGAGGCGGAATCCACCACTTTGAACGCCTCCCACGCCTTCAGCGTCGCAAGCGGGGTGGCGACGTAGATCTCGGCCAGCTTCGGCAGGGCGGTCTTCTCGACCGCCACAACCCGATTGACGCCGCCCAGGTTCTGAGCGGACAGGTACGGCTTCCAAGCGAAGTTCGGGGCCAGGGCCTCCAGCTCGGCCGTGGACATCGGGTTGTAGGTCTTGACCGGGTCGCGGTCCTCGACCTTCGACCAGCTGGCCTCGGCGATCTTGGTCTCCAGATCGACGATGGCCTTGGCCTGCGCCTCGGCGTCCGGCCAGCCGGCCCGCCTCAGGGTGTTGGCGACATAGGTCTGATAGGCGGCCTTCTTCTCGGCGAATGAGGCCTGCAGGTAATAGTCGCGATCGGGAAGCCCCAGGCCGCTCTGGCCGACGTAGACCGCATAGTGGTCCGGGTCCTTCTCGTCGGGCTGGATGCCGACGTCGAAAATGCCGCCGAAGAAGCCCTGGTTGGACTTGCCCATCAGGGCGGCGAGTTCGGCCCGGTCCTTGACCGCGCGGATGGCGTCGAGATCGGCGGCGAGCGGATGGGCGCCCAGCGTCTCGACCCGCGCCTCGTCCATGTAGGCCTTGAAGTAGGCGCCGATCAGGGCTTCGTCGCCGGTCGCAGCGGGGTCGGAAGCGGCGGCCTGGAGGATATCCCGCACCCGCTCTTCGGAAAGCGCAGACAGGGCGTCGAAGGCGCCGTAGCGCGAGCGATCCGGCGGGATCACCAGGGCTTTCACATAGCCGCCGTTGGCGTAGCTGAAGAAGTCGTTGCCCGGCGAGACGGCGGTGTCACGGCCGGCGAGGTCGAAGCCCCAGGCGCCCAACTGGGGCGTGGCGGCCGCGGCGACGCCGGCCTGCAGGCATGTCGCGACCAGAGCCGCGGCGATCAGACGTGCTTTCATGGAACGTTTCCGTATGCGGGGGAGGAATTTGGCGGCGCTTATCGCCGCATCCGCCGCCTTTCGGACATTAAATTTCGTTCACGCCTTTTCCAGCGCCTCGAGGGCCAAGGCCTTCATTGCCTTGTAGTCGAGCTTGCCGTTGGGCGCGCGATGGACGGGCGACAGCACCATGGCGCGCGGGACCTTGTAGCCGGCCAGGTGCTCGCGCACGAGCGGGGTCAGGGCCTCGAGCGTCGGCGCCGCACCGGGCTGAGGTTCGATGACGGCGCAGATGCGCTCGCCGAACCGCGGGTCGGGCACGCCGACCACGGCCGCGTCGCGGACGTCCGGATGCAATTTGAGGACCTCTTCGACCTCCTCGGGAAACACCTTCTCGCCGCCGGTGTTGATCACTTGCGAGCCGCGGCCGAGCAGCTTGAGCGAACCATCGGCCTCGACCGTCGCCCAGTCGCCAGGCACCGACCAGCGCCGGCCCTCGACCTCCCAGAACGTTCGCGTCGTCTTCTCTTCATCCTTGTAGTAGCCGACAGGAATGAAGCCGGAAACGGCCAGCAGGCCGCGCTCGCCCGAGCCCGGCTCGACGCGGCGGCGGTCCTCGGTGAATACCGCCGTGTTCACGCCGAGCATGAACTTGGCTGTCTCGGTCTCGGCGCCAGCCGCGGAGGCCGAGGCGCCGAGGCCTACAGCCTCCGATGAGCCCAGGCTGTCGAAAATCCCCATGTGCGGCAGGTGGCGCAGCAGACCGTGCTTGTTTTCCATGCTCCACACCGTGCCGGAAGACCCAAGACGGATGAAGCTGGATAGGTCCCAGCGGCCGGGATGGTCGTCGAGGGCCTCCAGCAGCGGTTGGGCGAAGGCCATCCCGACGATGGCCGCCGATCCGGCTTTCAGGCGCGCCGCCTCATCCCAGAACTCGATGGCGTTGAAGCGCAGCGACGGCAGTTGGGCCACTGTGCCGCCGTTGGTCAGGCTCATCAGGGCGGTGAACTGGGCCGTGCCGTGCATCAGCGGAGCGGCGGCGATGTTGAGCAGCGGCGGCATCACCTTCGCCCGGGTTCCCGCTTCTTCGACGCTCGCGAGCGGGGGGATATCGAGCATCAGATTACCGCCCGCGCCCAGCACGTTGAAAAGGTCATCCTGCCGCCACATCACGCCCTTGGGCATGCCGGTGGTGCCGCCGGTGTAGAGAATGAGCAGGTCGTCGCCGGAGCGGCCCCAGGGCCCCTCCACCCGGCCGGTCGCGCGGCCCGCCAGGGTTTCATAGTCGGCGGCGAAGGTCGGCGCGGTCGCGCCAGGCTGGGCGACGGCGATCCACAGCTTCACCTTGGGCAGCCGGCCGCGGATCTGTTCCACGGTCGGGGTGAAGTCGGTGTGGAAGACCACAGCTTCGGCGTCGGCGTTGTCGAAGAGGTAAATCAGCTCCTCAGCCACGTAGCGGTAGTTGGTGTTGACCGGCACGAGGCCGGCCTTGAAGGCGGCGAAGTAGGTCTCGAGGTATTCGGGGGCGTTGTAGAGATAGGCGGCGACCTTGGCCTGGCGTGTCAGGCCGGCGTCGAGCAGCGCTTGGGCGATGGCATTGGCGCGACGATCGAACTCAGCCCAGGTGACCACCCGTTCGCCACGGATCTGGGCGTGGCGATCGGGAACCGCCGCGGCGACGCTCTCCCAAAGATCGGCGTAGTTCCATCCGCTCACCGGGTCTTCTCCCTCGTCGTGTCGTTCTACATCTTCATCCCGGCCATCGGCGGCGGCCCGGCCCCGACCGAGAGGCTGGCCTGCGATGATCCAACGCCGGCGAATCTCAGGCTGAGCGGAACGCGCTCGCCGGCGCGCAACGGTCGCCGCAGCCCCTCGAGCATAAGGTGCAGCCCTCCCGGCGCCAGGGTGACGCGTCCGCGGGGCGGGATCGTCAGGCTCGCGACCGAGCGCATGGTCATGACCGATCCGACCATGCGGCTCTCATGCAGACTGACACTGGCAGCGACCGGGCTGGAAGCGGCGACCAGACGGTCCGGGCGGGAACCGCGATTGACGATAACGAGGTAGCCGGCGGCAGTCATGCCGGGCAGGGCGGGTCGGGTCCAGCCGCCCGAGACGCTGATCGGCGGCGGCGCCGCGCCAGTCGCCAGGAGCGCCGCGAGGACGAGCGGTCGAAGGCTCATTGGGTTGCCGCTACTCCCCTGCCGCAGCGGCAGGCAAGTCCGCTCGCCCGCCGCCGCGAACGAACATCAGGCCGGTCAATCCGACCGCCAGCAGCAGGGTGATGGTGGCGAAGCCGCCCTGCTGGCTTTTGAAGATGCGCGTGCCCTGGTTGACCAGAAACGGACCCAGCCAGCTGGTCGCCGTGCCCGACAAGGCGAAGACGCCGAAGAAGGCGCCGGTCTGGGCCGGCGGCGTGAGCCGGGTCAGCAGGGTGCGGCTGGAGGCGAAGTGGGCGGTGATGAACACGGCGTTGGAGAAGCCGATACCCAGGAACACCCATTCGGGCAGGGTGCGAAAGAAGGGCCCGCCCCACACGGGCGCGTGGGAGGCCGGGTTCCAATGCCAGAGATAGAGGATGCGGTCCGGCGCCATGCCCAGCATGGCGATGATACCCAGAAGGCTGACGGCGATCTCGATCTGCACCGCCCGCTTGGGTCCGATGGCGTGGTCGAGCCACAGCCCTACCATGCCGCCCATCACCGCCAGCACCGAGAGGATGATGCCGTAGAGCAGCATCTCCACCGCCCCCCACTTCATCACGCCGACCGCATAAATCCCGGCGTAGATCAGGATCGAGACCATCCCGTCGTAGAAGAACATCCGCGAGACGAGATAGATGGCGGCGTTCTTGAACTGGCTGACGGTGCGCAGCATTCGCCCCAGCTCGCGCGCTCCACCGGCCAGGGCCTTCAGCGGCGGCACCCCGGTCGGCTCGGCGTCGCGCGTGAACAGGAACAGCGGGATTGCGCCGAGGCCGAACAGGCCCGCTGAAATCAGGGCCACCACCCGCTCCGGTTCGTGAGCGGCGCGACTGAGGCCGAGGAGGGGCGTGTGGGGCAGCCAACCCCAGCTGGTCGTGCCGGGCAGCCCCGGCAGGGCGAACGCCCAGGCGGTGAAACCCAGCGCCAGGACCGCGAAGAGATTGGCCAGCGCCAGGGCGAGACCCGAGGCCTTGTGGGCCGCCTGCAGGCCCGCCGCGCGCACCAGCAGCGAGTTGTGCAGCACTTCCGACCAGCTGAACAGGATGCCGATGGCGGTGGTCAGCGCCATGGTCGCCGTGAGGGTGAGACCCGAGCCGTCTGGCTTGGTCAGCCAGAGGGCGGCGATCATCGGGATCATCAGGGCGGTGACCAGGCCCAGCCAGATCTTGCGCCCGCCGAGCCGGTCGACGGCGGCGCCCAGGAACGGCGCCGTCGCCATCACCGCCCAGCCGGAATACTGGCTCCAGCGCGAGATGACCTCCTGACCACGCACCGGATCCCCCACCACGGTCGCCGCCACGTAGGGCATGAAGATGTAGATGGTGACGAGGATCACGTAGGGATCGCGCACGCCTTCGTAGAGCGACCAGCAGGCGCCGCCGCGCGAGAGGCGCGCCGCAGGCGCAGCGGAAGAGATTGGATAGAGGTTAGCTTGCTCGGCCAGCTCGCTCAGGGCGCGTCCTCCTCAAGGGAACGCCTCGCGAAGCGCCCGCACCTTGTCACCTTAGACGACCGCCGCCTCGCGGCGAAAGCGTGGCGTTGCGCCTTGCCTTGCCGCGTCCGGCGGTCGAAAACGTCACCGGGGGCGAGAATGGGATCTTGCCCGCGGCATGAATGCTGATGACGTTTCTCGGGCCCCTCGAACGCTGTCCCTTCGAGACGGCGATGGCTTCATGGTCTGCGACGGTTTCGGCGACATGGTCGGCGGGGCGGAGGGCCTCTTTCGCGACGACACCCGCGTGCTCTCACGCCTGCGTCTGCTGGTCGGCGAGAGGCGTCCGTGGCGGCTGGCGTGCCACGTTTCCGCCGACAACGCCGTCCTCACCGTGCACGGCGCCAATCGCGCCGTGGCGCCAGTGTGGGGCGGGTCGACGCCGCGCGGCGTCGTCCACCTCGAGCGCCGGCGCTGCCTGGCGGGCGGGCGCCTCTATGAGCGCCTGCGGCTGAACAATTTCGGCCTGGACGAGGTTTTGGCCCCGATCGCCTACGAGTTCGACGCTGACTTCCGTGACATCTTCGAGGTGCGGGGCGTTGCCCGCGCCGCGCGCGGAGAGACGGCCCTTCCCGAGCTTACCGGCCGGGGTGTGGTCATGGCCTACCATGGGCTGGACGAGGTGCGGCGCACGTCGGTGATCGCTTTCTCCGAGCCGCCCTGGCGCCTGTCGCCTGACCGGGCGGAGTTCATGCTGCCGGTGACGCCGGGGCGGCGGGTAGATCTATTCCTGGAGGTTGGCGCAACGGCTGACGATCCGCCGGATGCGGCCCGCTTCGAGGCGGCTGTGGCCGGCGCGCAGGGCGAGCTCCGCCGACTGGCGCACAAAGGCGCTAGGATCGTCGCCTCCGATGGCGCCTTCGACGACTGGCTCGCCCGTCTGCGCGCTGACCTCGCCATGCTCACCGCAGAGCTTCCCACCGGCCCCTATCCGCTGGCCGGGACGCCGTGGTTCTCCACCCCGTTCGGCCGCGATGGGATCATCTGCGCCTGGCAGATGCTGTGGCTCGACCCCTCGCTGGCCCGTGGGGTGCTGGCCTACCTCGCCTCGCGGCAGGCGACCGAGTCTGACCCGTTCACCGACGCCGAGCCCGGCAAGATCCTGCACGAGACTCGCCGTGGCGAGATGGCGGCGCTCGGCGAGGTTCCCTTCGGCGCCTACTACGGCGGGGTCGACACCACGCCGCTCTTCGTCGCCCTGGCCGGCGCCTATCTCGAACGGACCGCCGACCTTGCCTTCATCAACAGCATCTGGCCGCAACTGACGGCCGCGACCCAATGGTTGGAGGTCTTCGCCGACTCCGACGGCGACGGCTTCATCGACTACGCGCGCGGACAGGCGACCGGCCTCGCCAACCAGGGCTGGAAAGACAGCGAAGATTCGGTGTTTCACGCCGATGGACGCCTCGCCACCGGCCCCATCGCTCTGGTGGAGGCCCAGGGCTACGCCTTTGCCGCTTGGCGGGCCATGTCGGACATGGGACTGCGCCTGGGCGACGAGGCGGCGGCCGGCTGGGCGGCCAAGGCGCGCGAGCTGGCCGCTCGGTTCGAGGCTCGATTCTGGCTCAGGGACCTCGGCGGGTACGCCCTGGCGCTCGATGGCGAAGGCGAACCGTGTCGGGTCGAGGCATCCAACCCGGGGCACTTGCTCTTCGTCGGCCTGCCGTCGGCGGAGCGGGCGCGGCAGGTGACCCGCAGACTG
>JBEKQJ010000078.1:13019-22814 GCA_049519835.1 Caulobacteraceae bacterium | reverse complement strand
TGCTGACCGGAGCGGCCATGGTGGTGATGGACCTGCTGGGCGTGAAGCTCGGGTTCGGTTTCTCGGCCGGGCTGTTCGACTATGCGCTGAATTTCGGAAAGGCGACGAAACCCCTGCTGCTCCTGCCGGTGGGGGTGGTCTACGCCGGGCTCTACTACGGCCTGTTCCGGTTCTTCATCCGCCGCTTCGACCTCAAGACTCCGGGGCGGGACGAAGCGCCGGCGGCGGCCAGGACCCAGCGCGCGCCGGCCGACCGCGCCCGCGGCTATATCGAGGCGCTGGGCGGGGCAGGGAACCTGACCCACGTGGGCGCCTGCACGACGCGGCTGCGCCTGGTGGTCGTCGATCAGGGGGCGGTCGACGAAGCGGCGCTCAAGGCGCTGGGGGCCCGCGGCGTCATCCGGCCTTCGGAGCGCGATCTGCAGGTGGTGGTGGGGGCGGTGGCCGACCAGGTCGCCCGCGAGATCAACGAAGCCCTGGAAGCGGCGCCGGCGGCGTCATTCCAGCCGGAAGCCTTGGCGCGCGCGCTCGGGCCATTCGCTGGCCTGGAGGTGAAGTCCTCCCGGCTGATCTTGACGCCCAAGGGTCCGATCGACGAGGCGGCGGCGCTGGCCGCGGGGGCGCGCGCCGTGACCTTGACGCCGGGCGGCAAGGTTCACCTCATCATCGGCCCAGAGGCGGCCGCGGCCGGCGCGGCGCTCAAAAAGCTCGCGCCGGCCTGATCGACCTCAGTTAGGCTGAGGCGTGCTGGACGGCGGGGTGGTCGCCGGAGGCGTCGTCTGGGCGCCGCCGGTCGACGGACTGGCCGGCGCGGCGCCATTGTCGGGCGCGGTCGTCGGCGGATTGACCGGGGCCGGCATGGACGGCGAGTTGGCCTCAGGCGGCGCCGCGGCCGGAGCCGACGGGCTGGCCGGCGCGCTCATCTGCGACGAGTCGCTGGTGGCGGCGGAGCTGCTGGTCGCGGCCGAGTCGCTGGTCGTCGCCGCGGTGTTGGCCGTTGAGCCGGTGCTGGCCCCGCCATTGGCGGCCGCCATTTCCATCGACTTCCGCTCGGCGCGCGAGGCGTGGAGGTAATGGTCGAGCTCGGCGTAGGGAATCGGCTGGGCGGGCGCCGCGTAGGTCGAGCCCGCGGAACCGCGGTCCGCATGGTGATGGCGGGTGTTGGCGGACGCGCCGCCCGCGGCGATCGCCGCGATCGCCACGCCGGCGATGAGAATCCTGGTGTTCACGGTGGGTGCTCCGAACTGTCTACCTCCCCGCGGCGGATTCAACGGGCGAGCGCGGCGAAGGTTCAAGCGCAGCGAGAAGCGGGTTGATCAACGCGTCATCCCCGGCCTTGTGCCGGGGACCTATGAACGCCGACGGTGACCGTGATCATGGGTGGCCGGGACAAGCCCGGCCATGACGCGTTGTTCGCTGGATGAACGCTGCGCCGCCGCCGCGTTGATCAACCCGCACCGGTGAGGCTGGTCAAGCGCCGTCACCCGGCCTATTTCGCGCAGGAATTCTTGGGAGCGACCCTTGAAGCCCGCCCTGCTCATCGTCCAGCCACACCTGGGATTCCTCGGGCCGATCCTCGAGGCCGACTATACGGTATGGCGTTTCTGGGAGGGTCCGCCGATCGAGGCGGTGGACACCATCGCGGCCCTGGTCGTGGCCGGCGAGTTCCCGCTCGACAAGCATCTGGCCGAGAGCCTCCCCAAGCTTGGCCTGATCGCCTGCTTCACGTCCGGATTCGACGGCGTGGATCTGGACTGGGCGAGCGGGCGCGGTCTGCGCGTCAGCCACTCACCGGGCGTCAACCACGAGGATGTCGCCGACCACGGACTTGGTCTGATCCTGGCCGCCTGGCGCAAGATCGTTCAGGGCGATCGCGACCTGCGGGCCGGGGCCTGGAAGCCCACGGCCAAGATGGTCACGACCTCGCTCTCCGGCCGGCGACTGGGAATCGTCGGCTTGGGCGCCATCGGCGCGGCCATCGGCCGCCGGGCCGAGGCTTTCGGCCTGGAGACAGCCTGGTGGGGACCCCGTGAGAAGCCGGACGCGCCGTGGCCCAGGCGTGAGAGCCTCCGGGCGCTTGCCGAGGAGAGCGACATTCTTGTCGTGGCCTGCAAGGCGAGCCCGGAGACCACGGGCCTCGTGACGCGTGAGATCATCGAGGCTCTGGGGAGCGGCGGCCTGCTGGTCAATGTATCGCGCGGTCAGGTGGTCGACGAGGACGCGGTGATCGCGGCGCTCAAATCCGGCGCGCTCGGCATGGCGGCGCTGGATGTGTTCCGAGAGGAGCCGACCCCGCCGGCGCGCTGGGCGGACGTGCCCAACGTGGTGCTGACGCCGCATACCGCCGGGGCGACCAGCGCGGCCGTGCCGAAGATGGTCGCCCTGACCCGCGAGAATCTACGGCGGTTCTTCGCCGGAGAGCCCCTGGCCAATCCGGCGAAGGCGTAGGGCTTTGCCGCGCCTGGGCCTGGGCTTGGCGGCGATCGTTCTCATCAGCGGCTGCAATGCCGTCACCACGCCGGCCCCGCTGTTTCCGACCGACCGCGGCGTCCTGAAACCGGGCGTCTGGCGCGCCGATATGCAGAAGGACTGCACGTTCGACGATCGCGCGCCGATCTCTCAATGGCCGTCTTGCGCCGCGGCGCCCGTGATCCACGCGAACGGCGCGGGCCGGGTGAGCGGTCCAGACGAGGGCGCGGCGAGCTTCGATTTGCGCGTCGTCCGTGGCGATCCCCTGCTCGTGCAAGCGACGGCCATTCCGGCCAAAGGCGACGAATCTGGATCTCAATCGCTGACCCTGTACCTGGCCGGGCGAGCCACCACGCTCGACGCCAAGGGTCGGGCGACCGCTGTGGAGCTGTGGCTCGTGCAATGCGGGCCGCCGGGGGAGGGCGCCGCGCTGACGCAGCGCCCCTTGCCAGGCCTTGTCCTCGATCGGCAAGCCAAGAGCTGCACCACAGATCAGCCCGAGGTCCTGCGTGACGCCGGCAGGGCCAGCGAAGCCTGGACCGATCCGGATGGACCGCTCAGACTCCGTTGGCTGCGCGACGGCGGGACCTGACGCCTATTCCCGGTCGAGGGTCTGGGCGGCGGCGTCGAGGGCGGCGGCGACGTCTGCGATCTGCTGTTCGGTCAGCTGGCCGCGTTCGAGCCGCAGGCGCAGCGCCGTGCGCAGGTTCTCCATGGCCCGCAGGATCTGGTGCGGCGGCCGTTCGCCGGACCGCTCAGCGGCCTCGGAGATACGCCGGAAGATGGCCTCAACGGACGCCTTGTTCTTTTCGAGCTCCGTGCGGCCTTCGTCGGTGATCTCGAAGGCCTTGCGGGAGCCTTCGGAGTTAACCGGGCGAATCCATCCCAGCTCTTCCAGCAGGGTCAGGGTCGGATAGACGACGCCGGGGCTTGGGCTGTAGGCGCCGCCCAGGCGGTCCTCGATCTCCTTGATCAGCTCATAGCCGTGGCTGGGCTTCTCGGAGATCAGGTGCAGCAGGACGTAACGGAGGTCGCCCTGCTCGAAGAAGCGGCCGCGCCGGCGGCCTTCGCCGCGCCGGGTCTCGGCGAAGCGCATGGCCTCGCGGGCCATGGCGAAGCCGAACTCGCGGCCGGCATGGCCGCGCCAGTCAGGCCCGCAGGCATGACGGTGATGATGAAAACGATGCATTGGTATAAGTTCCATTCTAAAGCTATCCGAGATATATCGGACGGTAGATATATCTAACTTCGATCTAAACATGTCAAGTGCGTATTTCCGGAATTCGAGGCGCGCCGTCGCCGGGGCGTTTTCCGCTGCTCACGTTTCGGCTATCGGCTGCGAAGCGCCTTGACTTCATCATATAAAGATATCCTTATATCTCTTATGGCGCTGAGTTCCGATCAGGTCGTGGAGGCGTTGCGGGCGGCGGGCGAGCCGACCCGACTGCGTATCCTCGCGCTGCTGGCCCACGAGGAGCTGGCGGTGCTCGAGCTTTCGCGGGTGCTCGGCCAGAGCCAGCCGCGGGTCTCGCGCCACCTGAAGCTCCTGGCCGACGCCGGCCTGGTGGAGCGATTTCCCGACGGGGCCTGGGTTTTCTACCGCCTGGCCGCTCGCGAACCGGCCCGGGCTCTGGTCGAGCAGGCCCTGACGATGATCTCTCCGGACGACGCGACCCTGCGGCACGATTTCGAGCGGCTGAAGTCGGTGAGCGCCGAGCGCGCCGCCCAGGCCGCGGGCTACTTCGCCCAGAACGCCGAGCATTGGGACGAGATCCGCTCGCTCTACACCTCGGAGAGCGCCGTCGAGGACGCCATCCTGGCGGCCGCCGGGGAGGGACCGTTCGAGCGCCTGGTGGACCTGGGCGCCGGCACCGGACGCATGCTGACCCTGCTGGGCGCCCGGGCGCGACGCAGCGCCGGCCTCGACCTTTCGCGGCAGATGCTCAACATCGCCCGCGGCAATGTCGCCGAAGCCGGCCTGGCGGGTTGCGAGCTGCGGCATGGCGATATCTTCGACACCGGTCTCGCCGACGGCTCAGCCGACCTCGTGGTCGTGCACCAGGTGCTGCACTACCTGGGCGAACCGGCGGCGGCGGTCGCCGAGGCGGCGCGTCTGGTGGCCCCGGAAGGCCGCCTGATCATCGTCGACTTCGCGCCGCACGATCTCGAGTTTCTGCGCGCCGAACACCGCCATCGCCGCCTTGGTTTCCTCGATGAGGAGATGGAACGCTGGCTGACGGGGGCCGGCCTCGGCGAGGTTTCAGCGGTCGCGCTGCCGCCGCCGGCCGGCGGCGGGCTGACGGTGAAGGTGTGGAGCGCCGAACGGCCATCCAATCGGGTGAGGAGGGTGGCGTGAACGCTCCGGTGGATCATCGCCCCAGTGCGCTGGGACCCGTGGCCCGATCTGGCGGCCGTGGCGCGCGCGCCCTCAACGTCTCGTTCGAGTTCTCCCCGCCGCGGACGCCGGAGGCCGAGGAAAGCCTCTGGCACGCCATCCGCCGGCTGGAGCCGCTGGCGCCCGAATTCGTGTCGGTGACCTATGGAGCCGGCGGTTCGACGCGGGAGCGCACCCACCGGACGGTGATACGGATGCTGGCCGAGACGAAGCTGTCGCCGGCCGCCCACCTGACCTGCGTCGACGCTTCTCGCGCCGATGTGGACGCCATCGTCGAGGACTACTGGAAGGCTGGGGTGCGCCACATCGTGGCCTTGCGCGGCGACCCGCCTGGCAAGATCGGTGGCGCCTACCAGCCGCGGACCGACGGCTACGCCAACGCCACCGAGTTGTCGTCGGCGATCCGCGCCATCGCCCCGTTCGAGGTCTCCGTCGGACTCTATCCCCAGGTGCATCCTGAGAGCCCCTCGGCGGCGCACGACATCGAGGTGCTCAAGGCCAAGATCGACGCCGGGGCGACGCGGGCGATCACCCAGTTCTTCTTCGACGTCGACGGCTTCCTGCGCTTCGCCGATCAGGTGCGCGCCGCGGGCGTGACCATCCCCATCTCGGTGGGGATCATGCCGGTGAGCAACTTCAAGGGCCTAAGGAAGATGTCTGGGGCTATGGGCATTGCCATCCCCGGTTGGATGGCCGCGCTTTTCGAGGGCCTCGACGACGACCCCGAAACGCGGCGGCTGATCGCCGGTTCGGTGGCGGCGGAGACGTGCGCCCGCCTCGAGGAGGAGGGTTTCACGGACTTTCATTTCTACACCCTGAACCGGGCCGACCTCGTCTACGCCATCTGCCGGGTCCTGGGCGTGCGGGAGCAGACGCCATGAGCGCGCGCGCAGCCAAGAATGCGGCGCTCATCGAAGCGGCCCGCAAGCGGATCCTGGTGCTCGACGGCTCCTGGGGGGTGATGATCCAGCGCCGCAAGCTCTCGGAAGCCGATTTCCGCGGCAAGCGCTTCGCCGGCCACCTGTCGCCCTTGAAGGGCGACAACGATCTCCTCTGCCTGACCCGGCAGGACATCGTGACCGAGCTGCACGAAGCCTATTTCGAGGCCGGCGCCGACATCGCCGAGACCAACACCTTCAACGCCACGGCCATCAGCCAGGCGGACTACGACCTCTCGCACCTCGCCGCCGAGATCAACCTCGAGGGCGCGCGCCTGGCGCGCGAATCCGCCGATCGCTGGACGGCCAAGACTCCGGACAAGCCGAGGTTCGTCGGCGGCGCCATCGGTCCGCTCAACCGCACGCTGTCGATGTCTTCGGACGTCAACGATCCCGGCGCGCGGCAGGTGACCTTCGACGAGGTGCACGCCGCCTATACCGATCAGGCCCGCGCCCTGCACCAGGGCGGAGTCGACTTCTTCCTCGTCGAGACCGTGTTCGACACCTTGAACGCCAAGGCGGCGATCAAGGCCATTCTCGACCTGGAAGACGAAGGGCTGGAGCCGCTGCCGATCTGGATTTCGGGGACCATCACCGACCGTTCGGGCCGCACGCTCTCCGGCCAGACGGTGGAAGCTTTCTGGCATTCGATCCGTCACGCCAGGCCGTTCGCCGTGGGTTTCAACTGCGCCCTGGGCGCCGACCTGATGCGGCCGCATATCGCCGAGCTGTCGCGGATCGCCGATACGCTGGTCGCGGCCTATCCGAACGCCGGCCTGCCCAACGCCTTCGGCGAGTACGACGAGGAGCCGGAGCACACCGCCTGCCACCTGGGCGAGTGGGCCAAGAGCGGCCTCGTCAATATCCTGGGCGGCTGCTGCGGCACCACGCCGGAGCACGTCCGCGCCATCGCCGAAGCGGTGGCGGGCGTGAAACCGCGCCAGGTTCCGACCCTGTCGCCGGCCATGCGGCTCTCCGGCCTCGAGGCGTTCGAGCTGGCGTGATGATGCCAATCGAATGTCTTCTCCTCCCCCTTTGGGGGAGGGGGACCGCGAAGCGGTGGAGGGGGCTCGGGTCTCGCGCGTCGTCGCGGACAATCCCCCCTCCCGGCGTTGGCTGCTTCGCGCCTCCGCTTCGCGGTCGGCCGTACTCCCCCCAGAGGGGGGAGAGAGGCGTCGCATGAGGCCGGTTTTCGTCAACATCGGCGAGCGCACCAACGTCACCGGCTCGGCCCGCTTCCGCAAGCTGGTCAGCGAGGGCGACTACACGGCCGCCCTGCAGGTGGCGCGCGATCAGGTGGCCGCCGGCGCCCAGGTGCTCGACGTCAACATGGACGAGGGGCTGCTGGACAGCGTCGCGGCGATGACCACCTTCCTCAACCTGCTGGCCGCCGAGCCGGACATCGCCCGCGTGCCGATCATGATCGACTCCTCGAAGTGGGAGGTGATCGAGGCGGGCCTGAAATGCGTGCAGGGCAAGGCGATCGTCAATTCGATCAGCCTCAAGGAAGGCGAGGCGGTGTTCTTCGACCACGCCCGGCGGTGTCTGCGCTACGGCGCGGCGGTGGTGGTCATGGCCTTCGACGAGACCGGCCAGGCCGACACCCGTGAGCGCAAGGTGGCGATCTGCACACGCGCCTATCGTCTCCTGACCGAGAAACTCGGCTTTCCGGCCGAAGACATCATCTTCGACCCCAACATCTTCGCCATCGCCACCGGGATCGAGGAGCACGCCAACTATGGCGTCGACTTCATCGAGGCCACCCGCGAGATCAAGCGGACCCTGCCGCATGCGCGCATATCCGGCGGCGTCTCCAACGTCTCGTTCAGCTTCCGCGGCAACGAGCCGGTGCGCCGGGCGATCCACGCCGTGTTCCTCTACCACGCCATCGCCGCCGGCATGGACATGGGCATCGTCAACGCCGGCGACCTGCCGGTCTACGATGAGATCGATCCCGAACTGCGCGAGGCGGTCGAGGATGCGGTGATGAACCGCCGGGCCGACTCGACCGAGCGGCTGGTCGAGATCGCGCCCCGGTTCAAGGGCGGCAAGACCGAGGCGCGCGGGCCGGACCTCGCCTGGCGACAGGCGAGCGTCGCCGAGCGGCTGACCCACGCCCTGGTGCATGGGGTGAGCGAGTTCATCGAGGCCGACACCGAGGAGGCGCGCCTGGCCTCGACCCGGACGCTGGACGTCATCGAAGGACCGCTGATGGACGGCATGAACGTCGTCGGCGACCTGTTCGGGGCCGGCAAGATGTTCCTGCCCCAGGTGGTCAAGTCGGCCCGGGTGATGAAGCAGGCGGTGGCGTGGCTGCTGCCGTTCATGGAGGCCGAGACCGAGGGCAAGCCCCGCAAGTCCGCCGGCAAGATCTTGCTCGCCACCGTCAAGGGTGACGTGCACGACATCGGCAAGAACATCGTCGGCGTCGTCCTGCAGTGCAATGACTTCGAGGTGTTCGACCTCGGGGTCATGGTCCCGGCCGACCGCATTCTCGACGAGGCCGTGCGGCTCGGGGTCGATATCGTCGGCCTGTCGGGCCTCATCACGCCCTCGCTCGACGAGATGGTGTTCGTGGCCCGCGAGATGGAACGGCGGGGCATGGACCTGCCGCTGCTGATCGGCGGGGCGACAACCAGCCGCACGCACACGGCGGTCAAGATCGAGCCCGGTTACAAGCGCAGCTCGACCACCTATGTGCTCGACGCCAGCCGGGCGGTTGGGGTGGTCTCGCAGCTGGTCTCCAAGTCCGAGCGTGAACGGTTCCAAGCCGAGACCCGGGCCGACTACGCGCGTGTGCGCGAGCAGTTCGAGCGGGGCCGGCAGGCCAAGACCCGCACGCCGCTGGCCGCCGCGCGCGCGGCCCGCTTTGCGATCGACTGGCAGGCCTGGCAGGCGCCGCGTCCCAGCTTCCTGGGCGCGCGGGCCTTCGACTGGGACCTCGCCGACCTCGCCCGCCACATCGACTGGACGCCGTTCTTCCAGACCTGGGAACTGGCCGGCCGCTTCCCGGCCATTCTCGAAGACGAGGTGGTCGGCGCGGCGGCCAGAGACCTCTGGCGGGACGCGCAGGCCATGCTGACGCGGATCATCGATGAGCGATGGTTCGAGGCGCGCGGCGTCGTCGGCTTCTGGCCGGCCAACGCCGATGGCGACGACATCGTGGTCTGGAGCGACGAGACGCGCACCCGCGAGGCGGGGCGCCTGCACACCCTTCGCCAGCAGATGGCCAAATCGGAGGGCCGGGCCAACCTCGCCCTGGCTGACTTCATCGCCCCGACCGGCGCCGACTGGATCGGCGGCTTCGCGGTCACCGCCGGGATCGGCGAGGCGGAGATCGCCGCCAACTTCAAGGCGGCCGGCGACGACTATTCGGCGATCATGGCCGCGGCGCTCGCCGACCGGCTGGCCGAGGCCTTCGCCGAAGCGCTGCACCGCAAGGCGCGGACCGAGCTTTGGGGCTATGCGCCGGACGAGCCGTTCGACCTCGAGGCGCTGCTCGCCGAGCGCTACCAGGGGATTCGTCCAGCCCCGGGCTATCCCGCCCAGCCAGACCACACCGAGAAGCAGACCCTGTTCCGGCTGCTGGACGCCGAGGCGGCGACGGGAATCGCGCTGACCGAATCCTTCGCCATGACCCCGGCGTCAGCCGTGAGCGGGCTTTATTTCGCCCACCCCGAGGCCCACTACTTCGGCGTCGGGCGGATCGAGCGGGACCAGGCTGAGGATTATGCGCGGCGCAAGGGCTGGCCTCTCGCCGAGGCCGAACGCTGGCTGGCGCCCATCCTGAACTATGAGCCAGAGACTGTCTGAGGCTCAGGCAGCGATTAAATTGGTCGGACCCTCGACCTCCACGGAATAGTCGCGCGGTGGCCCTCTGCGCATTCAGTGCGGTGCTGCGGATACCGCGGGACTGTCTGGGCTTGCGAACGCGCCCGCGGGGCCGGGGAATTCCACCGGGCTCTCAAAGCCGTCGGCAGACACGGCCGAAAC
>JBEKQJ010000078.1:0-13002 GCA_049519835.1 Caulobacteraceae bacterium | reverse complement strand
CGTTTTTCAGGATCAGCGAGGTTGCACCCGCCGGGGCCGGCCGACTGTCGGTCCAGGCCGGCGCCGTGGTGTCGCGCCACCAGACCCGGTACCCCGCCGCGCCGGCCGATGGCGTCCAACTCACGGTCGTGTCGAGGGACACGGCGCCTGAGATCTTGACCGAAGGCGGCGGTGCGGGCGCCATCGCCAGCGCCGCCATCGTCATGGCGTTCAGGCGGGTGACGTTCGCCAGATAGTCGAAGTCGACGCCGTCCGGCGTGTCGCCATAGGGCACGCCGTTCTCGACACGAACGTCCTGATGCTCGCGGTCATAGTTCTCGATGGCTTCGGTGAAGCGGACCGCCGGAAAGCCGGCGGCAAGCATGGGAACCTGATCGCCGCCGCGGCTGAAGCGGTCGGTGCGATAGATCATCCGGGCCTTGAAGTCCCGGAAATGGCGGTTCGCCAAATCGCTGATGAAACGCGCGAGATTTCGCGAGGGACTGTCCACCTCGCCGCCGTTGTAGCGCCGACGCGCGGCCTCCTCCGGGGTTTCGACCGAGCGCGTTCCCTCGGAGAAGACCCGCACATACGATCTCAGCTTGACCCCGTTCGCGCCGCTCACGCCCCCAACGATGTCGTTGTTCAGGTCGGCTTCGACCCGCCAATGGCGGGCGCGGGCGAAGTCCGCCAATAGTCGACCGCCGTAGAGCCCCTGCTCCTCGCCGGAGAGCACCGCGAAGACGAGTGTCGCCGGATATTTGTGGCGCGAGAGGATGCGCGCCGCCTCGATCACCGCGGCGGTTCCCGAACCATCGTCGTCGGCGCCGGGCGCGTCACTTGTCGAATTCATGACGTCGCCGACGCGAGAATCCACGTGCCCCGAGATGACGATCACCCGCTCGGGGTCGGTGGTCCCGCGCTGGATGGCCAGAACATCGACGATCTCGGTCGGACCCGGCAGGCGCTCCCCGGTAAAGGTCTGGGTCGGCGTTTCCACCTCGAGACAGCCGCCGCATTGCTGGCTGAAGTCGGCGAAGCGACTGCGAACCCACTCCCGCGCCGGGCCGATGCCGCGGGTCGCCGACGGCGCGCCCGAGAGCGTGTGCCGCGTGCCGAAACCGACCAGGCGATCGATCGTGCTTCGCAAGTGCGCCACCTCGACCTGACTCGAGACGTCATCCAGAAGGTCGCTGCGCGCCGGCTGACCTTGAAAGGCGCAAACCTGGCCTGCGAGTCCGGTTGCGAGCGCGAGGCCGGCCAGGAACGCCACAACACGCATACCAAGGCTCCCGATCAAACTCGCCGCCCGCGAACAGCGCCGCTCCAGCCGCCCGTCGCTCCAGCCGACTCTTGGACATCATGCCGGATTGTCCTCGTCCGGCAACAGGCCAGCCCAGAGCGCCAGAAAGCGTGCTCTAGGCGTTGGCCGGCATGACGAAGCGCACCTCGTCGCGCCAGAAGTCCAGGCACACCGACTGGAAGCGGCTGAGGATATCGACCCCCACGAGGATGGCCGGGGCACTGGTCATGTTCCACATCTGAAAGGTGTGGAGGTCGGCGAAGGCGACCGGCCAGATCGGCAGCCGGAGGTTTCCGACCCTCAGGTCGCTGAGATCGGCGATCTCGGCCTGAATGGTCTGGCCGGTGGAGCTGATGATCGACGTCTGCCCCCAGGCCGTGGTGGGATTGCGCGTGAGAGCCAGTTGGCGCAGCGCCATGTTGCCGATCGTGCTCTGCGCCCCGGAATCGATGAAGGCGGTCAGCGGAATGCTGCCGATCGAGACTCTCACCAGGGTCAGTTGGCCGTCGCGCCGCGTGGCTTTCACCGCGATGGCGTAGGGGTCGCGCCAGTTGTCGCGCCCGGTTTCGATGCGCAGCGCCTGGCGAACGAAGTCGATCGTCAGCGCCGCCTCGCCGATGCTGTCGAGGCCGAGCATGCCGTCGGCGCCGATGCCGTTGCGCGGCAGCAGCGAGAAGGCCTGATTTGGGGTGCTCCGCCGACCAAGGTCCAGTTTTGCCGTCGTGGTGGGGGCGAGATCGACGCCGGCCACACCGTTCAGGGGCGTGGCCGGCCCAATCGGAAGGCGCAGCTGCTCGGCAAGCTCGCGGGCGATTACCGACTGGTTGGCTCCGGTGTCGACGACGAAGGCGAACGGCCCAGCGTCATTGACGTGCACGGCCAGGGTCATCCGACGATAGATGTCGGCGACCATCTGGAGGTCGGAGGGCGGCGTGTAGTCTTCGGCGTCGCGCCGCGTCAGCCGGCTCGGCGAGTCGTGGCGGAGGTCGAGCGCCGCGTTCTGGCCACGGGCGGCGAATGCCGCGGGTGAGAAGAGCGCCGCGCCAATCGCGCTCGCCACACGCCTCCGCGTCGCTGGGTCGTGGCCCATCTTTGGCGGCCCCGCCTCAAGAAGCGCGAATCATACACCCTGCTGGTCAGGTCCGCACGCGGACGAAGGGTCGCAGTCAGCCTTCGCGCCACATCCGCATCAGGTTGTCGCGGGCATGCTGCAGCCGGGTGCGATTCTCCCAGCTCATGTTGAAGCCCTCCAGCGCGGCCACTTCGTTGAGTTCATAGAGGATTTCACGTCTGGCCGGGTCGCGAACGGCGCTTTCGATGAACGTCAGTCCGACGACGCGCTCGCCCGCGGTCACGGGGCGCACTTCGTGGAGCGTGTCCGAGGGATAGACGACCGCCGCGCCGGGCGCGCCCTTGAAGAGGAGGGTGCGGCCGCCCAGCCGTACGGCGAGTTCGCCGCCTTCGTAAGCGGTCGGATCAGCCAAGAACAGGGTGCACGAGAGGTCGGACCGCAGCGGCCCCGTGGCGAGGTTCATGACCGGTGCGTCCGAGTGCACGCCATAGTTCATGCCGGGCGCGTACTTCGCCAGCATCGGCGGGGCGACGAGACGCGGAAGGGCGAAGGATCGGAACGCCTCGCTGCGCTGCAGGGCCAGCGCCATGACTTCCGACGATTCAGCGTAGGCTGGATCGCCGTGATCGATCTGCAGGTTGTTCTTTACCGTCGAATGCGGATTGGAACGCCGCCCGGCTTCGAAACCGGCCCCCGCCGCCAGAGTTCGCAGGCGCTCGACCTCCGGACCGGTCAACACGTCGTTCAGCTCGAGGAACATAGCTTCACCTCAGGCCGGCACGATGTCGAAAGCCGCGGTCAATCGCGCCTCATCACCGGCGAACGGCACCGTGCCGTGCCACATGTAGGAGGGGAACAGGACCAGCTGGCCGGCGCGCGGCTTGACGAAGCGCTCCGGCCCGAGCACCGGGCTGGTGGGTAGTCCCGGTTCGCCGAACTTGAGCCAGCCTTGGTGGCCATTGGCGACCGCCTCCGGCAACTCGACGTGAAAGGCCGACGAGATCCAACCCATCGGATGGATATGGTCGACGTGGTGACCGCCCGGGCGCAGCAGCACCGACCAGGCCCCGGCGAACCGGTAGCCATCGCTGACCCGTCGGCCCAGCACGTCATCACGCTCGGCCAGGACATCGATGTAGGCCCGGATCGGGGCGTCCAGCGCAGTGAAGAAGGCGCGAATGGCCGGATCCTCTGACAGGGCCAGAAACTGACCGGTCTGAGCGCCAAGGCGCAAAGACTGACCAATCGGGTGGGCCTTGAGCCGCTGCAGGCTCCGCAGGCTGACCGCCAGATCGGCCAGGAACGCCTCCAGCGAAGGCCAGCCGGCAGGCGTATCGATCACGTAGGTCCTGACCAGGCGGTCGTAGTCGTAGAGATCGGCGTAGCGCGGATCGTTCATCATCCGCCATGCGGTCGCCGCCAGGGTCACCGGCAACTGGTCGAGCGGCCAGGCGCGACCGAGGTCCTCGGCGATGCGCGCAGCGGGTCCAGCCCGACCGAGCGCCAGATTGGCCTGGGCCAGGGCCACGGCAGAGGGGCCATTGTCCGGGTCGAGTTCAAACGCTCGCTCGGCATGGCTCAGAGCGACCTCAGGGTCGAACTGCAGGGCGAGCAGGGCGGCGGCGACCTGAACCGTCACATCGCTGGTTCGCATCGCCAGGAGATCGGCGAGGCTTCCATAGGCGGTCTTGGGATCGCGGCCATATTCGAGCAGCTTGGCCCTGGCGAGCCCCAGGCCGACATCGAAGGGCGAGTCGGCCAAAGCGCGATCGAGCTCACGGCCGGCCGCGTCGAGATCCTCGGTGCGCATCCAGATCAGCTGGGCGAGTTCGGCGTGGGCGTCCGCATAGCCGGGCCGTCGAGCGATGGCTTCGCGCAGCGCCGCCTCGGCGTCGTCAAAGCGCATCTCGCCAATGAGGGCGCGGCCGAGCACCAGCCAGGCCTCCGGCGCCTGCAGGCCCATGGCCATTGCGGCGCGAACCTCGGCCTCGGACTCGGCAAACCGTCGCGCATTGCCAAGGGCGCTGGCGAGATTGTAGCGCGCCGCGGAGTCGGTCGGCGCGGTCAGCGAAGCGCGCCGATAAGCCTCCACCGCCTCCTCGGGTCGCTCAAGGGCCTTGAGGGCCGCGCCGTAGGTGGTGAGCAGACTCACATCCGCCTTCGGATCGGTCGTCAGCGGCCGCAGAACCTCGACCGCCTCGGCCGGCAGACGGCGGGCGAGGAGCAGGACGGCGAGGCGAGCCGCCGCGGCCGACCGCGACGAGTCGGCTGTCAGGGCGGCGCGAAACTCCGCTTCGGCCCCGGCGCGATCGCCGGCGTTTTGCAGGGCCGAACCGAGAAGCTCATGGGCCGCAGCCAAGTCGGGCGCCTCCGCCACGAGCTGGCGCAGAACCGCCACCGCCTGACCTGTTCTCCCCGCCCTGACGAGAGCCTCCGCTTCGGCCAGTCGCTCCGTCGCGCTCACAGGTCGCTGCTCCCCACGACGCCGCCGTTGAAACGATCCATGGCCGTGGTGACGCGGACGATCATCTCGCGTTCTTCATCAGACAGGGCAGGGCTCCAGACATCGCAGATGAGGATGGCGCGCGGTTTATCACTGTCGTTCCAGGCTTCATGCTCGATGGTGTCGTCGAACACCCAGGCCTCGCCCTCGCGCCAGGCCCGCGTCTCGCCACCGACCCGGAAGCCGCACCCTTCCGGTACGACGAGCGGCAAGTGCAGCACCAGGCGCGTGTTGGCGATCCCTGTGTGCGGCGGGATCCGGGTTCGCGGACGCAGTATCGAGAACATTGCCGCCGGCGAGCGCCCCGGAACATGCGGCTGGTCGATCACGGCGATGGCGTCCAAGGTGCGGGGACAGGCGGCGCAGTGAGCCTCGTCCCGCTCGCCGTCCTTCAGGAAGTGATAGGCGCTCCATCTGAGCGAATTGTTGAGTTCGGCCCACTGGTCGAGCGGCGCGCCGGGTGCGTAGGCGACATAGGGGGTGAGCCCGGGCGACCCTTCCGACCACACGGTGAGCAGCTCTTCGCGAATGGCCTCCGTATGGGCCTCCAGCGCTTCGAGCCAGGGAAACGCCTCCCGCTCATAGAACTCGACGGCGGTCATGCCCGGGAAATGGAACTGAACGGGTTCCTGCTGGTAGATGCGGCGCCGGCCGGCGAGGGCTTCGACGAAAGCGTCGGCCCGCCGGGCGGACGCTGGGCCGAGTCCGCCCAGGTCCGCGGCCGTCCTGAGTTCCGCCGCCAGATCGGCCGCGTAGCGGTCATGGACCTCGGCGGCGTGGGCGAGCGCACGGCGCGTCGGCTCGGCTAGAGCCGCCGGCGGCGGGGCCAGCTTGGCTGCGACGCCGTAGACCATCGCCGCCTGGCGGCGCTCGCCGAGCGCCTCGAGCAGCGTCCCCTTCATCAGCAAGGCGGGAAAGAACCGCGGTTCCTGAGCAAGTGCGCCTTCGGCGGCGGCCAGCGCCCCGACAAGATCGCCTAGCGCTCTCTGGCTGGCGGCAAGGCCCATCCACAGGTCGACGCGGGCCGGCGCCAGATCGATGGCGCGCTGAAAAAGCTCGCGCGCGGCCCGCGGGTCAGCGCTGCGCAGGGCCCGGTCAGCGCCGTCCTTGAGCGAAGAAAGCGCCTCGTTGGCCGACATGTCCGGGCCTTAGCGGGCCGACGGCTGCTTCGCCAGACAAATCCGGTCGGCGCCTTGAGCCTCGCGCCCCCAAAACGTAACAACTCGTGGGTGATGAGCGACGTTGAAGGTCCGGAACAGCTGAAGCGCGAGGCCGAGGCCGCCCTGCGCGGCCATGATCCGGCTACAGCGCGACGGCTGTTCGAGGCGGCGGCTGCGGGCAGCCCCGCCGACACGTCCGCCTGGTGGGGCCTGGCGCTCGCCTGCAAAGGCCTGGGCGAGGAGGCGGCGCAGCTGGGCGCGGCGGACAAGGTCCTGGCGATCGATCCGGCCCACGTGCCGGCGCTGATGATGAAGGCCGACTATTTCGCGCGGGCCGGCGACGGGCGAGCGGCCCACGCCTTCTACCTGGCTGCGTCCGCCACGCGCGACATTCGCCCAGAACTAGCCGCGGAGGTGCGAAGGGCGCAGCGCGAGAGCGAGCGCTTCACGCAATCGTATGAAACCCACCTGATGCAGGCGCTCTCGTCCGCCGGTTGGGATGCGGCCCGCAAGGACGGATCGTTCGCTCACGCCCTCGACCTCCTGTTCGGCCGGCGGCGAATCTACTTCCAGGAACCGACCGCCTTCTTCTATCCCGAGCTCCCCCAGCGGCAGTTCTATGAGCGCGAGGCGTTTCCCTGGCTGGCGGCGCTGGAGGCCAGGACCACGGCGATCCGCGAAGAATTCCTCGCCGTCGCGCAGCAGGAGGGCGCGTTCCGGCCCTACATCGAAAGCAGCGCCTCGCGTCCACGGCGCGAGTATGGGCGGCTGCTCGACAACCCCGACTGGAGCGCCTTCTATCTGATCCGCGAGGGCCGGGTCGTCGAGTCAGCGGCCGAGCGCTGCCCAGCGACAATGGCTGCATTGGCCGAGGTTCCGCTGACCGACGCGCGCGGCCAGACGCCGGCCGTGTTGTTCTCGCTGCTGCGGCCGAAGACCCGCATCCCACCCCACACCGGCCACACGAATGCGAGACTGATCTGTCACCTGCCGCTCGTCGTGCCGGACGGGTGCGGCCTGCGGGTCGGCAACGAGACTCGCTCCTGGTCGCCAGGCCGGGCCCTCATCTTCGATGACAGCATCGAGCATGAGGCGTGGAACGACAGCGATGAGCCGCGGGCGGTGCTGCTCTTCGACATCTGGCGGCCGGAGCTGACAGCCGAGGAGCGCCGGCTCGTGGGCGCTCTGATCGCGGCCGTCGGCGATTACACCGGCGGCGACTGGACGTAGCCGAACCGCCGAACCCAAGGATCCAGCACTGGCAAAATGGGGGCGAGCTGCGCCTCATAGCGCCGCCATTGACCCGCCCCGTCGCTGTAGAGTCCGCGGGCGATCTGGGCGGAACTGGCGCTGGCCACTTCACCGCGCCGGGCACGGCCGCCGAAGTCGGCCATCTCCTCGCGCCAGTCGGCGCCGATGAACTCGCACGCCGCCCGGGCCACGCGTCCGAAGTCGCTGACCAGGTCCTCATAGACGAGGCGGTGCTCGGCGAGCCCCAGCTTGCCCTCGAGCGCGCTGGCGAACCGCATCGTCGCGTCATAGTTGGCGGCGGCGCGGCCGAGGTCGAGAAACTCATAGGTGGTGGGATTGAGGGCGAAGCGGCGGCGGAAACAGCTCAGCGTCACATCGCGCGGATCACGCATAGCAAACAGAATTTTCGCATGGGGAAAGAGCTTGGCGATCAGCGGCAGGCGTACGGTGTTGAACGGATTCTTGTCCACGAAGACCCGTTTGGCCGGATCGATCCCGAAGCTGCGCACACTCGCCCAGTAGGCATCGCGCAGGCGGCGAAGTTCTCCGCCACGGGCGCGCGCCAGACGGTCCATGTCGACGGGACCCCGCATGAAATCGAGCACGGCGGGGCGCAAGGTCTCACGCTCCTCGAGCGTCACGACGTCCGGATGGGCGCCGAGGAAGCTTTCGATGAGCGTGGTGCCGGACCTCGGAAACCCCAGGAGGAAGACGTGGCTGCGTTCGCCCCCGAGTCCCGCCGCCCCCTCGGCGTCGACCGTCCAGCCGGCGGGGTCAAGACGTTCCGCCCACGGGACCAGCCAAGCCAGAGTCTGAGGAACCGTCTGGCGGCCCTTGGCTTCGAACCGACTGCGCGCCTCGTCGCGGAACGCGGCGTTGCTCGCGGCGTAAGCGTCGAAAGCCTGGGCGGGCTTGCCGACCGCGTCGAGAACGTCGCCGAGCTCACCAAGCGCCATGGCCCGGTCGAAAGGGTTCAGGCTCTGACGCAGCAGCTCTCGCAACCGGGGCTCGGCCTCGGCCGGCGCCTCGACGGCGGCGAGGGCGAGCGCGGCGGTCGGCAGGCCCGGCTGAAGGTCGAGGGCGCGGGCCGCATGCCGCCAGGTGGCTTTGACGTCGCCTCGTGTTGCGTCGAGCTTGGCGAGATTGGCGAAGGCCTGAGCGTTCTCGGGATGGATCTCGGCCGCCCTGCCGTAGGCGGCGGCCGCCTTGGTCGTTTCGCCGATCTGTTCCAGCGCCCAACCGCGGTTGAACCACGCCTGGCCGAAGTCCGGCGCCAGGGAGATGGCCCGGTCGTAGCACGCCAGGGCTTCCTCCGGCCGGTTCAGACGGGCCAGCGCGAGGCCGCAGGCATTGAGGATGGTCGGGTCCTTGGGCGACAGCACATGGGCTCGCTGCAGATCCGCCAGCGCCGCTTCGAATTTGCCGGCCTGTTCCAGGCCAAGCGCGCGCAGGTTCAGAAGAACAGGGTGCTCGACACCCTTGACGAGCGCGGCCTCTGCGAGTTTGCGGGCGTGCTCGACGTCCCCCGAGCGCACAGCGGCGAAGACACCTTCAAGCAGCTCGGTTCGGCCGGTCACGCCGCCGGGTACCCGAACTTCTCGATCCAGGGTTGGAGAATCGGTAAGACCGGCTCGAGCGCGAAGGCGTAATGCCGCCAATGCCCGACGCCTTCGCTGCTCAGGCCACGCGCCACCTGGGCGCTGCTCGGTGTGGCGATATTGCGTCGCGTGGCGGCGAAATCGCGCAGATCCGGCGTCCAATCGACGCGCAGGAAGTCGCACAACTGGCGTGAGGCGCCGTCAAAGTCGTCGACGACATCCTCGTTGCGAATGCGCAGCACCTCAATCGGCAACCGTTCGAGATAGATATCGCCGGCGGACATCACCGCATCATAGAGCCGGGCCGCGCCCTCCAGCGTGGTCAGTTCGTACATGTTGGCGTTCATGTTGAAGCTGCGGCGGAAGCAGCTCAGCACCACATCCCTGGGATCGCGCAGGGCGAAGATCACCTTGGCGTCCGGGAACATCTTCCACATCAACGGCAGACGCATGGTCGCCAGAGGATGCTTGTCGACGAACACCTTGCCGGCGGGGTTGACGCCAAACTCGCGCACGCGACGCCAATAGGACTGCCGGAACGGCTCGAGCAGGGGGCCGAGCGTGGCGGCCAGGCGCTCGATGCCGCCCGAGCCGGAGACGAATTCCCGCTCAGCCTCGAGCATCACCGGCCGCTCGCCGAGCGCGGCCATGTTGGGATGGGTGGCGATGACCTGTTCGAGCAGGGTCGTCCCCGAGCGCGGAAAGCCGGTGAGGAAGGCATGCCCGCGCGCCGGCCCCGCAGCGGCGCTCGTGGTCGGCGCGACCCAGGCCTCAGGGGGCGTGCGCCGGAACTCTTCAGCCATGGCGCGCACCACCTCGGGAGCGGCAAGCATGCCGGGTCGTTCGAACTGGTCGGCATGGAGCGCGCGAAGTTCGGCGTTGCTTTCAGCATAGGCGGCAAAGGCTGCCCGGTAGTCGCCTTCGCCGTCGAATGCGTCGCCCAGGTGCATGCGGGCGTTGGCGCGCGCCGGGCCCGGCAGATCGGGATGGTTCAAGAGCTGCGTCAGGCGTGTCCTGGCCGCGGCGAGCTCGCCAACGCCCAGGTCGATGCGGGCCAGATTGAGCGGCGCGTCGGTGTTGCGAGGATCATTGGCCATGGCGCGTTCGGAAAGCGTGCGCGCAGTCTCCCACTCGCGCTTGCGGAGCGCGAGGCCAGCAAGACCGACAAGTGAATCGGCGTGGTCAGGGTCGATCTGCAGGGCGCGCCGGAAGGCCGACTCGGCGGAGTCCAGCGCCCCGAGCCCTTCGGCGGCCCAGCCATAGCCGAAGACGGCGGCGACGAGGCCAGGGTTGAGCTTCATGGCGACGGCAAACACGTTTGCCGCCTCGCGCCGTCGACCGAGGTGCATGAGGCAGAACCCCACCTCGGTGGTCATCGCCGCGTCGTTCGGATCGAGCTCGAGGCCGAGACCGTATTCGGCGATCGCCTCCTCGAACCGTCCGGCGCGTTTGTGGGCGAGGCCGAGCGTCGCCTGGACGACGGGTGAGCGTACACCGTCGGCCTTGGCCTGGCCGGCGAGCCGCGCGGCCGCGTCGAGATCGGTGGGCGCGATGGCCACAATCTCGGCCAACCGATCCTCCGTGGAGGCGGCGGGCGGCGAAGTTTGGGGTTCTGTGGACATGTCGGGGACGGCGGCGGAGCCTAGTTAGGCAGACTGGGCGGGGCAATAGCAGCCCGCCCCAAAGAATTCGGGCCGGGCCCGATCCCGAGGGATCGAACCCGGCCCGAAGAAGAAGGCCGAAGGTCGGCGCAGACTAGAAGTCGGCGGTCAGACCCAGGAAGAGCACCCGGCCGAGCGGGTCGAACACCTGCGGGTAGGTGTTCGCGTTGCCGAAGGCAGGGGCCGAGATCCCGAAGCTGTTCGTGTCGAGCAGCGGCGGGGTGCGGTCGAAGATATTGTTGACGCCGCCACGCACCGTGTAGCGGTTCTTGAACTTGTACTGGAACGACAGGTCGAAGTAGCTGAAGTCCGGGATATGGGCGTCGGTCGGCAGAAGGTCCTTGTAGGTCTTGTCCTGCAGCGCCGGTTGGTCGGTGTTGAAGTCCAGCGAGGTTGCGCTCAGGAACCGCCAGTTGACCGAAACCGTCAGGTTCCAAGGCGTTGACCAGGTGGTGCGGAACTGGTGGCGCCACTTGGGCGTCGGCGTGCCGCAGGTCACCCCGTAGAGGCCGGCGCAGTCGTAGGCTTCGCCGGGGAAGCTGGTGATCAGGTGATTCACCCAGGTGCCGGTGAAGTTGAAGTCCAGCGAACCCCATTCTGGCAGGTGCCAGGAGGACAGCGACACCCGGTAATCGGCGTTGACGTCGATGCCGGAGGTCTTGATCGAGCTGGCGTTGATTTCCGTCAGGTCGACGAAGCCGGCGCCATTGCCCCCGTAGACGCCATAGCCGATGGCCGCGTTGCGGGTGATCAGGTTGCAGAGCCCCTGGTTGCCGTCGATGCACTGGTTGAACACCAGCTGAAGCGGCAGGGTGGTGATCCCGTCATTTACCTTGATGTTGAAGTAGTCGAGCGAGAACGTGAACCCGCGGAAGAAGGTCGGCGTGAACACGAAGCCGAACGAGTAGGTGTTGGCGGTTGGATTGCCGCCGGAGAGATCGCCGCACTGGGCGGAGATGCACTGCGGGACCGTGGTCGTGGCGGCGAGCCCGGCGACGGCGCTGTTGAGGGCTGAACCGATCGGGAGGTTCAGGGTCTTGGAGAACGTGTTGGCGCACCCGGGGGTGGCCGCGAGCACCGCCGCCAGCTGACCGGCGCAGGGATCGCTGCCGGCGATCAGGCCGGGAGTGATCGGGCCGAAAAGCTCGGAAACGTTCGGGGCCCGAACGGCGCGCTCATAGGAGGCTCGAACCCGGAGATCCGGCACGATCTGCCAGTCGCCGCCCGCCTTGTAGGTCCAGTTGCCGCCGCCGGAGGTGTAGTCCGAATAGCGGAAGCCGCCTTCCAAGGTCAGTTCCTTGAAGAACGGCATGTCCTGGACGATCGGGATGCGGATTTCGCCGAAGACGTCCTTATCGGCCTGCGAGCCCGCCGTGTAGGCCAGCGAACCGCCGAAGCCAGCGAGGTCGCCACTCTCGGAGGCTTCGTCCGGGGTGAACTGCAGATATTCGCGGCGGTACTCGAGGCCCAGCGAAATGCCGAGGCCGTCGGTCGCCCAGGGCGACTTCATGCCGTATTGGCCAAGATCGCCCGAGACGTTGCCGGTGACCACCTGCTCACTGGTGTAGCCGGTGTTGATGGCGGTGCCTTCGAGATAGTTGAGGGCCGCCTGAGTTACCCCGCCGGTGGACCAGACGTTGTAAGGCACGCACTTGGTGTCGGAGCCGTTGAGCACCGAGGCGCAAACCGGAGCCCCGCCGGCTGGGTTGGGTACGACGTCGAGGGCGTTCGCCAGCTTGCTGTTGAGGAAGTAGCCGCCTTCGATGTCGGTCAGCACGGACCGGCCATACTGCATCGAAATGTCGTAGCTCCATCCCGAGCCCAGGTCGCCCTTGGCCCCGAACACGATCCGGTAGTCCATGTGGGTCAGGTCGGACGTCCGGCCGGTGCCTTCCACGTCGCGGCGGCCGATGAGGGCGCTGGCGGTGTCTCCAGCCACCCCCGCTTCAGGGCCGCAGAGGGTGTTGGCCTGGGCGGCGTTCAGTAGCGGGTCGTTACACGGGATGGTGTAGACATTGTCGCCATAGAACGAGCCCGAGCCGGCGATCTGGGCGACCGTGTGGTCGTCCATGAACATGAAGCTCGAGTAGAGATCGAGCCAGGGGGCGACTTCATAGTGCGAGAATTCGCCTGCGGTATAACGGATGTCGGGCCGCTGGATGTAGTTCAGAGGCGCGAAATTGTAGGTGTTCGCGGCTGTAAACTGCGACAGACACGTGCCCGCGCTGCCCGTGCAGGGAGCGGTTGGACCGGTGATGGCGTAGCCGAGGCCGAAGTAGGAGGGCGACGGCGGGACCGTGTTCGGGCCCGACAACACCGTGAGAAGGCCGCCGCCGGCTCCGGCGGCGGTCACCGACCCACCGCAGTATTGCTGGTGGGTATTGCTGGTGTTGGTCGACAGACCGCAGGTGGACCAGTCGTACTTGCCTTCCAGCACCGGCTGGATGTCGGTGTACCCGAGGTAAAACTCGACGT
>JBEKQJ010000077.1:0-11510 GCA_049519835.1 Caulobacteraceae bacterium | reverse complement strand
GTCGGTTTCGAGTGGGACGAGCGCCACCGCAGCCCGGCCTCGCTCGGCGGGGTCAACACCCAGTCGCTGAGCTTCCACTTCAACGAGGGCCTGGACGAACACTTTGCGCGCGCCAAGGCGGCCGGGGCGACGGTGCTGCGCGAGCCGGCCGACCAATTCTACGGCGACCGCAACTACATGGTCGCCGACCCAGAGGGCCACGTCTGGGGCTTCAGCCAGTCGGTCAAACAAATGACCTACGAGGAGATGGCCGAGGCGGGCCGCGTCTCGGTGCGCGACCGGCTTTGACATCCCTCGATCGGACCCTGGCTGCGCTGGCCGACCCGCGGCGCCGCGCGGTGGTGGATGTGCTTCGGGGCGGTCCCCGCTCGGCCGGCGACTTGGCCCGGCAGTTGGGCGTCAGCCCGTCGCTGATGAGCCGCCAACTCAAGGCGCTGCGCGAGGGCGGCCTGGTCGAGGACGCCCATCCGGCTTTCGACACCCGGCTTCGCATCTATGCCTTGAGCCCGGCGCCCATGGCCGAGCTGCGCCGCTGGCTGGAGGCGGCTGAGCAGGGCTGGAGCGACCAGCTGGCCTCTTTCAAGGCTCACCTCGAGCGCGCGCCATGACCTCTCGCGTTGTGGTGGCGCTGCGGGTCGCCGCAAGCCCGGAGCGCGCCTTCGAGGTGTTCACGGGCGAGATCGGCGCCTGGTGGCGGCCCAACGATCTCTTTCGCTTCACGCCTCGCGATCCGGGCGTACTCAGCTTCGAGCGAGGGGAGGGCGGCCGCTTGGTGGAGACTCTGCCTTCGGGCAAGGTGTTCGAGATTGGCCGGATCCGGGTCTGGTCGCCGCCCTCGCGGCTGGTGTTCGGCTGGCGGCAGGCGACCTTCGCGCCTGACCAGAATACTGAGGTCGAGGTGCGCTTCGAACCCGTAGGGTCGGAGACCCGCGTCACCGTCGAGCACGCGGGCTGGGAGGCGATTCCCCAGGCGCACGTCGCCAAGCACCATTTCCCCAACCACGTCTTCTTGCAGCGTCACGGCGCGTGGTGGCGCGAGCTCCTCGATGCGTTCAAGGTGCGGGCCGGCGAGGAGACCCCGGAATGATCGTGGATGAGATCGACGAGGCTCCAGCCCGGCCAAGGCGCGCGGCGGCCTTCGGCTTCATCTACGCCTCCTCGCTGCTCAATTCGATCTCGTTCGGGATCATGATCCCGATCCTGCCGAACCTCATCAAGCACATGGCCGGCGGCGACACCGCCGCCGCCTCGGACTGGAACGTGCTCTTCTCCTGCACCTGGGGCGCGATGCAGTTCGTCTGCGGGCCGGTGCTCGGCATGCTCTCCGATCGCTTCGGCCGTCGGCCGGTGATGCTGATCTCGATCTTCGGCCTGTTTATCGATTTCCTGTTCATGGCGCTGGCCCCGACGCTCGCCTGGCTCTTCGTCGGCCGCATCCTCAATGGCGTCACCGCCTCGAGCTTTTCCACCGCCAACGCCTACGTCGCCGACGTCACCCCGCCTGAGAAACGGGCCCGCAACTTCGGCATGCTCGCCTCGACCTTCGGTATCGGCTTCATGATCGGCCCCAGCGTCGGCGGCCTGCTCGGCGAGGCGAACCTGCGCCTGCCATTCATTGCCGCCGCGGGCCTGTGTCTGGTCAACGGGCTCTATGGCCTCTTCGTCCTGCCCGAATCCCTGCCTGAGGAGCGGCGCGCCAAGCATCTGCCCTGGCGGCGCGCCAACCCCGTCGGCTCGCTGGTGTTCCTGAGGAGCCACGGCGAGCTCCTCGGCCTGGCCAGCGTCAGCTTCCTCAATCAGCTGGCGCAGACCGTTCTGCCGACGATTTTCGTGCTCTACACCGGCTTTCGCTATGGCTGGGGTCCGGGGATCCTCGGCTTCACCTTCCTGGCCTCGGGGGCCTGCATGATGTGCGTGCAGATGTTCCTGGTCGGGCCGGTGGTGAAGCGGCTCGGCGAGCGCGGCGCTGTTCTGCTCGGGGCCGCGATGGGAGCGGCCGGGTTCACGATCTACGCCTTCGCTTACAACGGCTGGCTCTACCTGCTCGGCATTCCGGTCTTCGCCTTGGCCGGCCTGATGCAGCCGGGCCTGCTCGGCCTGATGAGCCGGCGCATCGATCCGCAGCACCAGGGTCAGCTGCAGGGCGCGGTGCAGTCGCTGCAGGGCGTCTCGTCGATGATCGGTCCCGGCCTTTTCGGCCTCACCTTCGCCTGGCTGGTTCGCCACGACGCCACGGTTCACCTCTCGGGAGGGGCGATCCTCATCGCCGCCGGCCTCCTCGCCATGGCTTTCGCCCTGTCATTGTGGGTCGCCAAGCCGGCCTCGCCCCAGAAGGCGGCGGTGTTCGCTTGACGGCGCCATCTTTGTGCCGAACGCGTTGGCGAATTTGAGCTTCGCTGTCGACCACGCGCCGAAGAGTCCCATGAGCCAGAGAGCCGTCGTCCTCACTCTCGTCCTCGCCGCGGTCAGCGCGGCCCCGACGCTCGCCCAGGAGGCCCGCCGGGTCCCGTCCGACGCAGCGTCCGAGCGGCAGTCGTTCGCGCCGGTCGTCAAGAAGGTCGCGCCGGCCGTGGTCAATGTTTTCTCCAAGCGGGTAGTGCGTCAGCAGGTCGATCCGTTCTGGGGCATGTTTGCGCCGACCGGTCCGCGCACCGTGCAGTCGCTCGGCTCCGGCTCCATCGTCCGCCCCGACGGCGTGATCCTTACCAATCACCACGTGATCGCCGGCGCCACCGAGATCATGGTCGTCACCTCCGACCGCCGCGAGTGGCCGGCGACCCTGCTGCTCGATGATCCCCGCGCCGATCTCGCGGTGCTCAAGATCGACGCCAAGGGCGAGAAGCTGCCCACCATCCCGATCGACGCCGCCGAGCAGCCGCAGGTCGGTGATCTGGTGCTGGCCATCGGCGATCCGTTCGGCGTCGGCCAGACGGTCACCAACGGGATCGTCTCGGCGCTCGGCCGCTCGGACACCGGCGTCAGCAATTTCTCCGCCTTCATCCAGACCGACGCCGCGATCAACCCGGGCAATTCCGGCGGCCCGCTGGTCGATATGTCGGGGGACTTGATCGGCGTGAACACCGCCATCGTCTCGGCCTCTGGGGCTTCGGCCGGCGTCGGCTTCGCCATCCCGGCCGCCACCGCCCGCCAGGTGGTGGATGCAGCCATGAGCGGCGGCCACGCCGTCGTGCGGCCTTGGCTGGGGGTCAAAGCCCAGGCCCTGACCGGCGAAATGGCTCGCAGTCTCGGTCTCGCGGCGCCCCAGGGTGTGGTGGTGGCGGAGGTCTGGCCGGGCGGACCCGCGGCCAGGGCCGGCGTCGCCCAAGGCGACGTGATCGTCAGCGTGAACGGTCAGGAGGTCGACGACGAGGCGGCGCTCAATTTCCGGGTCGGGGCGATGAAGCCGAGCGAGGGCGCCCAGCTGGTCGTCCGCCGCAATGGCGGCCCGGCCAAGACCCTGGAGGCCCGCGTCGACTCCCCGCCTGGGGAGCCTGCGGCAGAGCCGCTTATCGTTACCGGCCGCAACCCCTTCGCAGGGGCGACGGTGGTCAATCTCTCGCCGGCGGCGGCCATCGACAGCGGTGTCGATCCTTTCGCCGGCAAGGGCGTGATGGTCTCCAAGGTTGACGCGGGCTTCGCACAGTCGATCGGCCTCAGGCCCGGCGACTTCATCCGCCAGATCAACGACCGACCCATCGCCAGCACCGGCGACGTCGCCGCCGCCACCCGCGCGCCCGCCACCGCGTGGAAGGTGGTCATCGAGCGCGGCGGCCAGACCATCACCGCCCAGTTCAACGGCGGCTAGCGCGCAGCGCCGGCGTTCCGCCGGCGAGATGGCGGCGCCACGGGTGGCTCGCGCCCCCAATTGCTCTAGTCTCACCCCATGAGCGATCTCTTCGAGGCGGCCGGACTTGCGCCTGAGGCGCCGGCCCCGCTGGCCGACCGGTTGCGGCCGCGCGCCCTGGCCGACGTGCTCGGCCAGGATCATCTGCTGGGAGCGGAAGGTCCGATCGGGCGAATGGCCGCCGCCCACCGCCTCTCTTCGATGATCCTGTGGGGGCCGCCGGGGGTCGGCAAGACCACCATCGCTCGCCTGCTGGCCGACGAAGCCGGTTACGAATTCCAGCAGCTTTCGGCCGTCTTCTCCGGCGTCGCCGACCTCAAGAAGGCCTTCGAGGCGGCCCGCCTGCGCCGCGCCGCCGGCAAGGCGACGCTGCTATTCGTCGACGAGATCCACCGCTTCAATCGTGCTCAGCAGGACGGTTTCCTGCCGTTCGTCGAGCAGGGCGTGGTGACGCTGGTCGGCGCCACCACCGAGAACCCCTCGTTCGAGCTCAACGGCGCGCTGCTGTCGCGCTGTCAGGTCTTCGTCCTGCGCCGGCTAGGCGCCGTCGATCTCGAGACCCTGCTGGCGCGCGCCGAGGCTTTCGAGGGCCGGCCGCTGCCGCTGGAGCCGGCGGCGCGGGAGACTCTGACCGCCATGGCCGATGGCGATGGCCGCTACGTGCTCAGCCTCGCAGAGACCCTGTTCAACATCGCCCCTGACAAGCCGCTCAGTCCTGCCGAGATGGGCCGGGTGCTGCAAAAGCGCAGCCCTGCCTACGACAAGGACCGGGAGGAGCATTACAACCTCATCTCCGCTCTGCAAAAGTCCGTGCGCGGCTCGGACCCGGATGCGGCGCTGTACTGGTTGGCGCGCATGTTCGCCGGGGGCGAGGATCCCCTGTTCATTGCCCGCCGTCTCGTGCGGATGGCCAGCGAGGACATCGGCGAGGCCGATCCGCTCTCCCTGCTCCTCGCCGTGGCCGCCAAGGATGCCTATGACTTCCTGGGCAGTCCCGAGGGCGAACTGGCCCTTGCCCAGGCCTGTGTGCACATGGCCACCGCGCCCAAGTCGGTGGCCGTCTACAAGGGTTTCGGCGCCGCCTCCGCTCTGGCCCGCGAGACCGGTTCGCTCACACCTCCGGCCCACATCCTCAATGCCCCCACCCGCCTGATGAGCGAGCTCGGTTACGGCAAGGGGTACGCCTATGATCCGGAGACCGAGGAAGGCTTCTCGGGCCAGAACTATTTCCCCGACGCCGTCGAGCGGCGCGTCTTTTATCAGCCCAAGGGCGAGGGGGCTGAGGCGCGGGTGAAGGAGCGCCTGGATCGCTGGGCGACGCTGCGGAAGACCAAGGGTGGCTGAGCCGCGGCGTCTTAGCGCGGCCGAGGTCGAGTTCGCCCGCGGTCTGGTGATCTTCGAGGATGCCGAGGTGATCGCCTTCGCCAAGCCTTCGGGCCTCTCAAGCCAGGGCGGGAGGATCGCCGCGGCCACGCTCGACGACATGATGGCCGCCTTCGCCAAGCCGAGCGGCGCAAAACCGCGGCTCGTCCACCGCCTCGACCGCGACACCTCCGGCGTCATCCTCGCGGCCAAGAGCCAACCGACGGCCGCCTTCCTCGGCAAGGCGATGATGGCCAGGCGCGTGAAGAAGACCTACTTCGCCGTCGTCGCCCCCGGTGGGCCCGAGCCGCTGGCCGGGACGATCGAGACGGCCCTGGCGCGGCAGGATGTCGGCCGCGAGGCCTATGTCCGCGTCGTCCAGCCGGAAGCGCAGGGCGCCCAGGCGGCCTTCACCCGCTACCGCACCTTGAAGGCGGACGCCGTCGCGGCCCTGGTGGAGCTGTCGCCGCGCACTGGCCGCATGCACCAGCTGCGCGTTCACCTGGCCTCGATCGGCCGGCCGATCGCCGGCGACCCGCGCTACGGCGGCGCCCTGGCGCTTTATGGCGCGCCGGTTGGCCGACTGATGCTGCACGCGGCCGCGCTCGCCTTTCCCCACCCGGCCGGCGGCGAGCGCCGCATCGACGCCCCGCCGCCCCCCGACTTCCAGGCCTTGGCGAACCACATCGGCGGATGACGGCGACGCTTGCCGGCGCCTATATGCCTGCCATGGGCGACGTGAAGAGCCTGACGGTCGGCGTCGGTGAGGACGGTGTGCGCCTCGACCGCTGGTTGCGGCGGCGTTGGCCGCACCTAGGCCAGACCCAGATCCACAAGCTCGCCCGCAGCGGCCAACTTCGGGTCGATGGCGGGCGCATCAAGGCCGACACGCGGCTCGAGGCCGGGCAGGTGGTGCGTGTGCCGCCGCTGCCGGAGGTCGCGCCACCTCGCAAAGAAGGGCTGTCGCGGGACGACATCCGATTCGCCCACTCGCTGGCTCTCTATGAGGATGACGAGGTCCTGATCCTCAACAAGCCGGCGGGCCTAGCCGTCCAGGGCGGCACCAAGACGCGGCATCACATCGACCGGCTGCTCTCCGCCTGGGGGGAGGGGCCGGACCGGCCGCGGCTCAGCCACCGCCTCGACCGCGACACCTCCGGCGTTCTGGCGCTCGGCAAGACCCCCAACGCCGCCGCCCGGCTCTCGGGCGCCTTCGCCAAGCGGCGTGCGGAGAAGACCTATTGGGCGCTGGTGGCCGGCAACCCCAAGCCCGGGGCCGGGATCATCGATCAGCCGCTCGCCAAGATCGGGGTCGGCGACCGCGAACTGGTGACCCCCGTTCCCGCCAAGGACCCGCGAGCCGAGGCGGCGGTCACGCTCTACGCCACGGTGTCCCGCGCCGGTCCGCGGGCGGCCTGGGTAGCGCTGCGCCCGCTCACCGGCCGCACCCATCAGCTGCGCGCTCACATGCGCGCCCTCGGCCACGCGATCCTTGGCGATCCCAAGTACAATTCCGAGGCGGCGATCGAGGTCGCCGGCCCGCTCAAGCTGCAGCTTCACGCCCGCCGCCTGGTGATTCCTCACCCGAGTCGCGGTCTGATCGACGTCGAGGCGCCGCTCAGCACCGAAATGCAGGCCGGCTTCGCCCGCTTCGGCTTCGAAGAGCATGAGGCCGGCGAAATCCAATTTCCCGAGTTCCGGAGGCCTTGGCATGGCGGATGACGAATCGCGTGCGCGCGACAGCGGCCCGGGCAGCCTCAAGGTCGAGATCGCCACTGGCGGTCTCACTTTTCCCGGCGACGAGCCAGTGGCCGCGGGCGGGACGGGGACGGGGCCCGGGCCCTACGACCTGCTCTGCGCCGCCCTGGCCGAGTGCACGACGCTGACCGTTCGGCTCTACGCCGACCGCAAGGCCTGGCCACTCACGGCGATCGAGGTGGCCGTCAGTCACGAGGTCCAGGCCGACGCGACGCCGCGCGACCTCTTCCGGCGGAGCGTGAACCTGACGGGGCCTCTCGACGATGACCAACTCGTCCGCCTGATGGAGATCGCCGAGCGGTGTCCGGTCCACCGCACGCTCACCGTCGGGGCGCGAGTCGAGACACGGGCGGTCTAGAAGATGGACATCACTTGTGCCCGGCTAGCAGGCGCAGCGATCGGGTTTGCGGCCGTCATGGCGGCAAACCACGCTCAAGCGGATGGCGACGACGATTTCTGTCGCAATGGCTCGTTCCCGGAGACCGAGATTCATTCTCTTGGCCTCGCGAAGGTCGCTGCCGCTGGCTCCACGCACTTCATTGAGGACAGCGATCCGGGCTGCCCGAGCGAGTCCCAGCGCTGTCGGGACCGCGCCTACCTGGTCCAAGGCAATGTCGTGCTCACCGGCCGTGCCCGCGGAAGCTTCGTCTGCGCCTTCTTTCCCAACCGCGTTGGGGGCAGCGCCGGCTGGCTGCGGTCTGCCGATCTGACCCGCCTGCCGGCCGTGGCTGCGCCGCCCCCTACCGCATGGGCCGGCCGGTGGCGCGATGGCGACAACGATATCCGCCTGACGGCCCGCGGCCCCGAGCTGGCGGCGTCGGGATCGGCCTATTGGCCGAGCGCCAATCCGTCGCCCAAGCAGTTTCCGGGCGGGCCAAACCTTGGCGACATGAGCGGCGTCGCCCGGCCGCAGGGCGCCTCCGTCGTGTTCGGCAAAGCGGAAGACTGCCGCGTGGAGCTGGCCCTGATCGGTGACTATCTGGTCGCAAGCGACAACAGCGGCTGCGGCGGCATGAACGTGCGCTTCAACGGCGTCTATCGGCGCGGATAGCGACTTACATCCGCAGGCTGATGTCGGCGGCCGCGTCACGCACAAGGGCGCCATACGCCTCGACCAGCGAGTCGGGGAGGCGGGCGGCGGGGCAGGAGATCGAGATCGCCGCGACCGGCTCACCGGTCCCCAGGCGGATCGGCGCGCCCACCGCCCGCACCTCCAGGTCCAGTTCTCCGTCGTTGAACGCGAAGCCGCGCTGGCGGATGAGCTCGAGGTCGCGGGCGAGAGCGGCGGGATCGGCCAGGGTCCGGGGCGTCGGCGCCCCCAGCCGCCGGGTCAGGTAGGCCGCCCGGTCGGCCTCCGGCAGGTGCGCCAGGATCGACTTGCCGGTGGAATTCATGTGGAGCGGGGCGGCGTCGCCGAGCTGCCTCACCGTGCGCAGAGTGCGCGGCGAGTCCAACCGCTCGATCAGGACCACCAGGTTCCCGTCGCGCAGTGTCAGGTGGATCGTCTCCTGAGTGTGGTCGCGCAGCCGCTCCATGACGGGGAGGGCGTGGCTGCGTAACCGCTCCACCGGCTGCAGCCGGCGGGCCAGCAGGAGCACGCGCGGCGACAGCGTCCATCGCCGCCGCTTGCCGCCTTCCACCGGACGGATCCAGCCGGCTTCGTGCAAGGTGATGAGGTTGCGCTGCACGGTGGACTTGGGCTCGCCCGTGGCGCGGGCAAGGTCGCTGACCCCGGCCTGGCCAACCTCGCCGATCAGTTCGAGCACGCGCAGGGCTGTCTTCACGCTCTCCATCCCGCCTTGACCTCCGTGGGCGCTCAGGAATACGTTTCATATTACGGAACAATATGTGCCACAATACGGAACATACGTCATGGCAGGCGCGCTCCACGGGCTGAAAGTCATCGACTGCACCCATGTCCTGGCGGGGGCTTGGTGCTCGCTGCTCCTGGCCGACCTCGGCGCCGACGTCATCAAGATCGAGCCGCTCGGCGGGGAACTCATGCGTGCGCCCGGCAGCCGCTTCAGGCCCTTCGACTACGTCAATCGCAACAAGCGGGCGATCGCCATCGATATCGCCTCGCCTGCCGGCGCCGAGACGATGCGCAATCTGGCCGACACGGCCGATGTCTTCGTCGAGAACTACCGGCCGGGCGCCCTGGCCAAATCCGGCCTCGACTATGAGACGCTTGCCGCCCGCAATGCGCGGCTGGTCTACGCTTCGATTTCGGGGTTCGGCCAGACCGGTCCCTATCGGGAGCGCGGCGGCCTGGATCTCGTCGCCCAGGCGATGAGCGGCCTGATGAGCGTCACCGGCGATCCGGCCGCCGAACGGCCGGTGGCCTGCGGTGTCCCGGTCTCCGACCTCAACGCCGGCACGTTCGCGGCGCTTGGCGTGCTGGCGGCGCTCAACCACCGCAACGCGACTGGCGAAGGCCAGTACGTCGAGACATCGCTTCTCGAGACGGCCTTCGCTTTCACGATCTGGGAGACGGGGACTTATCTCGCCACCGGCGCGATCGCCCAGAAGTCGGGCTCGCGGCATCGGCTCACCTCACCCTACGAGGCCTACAGGACCGGCGATGGCTTCATGGTCGTCGGCGTCAACAACCAGAGCCTCTGGAAGCGGTTTTGCGAGGCGCTGGGAGAGCCGGCGCTGGCCGACGAGCCCGACTTCGCCGAGCCCCGGTCCCGGTTGAAGAACCGCGACGCCCTGCAGGCGCGCCTGGAGGCGATCCTTGCCGTCGACGTGACGGCCAACTGGGTGGCGAAGATCACCGCCCGGGGCGTCCCTTGCGGCCCGATCAACAACATCTCCGAGGCCCTGGCCGACCCGCAGGTCATCTCCCGCGGCGTCCTCGCCGAGGTGGAGGGCCGCCCGTTCGCCCGCGCGCCGTTGAATCTTTCACGTACGCCCGTCGGCCTGGCGCGGGGCGTGGCGGCGGTCGGCGAGCACACGCACGAGGTGTTGGTGGAAGCTGGCATCGACGCCGTCGCTGTCGACCGGCTTGCGGCGGATGGTGTCATCCGCGGCGTGGAGGTGGCGTCGTGAGCGGCCAGATCCATGCCAGTCGCCCAAGCGAGGGCGTCCTACTGCTCGAGATCGACAACCCACCTGCCAACGTCCTGGGTGCGGCGACGCGGGCCCTGCTGCTCGCCAAACTCGACCAGGCCGAGGCCGATCTCTCGGTCCGCGCCGTCGTCCTCACCGGGCGTGGGAGCGCCTTCTGCGCCGGTGACAACCTGCGCGAGGAGGGCGCCATGGAGCGCCAGGACGCCATGGCCAACTTGGGCCAGTTCGGCCGCCTGCTCGACCGCGTCGAGCGCCAGCGGGCGCCGGTGATCGGCGCCGTCAACGGCCATGCGGTCGGTGGCGGCCTGGAGCTGGCCCTCTGCTGCGACATCCGCCTCGCCGCCGAGAGCGCGACGTTCGTGGCGGCCGGGGTCAACGTCGGCCTGATGGCCTCGGTCTATCGACTGCCGCGGCTGATCGGGAAGGGCGCGGCATCGACCATGATCTTCACGGGTCGACCCGTCACCGCTGCTCAAGCGCTCGAGTGGGGCCTCGTCACCGAGGTCCATCCTCGCGAGGCGTTGCTATCCGCCGCGCTCGACCTTGCCGCCCGTATCGCCAGCCGCGCACCGCTCTCGGTGGAAGCCAGCAAGCGCGTGATCGCACAGGCGCTCGACCTGACGCCGCGGGATTCTGCCGCTGCAGCCGCCGCCGAGCTGCCCACGCTGGTGAACAGCCAGGATCACAGGACGGCGGTAAAGGCCTTCGCGGAGCGAAAGCCGCCGGTGTTCACCCGCTCCTAGGCTGACGCTTTGATCTCGGTCGGCTCTTCCACCACCCGCGGCTTGGGCGGGGTGATCTGGGCCGGCGCGGCCGGACGCTGCAGCCTCAACGAGCGGCCCTGGAAGAAGGCGCCATTCTCGATCGACAGCTGCTCGTGGGTGATGTCGCCTTCGACGTGCGCGGCGCCGTGGAGACGAACCTGCTTGGCGGTGATGGAGCCGGAGACGCGGCCGCGCACTTCCACGGCCTCGGCGAAGACGCCGCCGTCCACTAGGCCGCCCTCGCCGATCAGCACGCGCTCGACGCGCACGTCGCCGGCCACCTGGCCGTCGATCTGCACCTCGCTGCCGCCGGTGATGCTGCCTTCCAGTTTGAGATCGGAGCCGATCATCGACACGCCTTTCTTTCCGCCAGCGGGGGCGGAGGCCGGGGTGTGGACTGGTCCATCAAAGCTTGGCGCGTTCGCCGGCGGCGTGGCGGAGGGCGTTTGCGGCTTGTTGAACATGCGGGAGCCTCGCGTCTATGCCGTTGGGGGGTGCGGCGGCAAAACCTACCCTCCCTGCGCCGCCGGCGCCAGACTCCGATTCGCGTCAGGTCAAGGCGACGCGTCGTCAAACCAGGAGACCACCCTAATCCGCTCATCCAGGCGAAGGCCGGGACCCAGACATTTTCTGGTCGTCGTCGCGGCCCCTGGCTCCCGCGTCGCGGCTCCGCTTCGCTGCGCCTCTCACGGGATGAGCGGAGTATGGAG
>JBEKQJ010000076.1:0-11539 GCA_049519835.1 Caulobacteraceae bacterium | reverse complement strand
CCAGTCATAAGGTTCCGGCTCGGACAGCGTTGTTCTTCGCACGCTCTATTTGGCGACGTGGTCCGGCTTTCCCCTGCGCTTGGTATGGGCGAGGTCTTCCAGCTGGCCCTTGCTCATCGACTTCTCCATTTGTTTAGATGCGCCCTTGAGCTTGCTCTTCGGCATTTCGCCGCGTTTGGCGGACAAGGCGGCGCCGGCGGCCTTTTGCTGGGCGGCTGACTTGGCGGGCATGGCGATCTCCTCTCGTGCTTGGATAACGCCGCCAGCGGGCGGAGGGTTCGGCGGGGCCCAGCTGTTTGAGTTGGAGCGCCTTGGGCGCCGTGGGAAAGCCCGCTTCGCTTATTTGGTCAGGCGCTCGGGGTTGACCGTAAGTTGGATGACTAGGCCCTCTGGCCGCCAGTCGCGGGAGATTTCCCCGTCTAACTGGCCCTTGACGGTCAGGCGGCCGAGCAGGCTGCCGAAGCCTTCGCTCTCCGGAGCGCGAACAGACGGGCCGCCGCTTTCCGACCAAGTCACATGAAAGGTCTCAGAATCGTCCCGACACGCGATCTCGACCCGTCCTCCGGGCGTTGAAAGCGCGCCATATTTTGCGGCGTTCGTGGCGAACTCGTGCAGCAGCAACGCCAGACTGGCCAGGGAGCGGGCGACGACCGGCACATCTGGACCAGTGATCACGAAGCGCGGGCTACCGTCGGATTGTTCGTCCTCATACGGCGCGGCAATCGCCCGGATCAGGGTGTGTAGCGTCGTGGCCGACCCCGCCGGAGGCTCGGCTCCGGAGATCACCGGCAGGGTCAGCACATGGGCCCTTGCCAGCGCCGCCAGTCGGGCCTGTACGGCCGACGCCAATTCGCTGGTCGTGTCCGCCCCCCTGGCGCTGAGAGACACGATGCTGCCAGCCAGGGTGAACAGATTCTTGATCCGGTGATCCATCTCACGGAGCAGCAGCCGCTGTTGCTCGAGGGCTTGGCGGCGCTCGCTGATATCCCGAGCCACCTTGGAGGCGCCGACGATCTGCTGCGCCGCGTTGCGAATGGGTGAGACGGTAAGTCCGATATGGATGTGACTTCCATCCTTGCGTAGACGGACCGTTTCGTAGTGCTCGACGCGCTCGCCGCGACGGATGCGGCTTAATATCTCAGGCTCTTCGTCGAGCCTGTCCTCAGGGATCAGGATGGTGACGGACTTGCCGATAACCTCGTCGGCCGCATAGCCGAAGAGCCGTTCGGCGCCCTTGTTCCAGCTGGTGATGACGCCATCGAGATCCTTCGACAGGATGGCGTCTTCGGCGGACTCGACGAGCGACTTGAACTGCTGCGCCGCGCGGTCGGCATCTCGCCGATCACTGATATCGATCAGCATGCAGACGGCGCCGGTCAACTGGCCGGACTCATCGAAAATAGGCGTCGGGTAGGCGATGATCGGCGCTAGTGTCCCGTCAGGGCGCTCGGCGATCGCCTCCTGTCCGAGGACGGGCCGCCGCTCCTTGAGCGCGACTGCCGTCGGACTCTGATCATGGGGGAGGGGGCGGCCGTCGGGCCAGCGCAGCTTCCACGATCCGCACCAATAGGTGCGGCCCAACTCCGGCCGGTGTCCCCACAAGGCGGCGGCCGCATCGTTGTAGTAGGTGATCTTTCCTTCGGCGTCGGTGAGATAGACGGCGGCGGCGAGAGCATCGAGCGCCCGGCGCTCCGGGCTATCGTCGCGAAACTTCGTCCCGCTCATGGTTTGGAGGATCGCACTCGTTTGCTCGATTGGCCCACCGCGAAGCTGCGCACGTTTTGTCGTAACATCCATGGCAAGCATCCACGGACTGAACCGGTCCGGGGCCGGAACGTGAAGGGGACCCCCTAGGCCGTCAACAATGGACTCGGTTCAAAATCGTACAGAGCCGTGTCCGGTCAGGCAGACAGGCGCTGAAGTTCGGCCTCGGCCGTCCCATAGGCGCCGTTGGCGCTCTCCTCGAGCCCCTTGCGATCGACGATGGAGATGACGCCACGGCTGGTCTGTATGAGACCGCGGACCTCCAGGAACTTGAGCGCGATCGTGACGCCGGGTCGGCGGACACCCAGCATGATCGCGAGAAACTCGTGGGTCAGGGTCAGTTTGTCGCCGTCTACCCGATCGTGCGCCATCAGCAGCCAGCGTGACAGTCGGTCCTCGAGCTTGCTGCGGGCGTTCGCCAGGACCGTGTACGCCGTCTGAATGTAGAAGGCGTGGCCGTAGTTGAGCAGCGTGCGACGAAGCGTGACGCTCGCCTCCATGCACGCCTTCAGCTTGGCGGCCGCGAGGCGTTGGCCGCTGCCGCCAAACTGCATGAAGGTCTCGAGCGGTGAACGGTCCGTACCCATGATCACCGCAAGCCCGGTCACGCCTTCACGCCCGACGATGCCGGCTTCGACGCTACGTTCGCCCATCCCATTGGCGACCACGGAGGCTAGACCGCTCTCGATGAAATAGACGTAGTCGATCGGCCTGTGGCGGATTTCCAGCCGTTTGCGGACCGGCAGCTCGAGCACCTGCAAATCGGGCTCCAACAAATCGAAATCAGACTGTGAGAGATCCGCGAGAATCCGATTAGATGTTTGGCGTGACAGCGCGTCGCGAGGCATGGAATCTTCTCTCAAACACTTAAATGACAGCGGCTTATGGGCCGACCACGTCGGATTAAATCCGCGGATCGCCGATGGTATTTTCGGGACCAATGGTCCAGCTACCCATTCAACCCAAACGTACGCTTTGGAACATTGTTCCGCAGCCCGGCGTCACTGAGCACCGTCGAGGCGAGATTATTCATCGCCTTCGACAGGCTCGGCCAGCATCCCCTCGTGGGTTTCCTTGAACGCCTCGAGCACCGCCTGAGGATCGGCCGGCTTGGCCATGGCCTCGGCCTGCTGATCGACGCGGTCGGCGACTTGCGGGTTGTCCCGCCGCATCTCCTCGCTGAGGGCGATCAACTTGGCGACCTTTTGCTCGGTCATGATCGCCAGCTCGAGGCTCAGCTGCTCGCGCAGGTCGGAAAGCTCGTCCGTGCGGCGCTGGCTCATCAAGACCAGGGCCGTGATGTAGATCGCCGCCAGTTCGCCGAGACCCTGCAGGCGCGGAAAGCCGGGCGGGTCGATCCGCCATCCGGTCGCTAGCTGAAGCGCCAGGTTCAGGCCGATCCAGGCCAGGACGGCCAGGGTGACGCCGCCGATGAAGACGGGACTGGCGACGATGGCCGTCATCCGATCTACAACGCGCTGCAACGGCGTCGCGCGCAGATGGTGAGCCGCGTGCAGTCGGGCGATCGCCTGGACCGTTTGCTCTATGTGCTCGGGCGTGGGTTCGGACCTGTCGGCGTCGCAACCAGGCTGCGGCTCGTGGGGGCTCGGGTCGCCCGAAAAGGCCGCCAAATTGGGCACGATGTTCCCTCAGCCAGACAGATCGAGCCGACCTAGGCCATCGGGCTAACGCCCGAGAGCGACCCTTGATCCGGAACCGCGGAGACTGAACATAGGGCCAAGGTAGACATGCGCTCGCGCTGCTCCGGCGACGCACTAGCTATTCAGCGGCTGAGCGCCGCGACTTCGATTCTTGCCGCTCGTTCCAGCGCTTAAGCCGCGATCTGCGACGGGTCGTAGAAGAATTGCTCCTCAGCGATGAAGTCGCCATTCCAGCGCTGCCAGGCGATCTCCTCGAGCACGCGCGTCGGGCCGGCGGCCGGGGCGAACCTGAAACGCCAATGCACCGCCACATGGTCGCCGGCGATCGTCGGCGGAGCGACCAATTCCGCCTCGATCGACTCGAATGCGCCCATGACGCCGCGCTCCCAGGCCACCAGGCTGTCCCGGCCGACCCGGGGCGGGGCCATGTTCTCGCGCATGGAGGCGGCCGGCGTGTAGAAACGCTCGATGGCGCCGACGTAGTCGCCGGATGTGACCGTATCGACAAACGACTGGATGCGGTGGGGACTTGGCATGGCTGAGGGCTCCTGGCGGTGTTCGATGCGGGGCGATATAAACCGACCTGAAGTCGGTTATTACCGACTGAGAGTCGGTAAATCAATGGAGAAAGCATGCGCCAGGCCGAACGGAGCCAACTCACGCGCAATGCGATCGTGGAAGCCGCCCGCCAGCTGTTCGCCGACCAGGGCTTCGGCGGAGCCACCATGGACGACATCGCGCGCGCGGCCAGCGTGGCGAAGGGGGCCGTCTATCATCACTTTACTGCCAAGGAGGATCTGTTCGAGGCGGTGTTCGAACAGGTGTCGGCGCAGCTGGTGACGGAGGTGGTGCGCAGCGGGGCAGGAGCCAGGGACGCGCTTGACGCCATGGTGGTGGGCACGCGGGCCTATTTCGAGATCTGCTCGGGTTCGCCCTACCGGCAGATCATGCTGATCGACGGCCCGGCGGTGCTCGGCTGGCAGCGATGGCGAGAAATCGATGCGGAACACTTCGGTCGCATGATCCCAGCCGGACTGACCGCCGCGATCGAACAAGGCTTGCTCCCGGCGCAGCCTGTCGAGCCCCTTGGCCGGCTGCTGCTGGGCGCGGCGAGTGAGGCGGCCGCGGCCTGCGCCTCGAGCACGGACCCGCGCACCGTCGGCCTGGCGCATGCGGCGGCGTTTCAAACTCTGCTTGACGGTTTGAGGGTCTCCAGGCCGATTTAAGCGCCGCCGAGTCGGGGGACGGGAATGATTCGTCTTGTCCGTTAAGCGGTTGGCCGTCTTCGCCAGTCTGGCGCTGCTCGCCGCCTGCGATCCGATGAAGCGTCACGTGACCTATATCGTCACTAGCCCCGCCAACGCGGTCGATATCACTTCGACGAACGCCTACGGCGAGACCGAGCAGCGCCTGGTCAAGCCGCCCTTTGTCCTGCCGTTCCTGGCCGTCTCGCACTCGCTGTTGTTGATCCAGGCGCAAGCCATGGGTCCGCGCGGCGGCGTCGCCTGCGAGATCGTCGTCGACGGGGTCAAGCTGCAGAGCGCCCGGTCCACAGGCGAAGGGTCGACCGCAACCTGTAGCGTCGAGGCGCCGTGAGCCACCTCAGGGCGCGATGGGATCGCTGGCTGGGAAGGTCTCTTCGAGCGCCTCGTCGAGTCGGGCGTCGTCCGCGTCGCGCGCCGTCTCCAGGTGCGTGAGGATGTCGAACCCGGCCTTGAGAGCCAGGGTCACCGGGGTGCGCTCGACAATGTCGCGCAGACGCGTCAGCGCCGCCTCGTCCGGCGCGCCTGCCACGGACACCTTACGCCTGATCGAGCGTCGGTCGCCTTCGCCCTTGTCAAGCTGCAGGGTGACGCTCGCCTGCACACCATCCCAACCCTTGTGCTCGGCGTACATGCGCAGGGTCGTCACAGTGCAGGCCGCCAGTCCCGCCAGCACCAGGGCGAACGGCTCGGGGCCGGCGTCGGCGCCGCCAAGCGAGGCCGGCTCGTCAGCGACGAGCGTGTGGCCGGCGGCGTCGATCTCGGTGCGCCAGTGGGCGTCGGCCGTCTTGCCCGTCACATTAAGGCTCATGGGAGTCTCCTTTAGACTCATCTAGGCGCCGAGGCCGCCTTCCACAAAAATGCGAGTCCGGCGGTCAGCTCTTCGGGAGATCCTTAGTCGTCCAGCCGCCGCCAAGCGCCTCGATCAAGGTGACCGCGGTGGCCAGTCGGCTGGCCTGCAGCTGGACCAGAGTGTTCTGATCCTGCAGCGCGGTCGCTTGTGCGGTGGCGACGGTGGTGAAGTCCACCGTGCCGGCGCGATACTCATTGATGGTGATGGTGACGTTGGCGTTGGCGTCGTCAGATGCCGCTTTCGCCAGGGGCTCCTCGGTTCCATAGACACGTTGGGCGGTCAGGTTGTCCTCAACCTGTTGGAAGGCGGTGAGCACGGTCTGGCGATAATTAGCCACCGCCTCGTCGAACGCGGCGCGCGCGCCCTGCACCTTGGCGTGACGAGCGCCAGCGTCGAAGATCGTCTCGCTCGCACTCGCGCCAAGAGACCAGAAGCTGTGGGAGGCGTTGAACAGATTGGAGAGCGCGTTCGAGGCGAAGCCGGCGTCGGCCGATAGGTCGAGTGTGGGGTAGTAGGCGGCGACGGCGACGCCGATCAGCTCGTTAGCGGCGGCGGCGCTGCGTTCGGCGTTGGCGACGTCAGGCCGGCGTTGCAGCAGCGTCGAGGGCAACGTGGCCGGAATCTCCGGCAGGCTGAGGCTCCACGGTCCGGACGCCAGGGTCAGTGACGCCGGCGGTTCGCCGATCAGGATGGCGATGGCGTGCTCCATCAGCGCCCGCTGACGATCCACATCGGCGTCCGTGACCTTGGCGCTCTCGAGCTGGGTCTGCGCCGTCAGCACGTCGCTGCGGGCGGCGTTGCCGACGGCGTACTTGTTTTTGGTGATCGCCAGCGTCCGGGCGAAGGCGGCCACGGTGGCGTCGTAGAGGCGCTTTTGTTCGTCGAGTTCGCGCAGGTTGATGTAGTCGTCGGCCAGTTCGGTCTCGGCCGACAGGCGCGCGTTGGCGACCAGGGCGGCGCTGGCCTGGGCGGAGGCTTTGGCGTTGTTGACCTGGCGCCTCACCGCGCCCCACAGGTCCGGCGCCCACGTGGCGCCGAGCGTCGGCTCATAGATCGTGTGCGTGGCGCCGCCGCCGGTCGATGCGCTGCCGCCGCCCGATTGTGTGACGCTGGCGCCGAGGCTGACGGTCGGGAAGAGGGCGGCCCGATCCTGCGCCACCAGGGCGTGGGCCTCCCGGTAGGCTGCCTCGGCCGCGGCCAGGGTCTGGTTGGAGGTTTCGACCTTGGATTCTAGGTCGTCGAGCGTGGGATCGCCGAACGCCTTCCACCAGTCCTTGCGGTCGGCGGCGTCCGACGGTTGAGCGGGCGCCCAGCCGTCAGCTTCCTTGTAGGCCGGCGGCGTCGGCGTCGCAGGACGCTTGTAGTTGGGACCGACCATGCAGCCGCCGACGCCGGCGAGCAGGAGGGCGGAGAGGGTCAGGGTGCGGGTTCTGGTCATCGGACGGCTCTTCAGTACGCGGGGGCAGGAGCGCCGGAGAGGCGGCGCCGGGGCCGGTGACGGAGGGACAGTCGGTCGAGGTAGAGGTAAATCACCGGTGTGGTCAGCAGGGTGATCAGCTGGCTGACCAGCAGGCCGCCGATGATCGTCACCCCGAGCGGTTGGCGGAGTTCCGCGCCCTCGCCCCAGCCGATCGCCAGCGGCGCGGCGCCGAGGATGGCGGCGAAGGTGGTCATCATGATCGGCCGGAAGCGGGTGATCGCCGCTTGGCGAATAGCGGCGTGCGGCTCCAGGCCGTGCTCGCGCTCGGCGGCGATGGCGAAGTCGATCATCATGATGGCGTTCTTCTTCACGATGCCGATCAGCAGGATGATCCCGATCAGCGAGATGATGGTCAGCTCCTGATGAAAGATGATCGAGGCGACGAGGGCCCCGACGCCGGCCGACGGCAGCGTGGAGAGCACCGTCAGGGGGTGGATGTAGCTCTCATATAGGATCCCCAGGACTAGGTAGATCGCCACCAGAGCGGCCAGGACGAGAAGCGGCTCGCTGGCGGTCGACTGCTGGAAGACCTTGGCCGTGCCCTGGAAGCTGCCGTGCACCGTGGCCGGCATGTGGATCTGAGCCTCGGCGCGAGCGATCGCCTTGGTGGCGTCGCTGAGCGATTTGCCCGGCGCCATGTTGAACGAGATGGTTGTCGCCGGCGATGTGTCCTGGTGGTTGACGGAATTGGGCGTCGATCCGTCCGCCCAACTGGCGAAGGCGGAGAGTGGCACGATGGTCTCGGGCGTCGAGCTCACGGCCACGCCCTGTGACGCGGCGTGGCCGGCCGGCGCCGTTGGACCCGAGACGGCGGTCTTGCCGACGGCGATCGCCGCGCCCGCCCCGCCGCCGCCGGCGACCGCGCCCGGCTGCCCGGCGGTGTTGGCCGTGCCGGGCGCATTGGGGTTGGCGGTTGACGCCAGACCCGTCGTCGACGTTGTCGTCGTGGAACTGGAGGCCGCCGCGGCCTGATTGGCCTGGAGCAGCGACAGCGCGGTCGAGAACGAGGAGGGCGCCGCGTTCTGGGCCCACGTCGAGTTGGTGGCCGACGCCGCCAGTGTCGAGATCGTTTGCCGCGCCGGCGTCGCCGTCACCGGCGCATAGGCCGCCGCCGCGGTTGTCGCGGGCGTGGTCAGGGCCGCCGTGGCGAGCCCGACGGCGCTGGTGGGCGCCGCCGAGGTCGAGACACCCGAGGCCGCCGTGCCGTTGCTGACGTAGAGCTGCTGCAGGGTCGTGGGATCCTGGGTGTATTTGGGATCGGCCTCCATCACGATGCGATACTGGTTGGTGTCCTTGTAGATCACCGACACTTGCCGCTGGCCGAAGGCGTCGTAGAGCGTGTTGTCGACCTGGGTGTCGGTGAGGCCGAGCCGGGCGGACTTGTCGCGGTCGATGGTGACATAGCTCTGGAGGGCGTGATCCTCCTGGTCGGTGTTCACGTCGGTCAGGATCGGATTGAGCTTCAGGGCCTCGGCGAGCTTGGACGCCCACTGACGAAGCTCGGTGAGATTCTCCGCCTGGAGGGTATATTGATAAGTGGCGTTGCTCTGGCGACCGCCCACTTGCAGGTCCTGCACGGGGTTGAGGAACAGGGCGGCTCCGACGACACGGGCGAGTTTGGGTCGGAGGCGCGCCACCACGGCGGTCACGCCGCCCTTTCGCTGGTCGCGGGGCTTGAGCACGGCGAACAGGAAGCCGCCGCTGGCGTTGCTGCCCTGGAATGTGACCACATTCTGCATCGATGGATCATGGCCGACGATGCCCACCAGCTGGCGCAGCCGCTGGCTGGTGATGGCGAAGGAGCTCGACTGGTCGGACTGCAGGCCGCCAAACATCTGGCCGGTGTCCTGCTGGGGGAAGAATCCCTTGGGCGCCACGACAAACAGATAGCCGCTCAGCACGATGCACAGCACCAGCACGACCACCATCACCGGGCCGGAGTCGAGCGCCCAGTCGAGCGCCTTCTCGTAAGTCCGCTCCATCCAGCGAAACGAGCCTTCCGAGAAGCGCGCCAGGCGCCCAGGCTTCTTGGTCTCGTCCGGCTTGTCGACGAGAAAGGCGCACATCATCGGCGTGGTGGTCAGCGAGATCACCAGCGAGACCAGCACCGCCGCCGAGAGGGTGAGGGCGAATTCACGGAACAGGCGCCCGACGATGCCGCCCATCAACAGGATCGGCAGAAACACGGCGACCAGCGAGATGCTGATCGAGAAGACGGTGAACCCCACCTCCCGGGCGCCCAGCAGCGCCGCCTCGAAGCGGTTCATGCCCGCTTCCACGTGGCGGGTGATGTTCTCCATGACCACGATGGCGTCGTCGACCACGAAACCCGTGGAGACGGTCAGCGCCATCAACGAGAGGTTGTCGAGCGAAAAGCCGGCCAGATACATCACGCCGAGCGCGCCCAGCAGCGAGGTGGTCACGGCCACGCTTGGGATCAGCACGCCGCGGCCGTTGCGCAGGAAGAAGGCCGTCACGGCCACCACCAGGATGATGGCGATGATCACCGTCCGCTCCACGTCGGCCAACGAGGAGCGGATCGTGATGGTGCGGTCGGCGGCGACCTGCATGTCGATGTCGGGCGGCAGAGCCTGGCGCAGCACCGGCATGAGCGCCTTCACGCTATCGACCGTGGTGATGATGTTGGCGCCGGGCGTGCGTCTGATTACGGCGACAACGGCCGGCTTGCCGTTGAACAGGCCGAAATTGTGCACGTCGGTGACGCTGTCGATGACGTTGGCGACATCGGAGAGTCGCACGGCCGCGCCGTTGCGCCAGGCGACCACCACCGGCTTGTAGTCGGCGGCCGAAAGACCGCTGTCGTTGGTGTAGATCTGTAGCTTGGTGTTGGCGTCCTGGACGATGCCCTTGGGCTGATTGGAGTTGGACGACGAGATCGCGGCGCGGACGTCCTCGAGGCCGATGCCGTAGCGCGACAGCGCCAGCGGGTTGAGCTCCACGCGCACCGCCGGCAGGGACGAGCCGCCGATGTCGACCTCGCCGACCCCCTTCACCTGGCTGATCTGCTGCTCGAGGATGTTGGAAGCGGCGTCGTAGATTTGCCCGGGGGTGCGTGTCTTCGACGTCAGCGCTACGATCATGATCGGCTGATCGGCCGGGTTCTGTTTGCGGTAGGTCGGATTGGCGTGGAGCGTCGCCGGCAGGTCGACCCGGGCGGCGTTGATCGCCGCCTCGACGTCCCGCGCCGCGCCGTCGATGTTGCGGCTGAGGTCGAACTGCAGAGTGATGTTGGTCTGGCTGGTCCGACTGGACGAGGTCATCTCGCTGACGTCGGAAATGACGCCGAGATGCTTCTCCAGGGGAGAGGCGACGTCGGTGGCCATGATCTCAGGGCTGCCGCCCGGGAGGTTGGCGCTGACCGAGATGGTCGGCAGGTCCACCTGCGGCAGGGGCGAGACCGGCAGCAGGAAGAAGGCCGCCGCACCGGCCAGGGCGATGCCGCAGGTCAGAAGGACCGTGGCGATCGGCCGGCGGATGAAGACGGCCGAGACGTTCATGTCGCCGGCGCCGGTTGGTTACGCCGCGGGCCGAAGCGTCGGGCCAGACGGTCGAACTCGAGGTAGATCACCGGGGTGGTGAAGAGAGTCAGGGCCTGACTGACGATCAGGCCGCCGACGATGCTGACGCCGAGCGGGTGGCGCAGCTCCGAGCCGACGCCCCAGCCCAGCATCAGCGGCAGGGCGGCGAAGAGCGCGGCGAGGGTGGTCATGATGATTGGCCGGAAGCGCAGCAGGGCGGCCTGGTGGATGGCCTCGCGCGGCGACTTGCCTTCGTTGCGCTCGGCGTCGAGGGCGAAGTCGATCATCATGATGGCGTTCTTCTTCACGATGCCGATCAGGAGGATGATGCCGATGATGCCGATGACGCCCAGCGACTGCCCGGCGAGCATCAGGGCGACGAGCGCCCCGACGCCGGCCGAGGGCAGGGTGGAGAGGATGGTGATCGGGTGGATGTAGCTCTCGTAGAGCACGCCAAGCACGATGTAGACGGTGACGATCGCCGCCAGGATCAGCCACAGCTCGTTGCTCAGCGAGGCCTTGTAGGCGTTGGCCGCGCCGAGGAAGGCGGTGGTGATGCTGGCCGGCACGCCCACGTCCTTCTCGTCGTGCTGGATGGCGGAGACCGCCGCGCCAAGCGCAACCCCCGGCGCCGTGTCGAACGAGATGTTGGCGGCCGGGAACTGGGCGACGTGGTTGACCTGCAGGGGCGCCAGCTTTTCGGTCACGGTGGCGACGGCCGAAAGCGGCGTCGGCGCGCCGTTGCCGGCGGTGAGATAGAGATTCCGCAGGTCGGTCGGCGAGGAGGTGGTCCTGGGGTCGGCCTGAAGGATCACCCGCTCCTGGGTGGCCTGGGTGAAGATCGTCGAGATGATCGCCTGGCCGAAGGCGTAGTAGAGCGTGTTGTCGATGGTCGAAGGGGTGATGCCGAGCCGCGCGGCGGTGTCGCGGTCGATGTTGACGTAGGCCGATAGCCCCTGGTTCTGCAGGTCCGAGGAGAC
>JBEKQJ010000075.1:0-11672 GCA_049519835.1 Caulobacteraceae bacterium | reverse complement strand
GGTTTCAAACTGGCCGAGTGATCTGCAATCTGCCGGGCTTCCAGCTGCTAGACAGCCTGGCCGTCGAGGCCGGCGGCAAGGTCTGCGTCGCCACCATCATCAACGGCGGCATCACCGCCTTCGACCCTGACGGCTCGACCGAGCACTATCCTTTTCCGGACATCCTGGTGACCAACATCTGCTTCGGTGGCGCGGACCTGCGAGACGCCTGGATCACCTGCTCGTCAACCGGCAAGCTCTACAAGACCCGCTGGCCGAGGCCCGGGTTAAAGCTCGCCCACAACGCATGATGTTCTTTCGATTCGGCGATCGGCTGGAAACTTGGGTCGGCCAAGCCTAAATCAAGGCATGCGGCCGCTTCTCGCGCCATGATTTGGCCGGCGGTCGGAGGATGTGGGCGATGAGGTTGAGATTGATCGCGGCCCTGGCGGCGAGCGCTGCTCTGGCCGGTGCGCCGGCCATGGCTCAACACATGGGCGGCGGCCACGCTGGCGGCGGCCACATGGGCGGCTTCCATGGCGACGGCTTCCATGGTGGCGGCTTTCACGGGGGATGGCATGGCGGTGGCTGGCATGGCGGCTGGGGCGGCCGGCCGTGGGGCTGGGGCTGGGGACCAGGTTGGGGCTGGGGCTTCGGCCTGGGCCTTTGGGCCAGTCCGCTCTATTGGGATGGCCCCTGGTCGTACGGCGGCTATGACCTCTCCACCGGCTGGGTTCCGGACGCGGACGCTGCCGGCGGCCCGCCGCCGAACCCCTGCCCGGGCTGGGTCTGGAACCCCAGCAAGGGCGCCTATGATCCGATCCAGATTCCCTGTGGCGCCGGGAGCGATGCCGGGCCGCCCCCCGCCAACCCCTAGTCGACGGTAGTGAGCCTGTCGATCTCCGGCCGGCCGTCCAGAAACGGACCCATCTCACGACCGATGGCGCGGAAATAGTCCGTGCCGCCATGGTGGGCGAGCGCCGCCTCGTCCTCGTAAATCTCGAGCACCTTGTAGGTGTTGGCGTCGGCCTGGCTGCGCGTGAGCTGGTAGAGCTTGCAGCCTGGCTCGTTGGCGCGCACCTCGGCCTGCAGCTTCAGGAACACCGCTTCGAAGTCCGGCCCCTTGCCGTCCTGCACCTTGAGTGTCGCCACCACGCCCAGCATCGCTTCCTCCTGATTGTTTGCGCAGAGATGCTTAAGGAGGCTGCGGCCGGTCGGCAACGCTGACGTTGGGTTACTGGCGATCGAAGCCGTAGGCCACCCAAGAATGGCCGCCGACGTTCTGGGCTTCGATGACATCGGGATCCTGCACCCGCGTACGGGCCCGCGGGACCTTGCCGGTGAGCGCCACCGCGGCGCCGCCGATCAGCCCAGCCACCACCAGCAGCGCCGTCACGACGGCCGCCAGCACCAGGCCCGCGACGCCGGCGATCATCCAGGCCGCAAACGCGGCCAGGAGGCCAAGGACCCGCCCAAACGATGGCCGCGGCGCCCAGGAACCGCCTGCATTGACCATGTTGGGGTCTCCCGTGCCGCCAGTCGTTCTTCCGCTTGCATTCGGCGCGCGTCAACCGTTTCTCACGCACATGCGAAGGGCCTCATGACAAAGGACGAGGGCGGCGACGGCCGCTGGACCTTCTGGATCGACCGCGGGGGCACCTTCACCGATGTGATCGGTGCGTCACCGACGGGCGAGACGGTGACCCTGAAGCTGCCTTCGGTCTCCCCGGCCTATGACGACGCCGGCGTGGAGGCCATGCGCCGGCTGCTGGCCGCACCGCCCGGCGCGCCCTTCCCGGCCGAGCGGGTGGCGGCGATCCGGGTCGGCACGACCGTGGCCACGAACGCCCTCCTGGAACGAAATGGCGCGAGGACCCTCCTCGTCACCACCCGCGGCTTCGCCGACGCCCTGCGGATCGGCGACCAGAGCCGGCCGCGCCTGTTCGCCCTCGACATCGAGAAGCCGGAACCCCTGTTTGCCGGCGTCATCGAGGCGAACGAGCGGCTGGCGGCCGACGGCAGCGTGATCGAGGCCCTGGACGAAGTCGCCCTAGCGGCTGATCTGACGCGGGCGGCCGGGGCAACCTTCGAGAGCGTCGCCATCGCCTTCATGCACAGCGACCTGAACCCGGTCCATGAGGCGCGGGCCGTCGATCTGGCCCAGGCGGCCGGATTTGCCTGCGTCGTCATGAGCACCGAGGCATCGCCCCTGCCGAAGTTCGTCGAGCGGGCCGAGACGGCGGTGATCGACGCCTACCTGACCCCGCCCTTGCGCGCCTATGTCGAGGGGCTGTCGCAGAAGGTCGCTGGGGCCGACCTCTATTTCATGACTTCCGGCGGCGGCCTGGCGCGGGCCGAGGCCTTTCGCGGCCGCGATGCGGTGACCTCGGGACCGGCCGGCGGGGTGGTCGGCGTCGCCCGCGTCGCCGAAGCGGCCGGAGCCAAGGCCGTACTCGGCTTCGACATGGGCGGCACCTCGACCGACGTCTGTCGCTTCGCCGGCGAGCTCGAGCGGCGCGACCTCAGCCATGTCGCCGGCGTGAAGCTGCGCGCCCCGATGCTGGACGTCGAAACCGTGGCCGCCGGTGGCGGCTCGATCCTCTATTTCGACGGCCTGCGCGCCCGCGTTGGGCCGCGGAGCGCCGGCGCGATCCCCGGCCCGGCCTGCTACGGCCGCGGCGGCCCAGCCACCGTGACCGACGCGAACGTGGTGCTTGGTCGGATCGAGCCGACGCTATTTCCGTCGGTGTTCGGGCTGGGCGGCGATGGACCGCTGGACGTCGCCGCCGCCTATGACCGATTGGGTGAGCTGGCGGAAACCATGGGTCTGGCCGACCCTCGCGCTGCGGCGGCGGGATTCCTTGACATCGCGGTGGAACAGACCGCCGGCGCCATCCGACGGATCTCCACCGAGCGCGGCTTCGATCCACGCAGCCACGCTCTCGTCGCCTTCGGCGGCGCGGCCGGCCAGCTGGCCTGCGACACCGCCGAGGCGCTGGGCGTCACCGAGGTGCTTTGCCCCCGTTACGCCAGCCTGCTCTCCGCCTGGGGCATCGGGCATGCCCGGCTCAGGGCCACGCGCCAAGCCGGTCTGGAGCGGCCGCTCAGCGAGGACGGCCTGGCGGCGGCGCTGGCGCTGGCCGGGCGGCTGGCGGACCAGGCCCGCGCCGACCTCGAACGCCAGGGCGCAGCCTCGGCGACGCTCGCGAGCCGGCTGCGCGTGCGTTACCAGGACGGCGATGCAGCGTTAGCCGCGCCACTCGGGACCCTCGCCGACGTCCGCGGGGCCTTTGAAGCCGCGCATCGGCGGCTTTACGGCTTCGTCGAGCCGGAGCGGACAATCCTCGTCGCCAGCGTCGAGGTCGAAGCGTTGGAGGAGGAACCCTCCCTTCCCTCAATGGGGAGGTTGGATCTCTCGGAGCGCATGGCGGGTGGGGTGGCCGCAACACCCCCTCCGGCCCGGAGTTTACCCCGGGGGGCCACCTCCCTCATCGAGGGGGAGGAGGGTCGCGTGGTCCTTGCCGAAGAGCTGACCACACCCGTAGACGGTCCGCGGCTCATCGTTCGCGGCGACACGCAGATCTGGGTCGAGGCGGGTTGGCGCGCTGAACCGGAGGCTGACGGCCTGATCCGCCTGACGTGCGTCAAGATGACTGGGCGCGCCGGCGCCGATCCAGCAACGGTCGATCCGGTGACCCTGGAACTCTACAATCGTCGGTTCATGGGCGTGGCCGAGGCCATGGGCGCGGCCCTGGAGCGCACCGCCCGATCGGTGAACATCAAGGAGCGGCTGGACTTCTCCTGCGCCCTCTTCGACGCGGATGGCGGCCTGGTGGCCAACGCGCCACACATGCCGGTGCATCTGGGTTCGATGGGCGCCAGCGTGCGGGCGGTTTCGGCGCGGCGCGGCGCCTTCGAGCGCGGCGAGGCATTCGCCCTCAACAATCCCTACGACGGCGGCACCCATCTGCCAGACATCACCGTGGTCATGCCGGTGTTCGTCGGCCAGGAGGCGACGCCGGCCTTCTTCACCGCCGCCCGTGGTCACCACGCCGACGTCGGCGGCGTGCAGCCGGGCTCCATGCCGCCCTTTTCCCGCACCATCGCCGAGGAAGGCGTGTTGCTGGACGCCTTGCCGATCATGCAGGACGGACGCTTCCTCGAAGCCGAGGTGCTGGCCGCGCTCGCCGCCGGCCCCTGGCCGTGCCGGGCGCCTGAACGCAACCTGGGTGATCTCAAGGCCCAGGTCGCCGCCTGCCAGGCCGGGGCGGCGGCGATCGCGGCGATGATCGCCGCCTTCGGCCGCGCCGAGGTGGCCGCCTACATGGGCCACGTGCAGGACAACGCCGAAGCCCTTGTGCGCCGCGCCGTCTCGAGGCTGACCGACGGCGAGGCCCGCGTCCCCATGGACGGCGGCGGCGAGATCGTCGTGCGGATCTCCGTCGACGCCGCGGCGGGCGAGGCGGTGCTCGACTTCACCGGCTCGGCCGACCAGCTGGCCAGCAACGCCAACTGCCCGGCGGCGGTGGTCGACGCGGCGGCTCTCTACGTCTTCCGCAGCCTCGTCGATGACGACATTCCGCTCAACGCCGGGTGTCTCAGACCACTGAAGATTTTGGTGCGGGAGGGTTCGATGTTGAAACCAAGCCCGCCGGCGGCCGTTGTGGCCGGCAATGTCGAGACCAGCCAGCACGTGACAGATGCGCTGTACGCCGCGCTGGGGGTCATGGCCAATTCCCAGGGGACGATGAACAATCTCACCTTCGGCGACGCCGAGCGGCAATATTACGAGACGATCTGCGGCGGGGCAGGCGCCACGGCGCGCGCCGACGGCGCGAGCGGTGTCCACACCCACATGACCAATTCGCGCCTCACCGACCCTGAGATCCTGGAGCGCCGCTTCCCGGTGCGGCTGGAGGCCTTCGCCCTGCGAGCCAGCTCCGGCGGGGCCGGCAGGCGGCGCGGCGGCGACGGCGTCGTCCGGCGGCTGAGGTTCCTGGCCCCGTTGCAGGCGGCCCTGCTGTCGACCCGTCGCGCCAACGCCCCGCAGGGCGCGGCCGGCGGCGGCCCTGGCGCGGCCGGCACGCAGAGGTTGATTGGCGCCGACGGCGCGGTAAAGCTGTTGCCGGCCTCATTCAGCCTCGAGGCGGCGGCCGGCGACATCATCGAGATCGAAACCCCGGGGGGCGGGGGATTCGGCGCGCCGGACCCCTCGAACGACCCATAAGGAGACACATATGCGCGCCGCGCCCCTGATCCTCGCCCTGACCCTGATGGCCGCCGGCGCCGCCCGCGCGGCCGACGACGACGCCGAGCCGCTACCGGCCGGGGCCCCAACTCAGCCCTACCCCTTGGCCGCCTGGTGTTATGGCGCGCTCAGCGAATATCTCGACGTCTATGACCGGGTGAAACCGGACCTGCGGGCCATCGACAAGATGTTCGGCAGCGCCGTGCCCAACGAGAAGGAGCCCTACGCCAGCGACATGGCCGCCGCCCGCGTGGAGCTGAAAAAGATCGGCGTGGCCGTTCAAGCCGCTGAGCAGGCGAGCCCGCAACCGATCGCGCCGCAGGGCGTCGAGGCGATCAATCAGGGCCGTGGCATCTGGCGGCCGGCGGAAATGAAGACGCACCGGGAGCTGGCGCGCGCCTGGCTGACGTGGGCCCTCCCCGACCGCTGCGCCAGCAACGCCAAGGAGCTGACCACCAGTTCGGCCCTGCTCGGCCAGGCCTTGAAGTACAACAATCCCTCGGCGGTGGATGCGCCGGCCCCGTCGGCGCCGGAGCCAGCGTCGGACGCGCCCGCGGCGAACGACGCCCCGGCCGCGGCCGCGCCCGGCGCCGCTGGCGAGGTCAGCCAAACCGCGAACCCCGCCGATCAAGCGCCGCCGCCGCCCGCGGTTCAGCCGAACCCGGCCCCGGCGGCGTCCGGACCGCCACCGATCGGCGGCTACAACTCCTATCTCGACAAGCAGGCCGCGCCGCCGGCGACCGACGCCCCGGCCTCGGCCCCCGCCCCCAGCCCCGATGCACCCAAGACGCCGGGAGGCTGATCACCGGAACGGCCGCGGCGCCAGAACCGTCGCGCCCTCGGCTCTCAGATGCGCATCGCGAGCCGCGCCCAGCACGGCGCGCAGCTCCGGGTCGTCCGCGACATCGAAGCCGAGCGAAGCGAGGATCCGGCCTTCGAGGCTCTGCAGGCCGAGCGCCCGTTGCAGGGCCTCCAGCGGAGAGGCGCCGGGGCCGAAGGGCTGCAGGCGCGCCTCGCCGGTGATGCCGGCGAGGGTTTTGGCCCGCTCCACCGCCTCGTAGAAGCCGCCCAGCTGGTCGACCAGGCCGCGGCTCTTGGCCTGGGCCCCGGTCCACACCCGGCCGCGGGCGATCTCAGCCACGCGCGCCACCGGCAGGTGTCGCCCGTCGGCCACGCGTTTGACGAAACCACCGTAGATGCGGTCCATCCACGCGGAGAAGGCTGCCCGCTGCGCGGTTGTCATCGGCTGGGCGCCACCGCCCATGCTGGCGAACTGGCCTCCGACCGAGAGATCGCGGGCATCGACGCCCCACTTGGCCAGCGCCGGGCCCATCACCAGCTTGCCGCCGAACACCCCGATCGAGCCCGTGAGGGTGGAAGGTTCGGCGACGATCTCGTTGGCGTCCGACGAGATCCAGTAGCCGCCCGAGGCGCCATAGGTTCCCATGCTGACAACCACCGGCTTGCCGGCGGCCCGCGCCGCCCGCACCGCGGCGAGGATCTGCTCGGAGGCGGTGTCCGAACCACCGGGCGAGTCGAGGCGGAAGACGATGGCTTTGACGTTCTGGTCGTCGATAGCGTCGTAGAAGGCCTTGGAGACGTCGTCGGAGCGGATCACCTGCTCGCCGCCCAAGGGCGAGCCGCCGTCGCGGCCGGTCATGATCGCCCCTTCGGCCGAGATCACCGCCACCTTTGGGCCGAAGCCGTCGACCGGCCGGCTGCGCGTCTGTGCGTAGTCGCCGAGGTCCACCAGCTTGGCGCCGCCCGCCTTGGCGAGGATCGCCGCCTGGGCGTCCCGGACCTGGCCGACATGGTCTGCGAGCCCCTTGGCCACGGCGTCCTCCGCCGACCATGGGCCCGCCTCGATGATGGCCTTGAGCGCCGCCGGCGACTTGCCGCGATCGGCCGCGGCCGCGGCCAGGGCGGTGTCGTAGATCGAGCCCATCCACGACAGTTCCGCCTCGCGGTGGGCCGGCGTGTAGTCGTCATAGAGGAAGGGATTGACGGCGTTCTTATACTCGTAGCGCTGCTGGTAGTCGGCGACGACGCCGAAGCGGTCGAAGGCGCGCTTGAAGAACAGGTCCTCGCTGGCGAGGCCGGTGACCTGGAACGGCGCACCGGGCTGCATCCAGAAATCGCCCGAGGCGGCGGCCAGCTCGTACGTCGAGGTGACCTGGCCGGTCGCATAAAGGCCTTGACTGTGAACGGTGACGAACTTGCCGTGGTCACGAAATTCCTTGAACGCCAGGCGAAGCTCGTCCGCGGCCGCCGGCGACATGCCGCCTTCGGGGAGGCGCACGAAGAGACCCATGATCCGCGGGTCGGTCTGGGCGCGGCGCAAGGCCTGCTCGATTTCCATCACCGACTGAGTCTTGCCGTTCAGAAACGCCAGCGGGTTTTGCGGCGCCTGGTCCGTCAGGCCGCTCCGCAGGTCCAAGGCCAGGATGGCGCGAGCCGGCGTCGGGGCCGGCTGGCTGGCGCCCGCCAGAAGCGCCAGCAGCACCAGCGGCGCCACGAAGGCGAACAGGCAGAGGCCGACGAGCACGCCGGCGATGGTGATCAGGAACTGCTTCATCGATCAGGCCTTCCCGCGCGCAGCCCACCAGCGCGCCTTCAACGACGCATAGCCGATAGGCCGGCGAGCGCCATGGGGGAATGGTCGGAGTGGCAGGATTTGAACCTGCGACCCCCGCGTCCCGAACGCGGTGCTCTACCAGACTGAGCCACACTCCGATCGAAGAGCGGGCCTTATAGAGGCGCCCCCCAGGGCTTGCAAGGACGCGGCCGGGAGGTGTTCGACAATCGCGGTGTTGCGCCCGAATGGGTCCTGCGCTATCGCACCGCGCTCGCCCGCCAGGCCCACTGCTGGGGAATGGTGTAATGGTAACACAGCGGTTTTTGGTACCGTTATTCTAGGTTCGAGTCCTAGTTCCCCAGCCATCCCCGTCCGCAGCGACCCGACTCAAATGCTCTCGGCGCGCCTGAGCGCCGGAAACACCAGCATCGCCTTCAGTCCTGGGCCCGCATCCGCCAAGGCCAGCCTGGCGCCGTGACGCTTGGCCACGGCGGCGACGATCGGCAGGCCGAGCCCCGATCCGGGGCTGGTCCGGCTGGTTTCAAGGCGATGGAATCTCTGCAACACCGCCTCGTGCTGATCGGCGGGGATGCCGGAGCCGTCGTCGGACACGCTCAATTCGACTTCGTGCTCGCGCCGGGCGAGGCTGACGCGGATCTTCGCTCCGGCCGGCGTATGGCGAAGAGCATTCTCGATCAGATTGGCGACCGCCTGGGCGACCAGGTCCGCATCGGCCGCGACTTTGGCGGGCGCGAGCGAAACGTCGAGTTCGCGGCCGCTGGCCTCGATATCGGGGCGATAGGCGTCAGCGACTCGCCGCACCACTTCGGCGATATCCACCGGTCCGCGGCCGATGAGATCGGGACTGTTCTCGATCTCGGCGAGCCGCAGCATGGCGTCGAAGGTGCGTAGCAACTCATCGATGTCGGCGTCGATTTCCTGGCAGGCGGCCAGAACGCCGGGGTCGACGTCGGCTGCGCGTCTGATCCCCTCAAGTTTCTGCCGGATGTGCGTCAACGGTGTTCGCAGGTCATGGGCGATGTCAGCGGAGACCCATCGCAGGCGATTCACCAGCGTGACGATTTCATCGAGCATCTTGTTGAACGTGGCGCCTAGCTCGTCGATGTCGTCGGGAAGCAGCGCTCGCCGGGTCGGGGCCCGCACCTGCATCTGGCCGACGGAGACCGCCCGGGCCGCGGCCACGACGCCGCTCACCCGGCGCAGGGCGCCGCCGCCCATGAGGCCCGATAGAACGAGGCCAATCGCTGCGCCCGCCGCGCCGCACCAGAAGATCACGTGCTTCAAGGTGTGGCTGAGTCTCGATTGCTCCGCCATGTCCTGGCCGACCGTCAGGATCGAACCGTCCGGCAGGCGTTGAGTGAAGATCTCCAGGTCCTGGAAGGGTCGGCCCGGAACGACCGCGTCATCCCAGTCGAGGACTGTCCAGCCCGGACCGGCCCCGGTTGGCGGAAGATCGCCGGCCAACACCTGGCCATCCGGCCCCTCCAGGCGGTATTCCAGGCCCCCCGGCCGCCGTTCGTTCTGAATCACCATACGGGCCATGGCCGCGGCCCCTTTGTCGCGGCCGAGGGCGCTCAACGCGTTGACCTCCCCCAGAATGCGGGTGTGCACTTCGTCCCGGTAGTTCGCCTTGACGGAGTACTTGGTCAGGGCGCCGGCGACCGTGAACGCCACGATGAGCAGCACGGTCTGCAGCACGGCGAAACGTAGGCCGCTTGAGGCCAGGAAGCGGCTAGCCCGCACTGATCATGTATCCGGCCCCGCGAACGGTGACGATGCGCGAGGCTTGGCCAGGCGTGTCGATCTTGCCGCGCAGGTGGCTGATGTGGGTCTCGACGATGTTGGTGCGCGGATCGAAGCGAAATCCCCACACCCCCTCGAGCAGCATGGCGCGAGTGACCACACGCCCCTCGTTCAGCATCAGGAACTCGAGCAGTTTGAACTGCAGCGGCAGCAACTCGATCTCGCGCCCGCCGATCCGGCCACGGCGCTCCAGCCGATCGAGCATCAGGTCACCCACGCGCAGCACGGCGGCGTCGCGTGCACCGGCCATGACCGGACGCCGCGCCAGGGCGGCGACCCGCGCTTTCAGTTCGGCTAGGGAGAACGGCTTGACCAGATAGTCATCGCCGCCCCCCTCGAGCCCCGCCACACGATCGCTAATCGCGCCCATGGCGGTGAGAAATAGCACCGGCGTCTGTCCGTTCGCGGCCCGGATCGCAGACACGAGCGAAAGGCCATCCAGCTTGGGCAGCATCCGGTCGACGATGATGACGTCGAAGGCTTCGCGCCGCGACCGTTCCAATCCCGCTTCTCCGTCGAAGGCCGTCTCCACCGACCAGCCGGTCTCCGAGAGGCCGGCGCGGACATATTCAGCTGTTTGAAGATCGTCATCTACGACGAGGGCGCGCATGACCTAGGGCCGCTTGGACTCGAGCCGAAAAGTAAGATGTCTGCGAATGTTGAACTCCAACAGTGAAGATGTTTTGCGTTTCAGAGAAGCACAAAAAACATTGAGAAATCTCAATGCGCCAGCCGGCCGTCGCGCAGGACGGCTTCGAACGGGCAAATCTACAAATATTCCAATAACCTGGAAATATTTGTGACGATATTGTCAAATATCCAACAAAAAACCTTCGCTTGAGCGGGCCCCACCCCCGCCGGCTAGACCCCCCTGCCGCGAGCGAGGTTCAGCGCCGCGATCGTTCAGGGGGTGCTTCATGTCCAGTCACCAAGGCCAGCTCACACGGGTTCGACGGGGGAAACTGACTTCCGGCGCCTTCTTGCTTTCGACGGCGAGCTTGCTGGCCATAGCCAACGCCGCTGCGGCTGCCGCCAGTGACGCCGCCGGAACCTCGGTCAGCGAGGTGGTGGTCACAGCCGTCGCCCCGCGTGAGGAGGTCAAGGCGCGGATCGTCCAGAAGGACGCGATCAACCTGATCTCCGTGCGGTCGGCCGAGACGATTCTCAAGTATCCCGATTTCAACGCCGCCGAAGCGCTCGGCCGCATGCCCGGCATCTCGCTCTCCAGCGACACCGGCGAGGGCCGCTTCGTGCAGATTCGTGGCATCGACGCCAACCTCGACGGCGCCACCTTCGGCGGCATTCCGCTGCTGAATACCAATCCCGGCGGCACGGCGGCCGGCAGCGGCGGACGGGCCGTGGAGTACGACACCATTCCCACCGGCGCGATCGACGGCATTGTCGTCACCTATACCCTGCTGCCCGATCACGAGGCAGAGGGCCTGGGTGGCTCGATCGAGCTGACGCCGAGGTCGGCCGCCAACATCGACAAGCCGTTTCTCGACGTCACCCTGGGCTGGGGCTACGAGCCGCTGCACAGTCACACCGGTCCGTTCGAAGGCGATCTTGCAGCCGGGTTTCGCTTTGGCTTCGATGACAAGGGGCCGGAGGTCCAGGGCTTGGACCCGGTTGAATTGCAGCCCAGGGTCGGATTCTTTTCAAACCCCTACCCCTTCTCGCTCGTCCTCTACGCCTCGCGAAAGGACGACCGACGCGCCATCGACGACCTCGAAGAAGATTACGTGGACGATGGCATCGCTCCGAGTAACGCAGTGGCGGATTACAGCCTGCGACGTTACGACTACCATCGCCGACGCTTTAGCTACGGCGGCGATTTCGAATTCGAACCGAACGAAGATCATCGCTACTACATTAGGGCCGACATCGCTGGGTACACGGAATCCGTTCATAAAAATATTCTGGACTACGATAACCTCAGCGACGTCGAAAATACCTCTGGCGTCGGCCCAGCCATCCCCGTCGACCCCAACAATCCGAATGGCTACTTGGTGACGACCACGCCGGCGATCCAGCTCACGGACGAGG
>JBEKQJ010000074.1:0-11752 GCA_049519835.1 Caulobacteraceae bacterium | reverse complement strand
TCTGACGACCTGGCGGTCATGGGCCTCCGCGCCCGATACGAAGCGAAGCAGGCCCTGGAAGGGAATGAAGGTGTTTGCCGCCACCCTGACGGCGGAAGGCGCGAGATGGCCCTGGTCCCCGGCGACTCCGGCATCGAAATCGGGGCCCAGCGCCGCAGTGAGGTTAGCGACCTCTCCGGTGATCGCCTTGCAGGAGACCAGCCTCGGGCGGGCATAGGGATTCGCCATCGCGGCGGTAAGCACAGGTGGAATTTCCTGCTTCACCAGATTGGCGTTGCGCAGCGGCGTCTCCGCCGCCGACTCGAGATTTCGGTCGCCAGGCCGCTGAGACACAGGCGCGGTCGAGGCGCTGGAAGACGAGTTGGTCTGAGCCAACGCGCCGGCGCCTACCACGGCGACGGCGGCAGTGAGGGCGGCAAGATGAGAGACTTTAAGCTTTTGCATGGCGCAAGGTTAGAGAGGATCGTCCGCGAACGCCACATTCTCGTGCCAAAAAAGTCGCAATGCGCACGCCGTCCGCGGCGCCACGCGAGCTTGACGCCGACGGAAGGGGCGACCACCCTCTAGGCGGATCAGACGGCCGGGCGGTCGCTCCCCGCAAGTCCGAAAGGCGCGGGGGGAGGAAAGTCCGGGCTCCACGGCGACAAGGCGGCGGGTAACGCCCGCCGGGGGTGACCCCAGGGATAGCGCCACAGAAAGCAAACCGCCCTGCTCCGCGAAGGCTTCTCAGGGCTCGCCCTCCGGAGCTTCAGCGTAGGAGGGTAAGGGTGAAAGGGTGGGGTAAGAGCCCACCGCGGACCGGGTGACCGGGACGGCATGGCAAGCCCCGCCTGGAGCAAGACCGAATAGGGACGCCGCGTCCGCTCCGCGCGAGTGGCGTGGGCAGGGCCGTCGCTGGCTCAGGCGTCCGGGTAGGTCGCGAGAACCGTCCGGCAACGGGCGGTCCAGAGGAATGGCCGCCGCGTCTCTCTCAAAGGGGGCGGCACAGAACCCGGCTTACAGGCCGTCTGATCCGCTCATTTCCGATCGTTTTTCGCGCGTGTTCGCGCCCGTTCACTGCGGGGGGCGGGCGCGACGTTTCGTCCCAACACGGTTAGCAAAATCTTACGATCTGAGGCTCAAGTGTCATTGTATCCCAATTAGTCCCATGTTAACCCAGTTTGTGTCGGGCGGAACCGGGGCAGGCGGCGGTGTTCCTTTCCACTTTTGAGAAGCAGCTGGACGCCAAGCGGCGCCTCCTGGTGCCTCAGGAGTTCCGGGCCGCTGCAGCGGGCTCCTTCGATGGCGTGTTCTGCTTCCCTTCCATCGAGCACGACTGCCTGGAGGGCGGCGGCCAGGCGCTCTTCGACGCCTGGCGAGGCGTGATCGACGAGCTCGCTTTCGGCGACCCCCTGCGCTCGGCGCTGGAGACCAGCGTCCTGGGCGCGATGGTGCGGATGCCCTACGACACGGCAGGCCGCATCACCCTGCCCGAGAGCCTGTGCGAGACCTTCGGCCTCACCGAGTGGGTGGCGCTGGTTGGCATGGGCGAGCGTTTCCAGATCTGGTCGCGCGAGGCTTTCCGCGCCCACCGTGCCGAACAGTTGAAGCTGGCCCGCGCCGGCCTGCCGGCCCTCCGGGCCCAGCAACGCGCCGCAGGTGTGGGCGCATGAGCGGCCACGAGAGCGTCCTTCTCGCCGAAGTGATGGAAGCCCTGAACCCGACGGCGGGCGAACACATCGTCGACGGCACCTTCGGCGCCGGCGGCTACAGCCGCGCCTTGCTTGTGGCCGGCGCGCAGGTCACCGCCTTCGACCGCGACCCGTGCGTCAAGCCATTCGCCGACGCTCTGGCGGCGCAGGGCGGTTTCCGACTCGTCGCCGCGCCGTTCTCGACCATGGCCGAGGCGCTCGGGGAAGGCGCCGTCGACGGCGTCGCCCTCGACCTCGGCGTCTCGTCCATGCAGTTCGACGAGGCCGAGCGCGGCTTCTCGCTGATGCGCGACGGCCCCCTCGATATGCGCATGTCAGGCGAGGGTCCGTCCGCCGCCGACCTTGTCAATGGCGCCCCTCAGGCCGAGCTGGCGCGCATCTTTCGCGAGTTCGGCGAGGAGCGTCAGGCCGGCCGTCTCGCCGCCCGAATCGTGCGCCGGCGTACGGAGCGGCCCTTCGAGCGCACGGCCGATTTTGCGGAAACAGTGGAAAACGCCCTCGGCGGGCGTCGCGGGGCACGGATTCATCCGGCCACGCGGGTTTTCCAGGCCCTTAGAATCGCAGTCAATGACGAGCTTTCGGAACTCGAGGCGGGCCTGGTGGCGGCCGAGCGGACACTGAAGGCAGGCGGCAGGTTGGCGGTGGTGACGTTCCATTCGTTGGAGGATCGGATCGTCAAGACGTTCCTGGCCGAGCGCGCCGGTCTGACCGCTTCAAGCTCGCGGCACATTCCGCCGAGCGCGGCCGTCAGACCCAGCTTCCGGCTCATCCATCGCGGCGCTCGCGCCCCCTCGGCGGCCGAGATCGCGGCCAATCCGCGCGCCAGGTCCGCCAAGCTGCGGGCCGCCGAGCGCACGGCCGCACCCCTGTGGAAGCGAGCGGCCTGATGCTCGCGGGGGTGTTCAACCGCCGCTATCGCGGCTTCCGGGTGATCGATCTGGTGGCCCTGGCGATCCTGCTCGTCCTGGCGCTCACCAGCTACGCCTTCAAGACCCTGGCCGAGGGCATGGGCGCCGACACCGCTGGGGTCGAGGCGCAGATCGCCGACGAAGAGAGCCGCATTCACCTGCTCAGGGCCGAGATCGCCCACCTGGACGATCCGGGGCGCATCGAGCGGCTGTCGAAGCAATATCTCGGCCTGCAGGCGGCCGATCCGAAGCAGGAGACCACGGCCGACGCCCTGCCTCAGGTCGCCCTGCGCGGCCAGGCGACCACTCCGGCCAAGGGCGTCAAGCCGTGACCGCCATCCCCGAAGGCTCGCAAGGCGTCTGGCGGCCCAGCGGTCCGGGCGTTTGGCTCGCCTGGCTCGACCGGGCCATCGAGCGCGCCCGCGCCTCTGGCAAGGCGGAGGACGATACGCGCCTGCGCATCTTCTTCGTCATGGCGCTGTTCGCCGCCGCCTTCGTGACCCTCGGCCTGGTGGCGACCAAGGCGGCCCTGTTCTCCGGCCTCAACGCCGGTGGTCGTGGCGCCGGACTGGCGCCGGAGGCGCGCGCCGACCTCGTCGACCGCAACGGCCAGATCCTGGCGGTCGACCTCGTCCGCTACGGCATGTACATCAATCCGCGCGAAGTCTACGACCCTGCCGCCACCAAGGCTGCGCTTCTGAGCGTCCTGCCGACCCTTTCGCAGGCCCACCTCGACACCGCGCTCACCGGCCCGCACAAGGAATACTACGTCGCCAGCGGCGTCGCGCCGGAGGTCAAGGACCGTCTCCACGATCTGGCTCTTGCCGGCGTCACCTTCGCCGAGGAGCCAGCCCGCGACTATCCGCTCGGCAACACCGGCGCCCACCTGATCGGCTTCTCGGACAAGGGCGGTCGCGGTCTCGCCGGGGTCGAGAAGGCCTTCGATTCCGAGATCCGCGACAACGCCGGCCGCGATACGCCCACGACCCTCTCCGTCGATTTGCGCGTTCAGGGCGCCCTGCAGGACGAACTGGCCGACGCCGCGACCCGCTTCGGCGTCAAGGACGCGGTCGGCATGGTCGTCAACATCCGCACAGGCGAGATCCTTGGGATGGCCAGTTGGCCCGACTTCGACGCCAACGACCCCGGCAAGGCCGACCCGGCCGCGATGGTCAACCACGCCGCCGCGACGGTCTACGAACCAGGTTCGGTGTTCAAGGTCTTCACCCTTGCCATGGGTCTCGATGCCGGCACGACCACCGTCGAAACCAAATATGACGTCCGCGATCCGCTAGTCCTGCCGGGACAGACCATCCACGATTACGACAAGCAGGATGCCGCGCTTGGCCAGATGCCGCTGTGGGAGGTGTTCACTCACTCCTCGAACGAAGGCGCCGCGCGCATGGCGCTGCAGGCCGGCGCTGCCAACATGGACAAGTACTGGCATCTGTTCGGCCTCTATCAGAAGGCTCCGAGCGAACTCGTGGAGTCGGCCCGGCCGCTGACGCCGACGCGGTTGAGCGAGAACACCGTCGCCACCATGGGCTTCGGCCACGCGATTTCGGTCACGCCGCTGATGATCGCCACTGGCATGAGCTCGATCCTCAATGGCGGCGTCTATCGCCCTCTGACCTTGAGGAAACTGGAGGCCGGCCAGCAGCCCGTGGCTGGGCGCCGAGTGATCAAGGAATCCACCTCGCGCACCATGCTCAATCTGATGCGCCTGAACGCCCTCATCGGCACCGGCCGCAAGGCCGACGTCCCGGGCTATCGGGTCGGTGGCAAGACGGGCACGGCCACTAAGCTGGTCCACGGGCACTATGACAAGGGCAAGCTGAACCTGGCTTCCTTCGCCGCTGTCTTCCCGACCGACGGGCCGTTCGACCAGGACCGCTACTACGTGCTGATCATGATGGACGAGCCCAAGCCCCTGCCCGAGACCGGCGGCTTCACGACCGGCGGTGAGGTGTCGGCGCCCATCGCCGGCAAGGTCATCGCCCGCATCGCCCCGTTCCTGCACGTCAAGCGCATCGCCGCCACCGTGGTCGATCCCAAGGCCCCGGTCGACGCCGCCGCCCTGACCGGACGCGACTGATGGCCCGGCTCTCTTCCCTGGTTCGGCGCGATCTTGTCGTGGATCCTGAGATCACCGGCGTCACCGCCGACAGCCGACGCGTGCGCCCGGGCTTCCTGTTCGCCGCGTTGCCGGGCACGCATGTGGACGGCCGTCGTTTCGTGCCGGCGGCGCTAGACGCCGGCGCCGCCGCCATCCTTTCGGGCGAGGACCTGCCGGGGATCGCCGCGCCGGTGGTGCGGGCGATCGACCCACGCCGCGCCTATGCGCTCGCGGCTGCGGCCCTGGCCGGCGCCCAGCCGCGGACCGTGGTCGCCGTCACCGGCACCAATGGCAAGACTTCGGTGGCGGTTTTCTGCCGCCAGATCTTCGAGAAGCTCGGCCACGCCTCGGCCAGCATGGGCACGCTCGGCGTGCGCGCAGGCGAGGACCAACTCACGCCGCCTGGGTTGACCACGCCCGACGCCGCCGATGTCGCCCAGATGCTGGGCGGCCTGGCGCAGCGCGGCGTCACTCACCTCGCATTGGAGGCTTCCTCGCACGGTGTCGACCAGCGCCGCCTCGACGGCGTGCGCCTTCTGGCCGCCGGCTTCCTCAATCTCACCCAGGATCACCTCGACTATCACGGCACGATGGAGACCTATCGCGCCGCCAAGCTGCGCCTGTTCGAGACCTTGCTGCCGCGGGGCCGTACGGCCGTCCTCAACGCCGACTCCGACGCTTTCGGGGTCTTCGCAGCTGCGGCGCGGACCCATGGCCACGCCCTGATGACCGTGGGCGCCATGGGCCAGGGGCTCAACCTCATGGCTCGCCGCCCTGCGACTGGCGGCCAACGCCTCAGGATCGCCGCCTGGGGCCGCGAATTCGAGATCGTCCTGCCGCTGGCGGGGGCCTTCCAGGCCTCCAACGCCCTCGTCGCCGCCGGCCTGTGCATCGCCGCCGGCGAGCCGGTGGAGGGTGTGCTGGCGGCGCTCGAGAGCGTTCAGGGCGCGCCTGGGCGCCTGCAAAAGGTGGGCGACGGGCCGCGCGGCGGCGTCGCCTACGTCGACTACGCCCATACCCCGGACGGCCTCGCCACCGTGCTCACCGCCCTGCGTCCCCACGCCGCCGGCAAGCTGATTGTGGTCTTCGGGGCCGGCGGCGACCGTGACCGCGGCAAGCGGCCGCAAATGGGGGCCATCGCCGCCGATCTCGCCGACGTCGCGATCGTCACCGACGACAATCCACGCTCGGAGGCGCCGCAGGCCATCCGCGCCGAGGTCATGGCCGGCGCCAGCGGTCTGATCGAGGTCGGCGGCCGGGCCGAGGCGATCGCGGCCGGTGTCGAACGGCTCGAGAAGGGCGACATCCTGGTGGTGGCTGGCAAGGGCCACGAACAAGGTCAGGACATCGGCGGCATCGTCCATCCCTTCGACGACGTCGCCGTCACCGCCGCCGCCTTGCGGGGCGAACATGTCTGAGCCGCTGTGGACCTCGGCCGAGATCGCCGCCGCCGCCAGGGGACGGCTGGATGGCGCGGCGTTCTCAGCCGCGGGCGTCGAGATCGACAGCCGCCTGGTCAAACAGGGCGACCTGTTCGTGGCTCTGAAGGGCGTCCGCGACGGCCATGATTTCGTCCCCGCCGCCATGAACGCTGGGGCCGCGGGCGTCCTCGCCTCGGAACCGGTGCTGCCGCCGGCGGTGATTGTCGCCGATACGCTTGTCGCGCTGGGCGACCTCGGCGCCGCGGCGCGTGACCGCGCGCCCCAGGCTCGACGCGGGGCGGTGACCGGTTCGGTCGGCAAGACCAGCGTCACCCAAGCCGTCCTCGCCGGGCTGCAGCTGGCCGGCGACGCCCACGGCTCGGTAAAGTCGTTCAACAACCACATCGGCGTGCCGCTGACACTCGCCCGCATGCCGAGGACGACGAAGCGCGCGGTCTTCGAGATGGGCATGAATCACGCCGGCGAGATCGCTCCGCTCTCGCGACTGGTTCGCCCGCACGCCGTGGCGGTGACCAACGTCGAAGCCGTGCATGTGGAGAATTTCGTTGACGGCGCCGCCGGCGTCGCCAGGGCCAAGGCCGAAATCCTCGAAGGACTCGAGCCGGGCGGGGCGGCGATCCTCAACGCCGACAATCCCTGGACGGGCGAGCTCGCCAGGGCCGCCGAGGCCAGGGGCGGCAAGGTCCGCACGTTCGGGATCGCGGCCGGCGCCGACGCGCGACTCCTCGACTTCGCCGTGACGCCCGGCGGCGCGCGCGTGAAGAGCCTGATCGCCGGCGCGCCGCTCGACTACACCCTGCGCCAGACGGCGCCGCACTGGGGGCCGATGAGCCTCTGCGCCTTGCTGATGCTCGATGCGCTGGGCGTGGAGCTGAACCTCGGCGCCCGCGCGCTTGCCACGTTCGAGCCCTTGGCCGGGCGGGGCGCGGCGCTCAGCCTGCAGGGCTCCAAGGGCGCCTTCACTCTCATTGACGAGAGCTACAACGCCAGCCCAGTCTCCGTGACCGCGGCGGTGGCGGCGCTGGGCGCACGACCGACCGACGGGCGTCGCATCGCCGCTCTGACCGACATGCTCGAGCTGGGCGCTGATGCGGCCGCGCGCCACGCCGCCCTCGCCGAGCCGATCGCCGCGGCCGGGCTCGACCTGGTGTTCTGCGCCGGACCGCTCATGCGATCGCTGTGGGACGCTTTGCCGTCCGCTCGCCGCGGCGCCTGGGCGCAAAGCGCGGCCGAACTGGCGCCGGCGCTCGGCGAGGCGGTGAGCGCCGGCGACATCGTCATGGTCAAGGGCTCCAACGCGTCGGGGGCTCGCCTGCTGGTCGAGACCCTGGTCTCGGAAAGCGCGGCGGCCAGATGATCTTTTTCCTCTACCAGTTCCTGGCTGACCACCACCTGCACCTGCCGGGCCAGAACCTGCTGCGCTACCTGACCTTCCGGGGTGGGATGGCGGTGGCCACGGCCCAATTCGTGGTCGTGGCCATGGGTTCGCGCTTCATTCGCTGGATGCGGACCAAACAGGGCAAGGGCCAGCCGATCCGCGCCGAGGGCATCCAGCGCCACATCACCGAGAAGGCCGGCACTCCGACCATGGGCGGGCTGATGTTCCTGGCCGGGATCACCGTGGCGACTCTGATCTGGGCGGACCTCTCCAACATCTATGTCTGGATGGTGCTGGCGGTGACCCTGGCCTTCGGCGGCCTTGGCTTCCTCGACGACTACGCCAAGGTCACCAAGCAGACCACGGCCGGCATCTCCGGGCGCATGCGCCTGGTGGTCGAAACAGGCGTCGCCGCCGCGGCGGTGTTCGCCATGATCCGCTTCGGCGAGGTGTCTCCGGAAGGCGCCAATCTCTCGACCTCCATCGCTTTCCCGTTCTTCAAGCACGCCCTCCTCAACCTCGGCTGGTTCTATCTGGCCTTTGGCGCCTTCATCATCGTCGGGGCGTCCAACGCCGTGAACTTCACCGATGGCCTCGACGGCCTCGCCACCGTGCCGGTGATGATCGCCGCGGCCACGTTCGGGGCGGTCGCCTACCTCGCCGGCAACATCAAGTTCGCCGACTACCTGCAGGTCGATTTCGTGCCTGGGGCGGGTGAGCTGGCGGTGGTCTGCGCCGCCCTGGTCGGCTCGGGCCTCGGCTTTCTTTGGTATAACGCCCCACCGGCCCGGATATTCATGGGCGACTCCGGCGCCCTGTCGCTCGGCGGCGCGATCGGGGCGATCGCTGTGGCCACCAAGCACGAGATCGTCCTGGCCATCGTCGGCGGCCTGTTCGTGGTCGAGACGGTCTCGGTGATCATCCAGGTGGCCTGGTTCAAGCGCACCGGCAAGCGTGTGTTCCTGATGGCTCCCATCCATCACCACTTCGAAAAGCTCGGCTGGTCCGAGTCCACGGTGGTGATCCGGTTCTGGATCGTGGCGGTGATGCTGGCCATGGTCGGCCTTGCCACGCTGAAGCTGCGGTGAGGGCGCCATGATCCCCGTCGCCTGTTTCGAAGGACGCACCGTCGCCGTCTTCGGTCTGGCTCGCAGCGGCCTCGCTGCTGCGCGGGCGCTCGTCGCCGGTGGGGCGCGGGTCGCCTGCTGGGATGAGAAGCCGGCGGCGCGGGCCACCGCCGAGGCCGAGGGCCTGCCGCTGGTCGATCTCGCGGCGGCCGACTGGTCGGGCTTCGCCGCCCTGGTGCTCTCGCCTGGCGTGCCGCTGACCCACCCCGCACCGCACTGGACGGTCGAAAAAGCAACGGCGGCCGGCGTCGAGATCGTCGGCGATGTCGAACTTTTCGCTCGCGCCGTGGCCATCGCCCCCGAGCACAAGCGCCCGCGTGTCGTCGCGGTGACCGGCACCAATGGCAAGTCCACCACCACCGCTCTCATCGGCCACATGCTGGAGGCGGCCGGTCGCGACGCGCGCGTCGGCGGCAACATCGGCGTTGGGGTGCTCGGCCTTCCCGACATGCACGGCGGCGCGATCTACGTGCTCGAGCTGTCGTCCTACCAGCTCGACCTGACCGCTTCGCTGAAGCCAGACGCGGCGATCCTGCTCAATGTCAGCCCAGACCATCTGGAGCGCCACGGGAGTATGGAAGGTTACGTCGCCGCCAAGCGACGCGTGCTGCTCAATCAGGGCAAAGGCGACACCGCGATCATCGGCGTTGACGACTCCTGGGGTCAGCAGATCTGCACCGAGATCACCGCCGCCAACCGTCGCACGATCTGGCCGATCAGCGCCCGCAAGTCGATCGGCCGTGGGGTCTATGTGCTTCAAGGGCGGCTCTATGACGCCACCGACGGTCGGGTGAGCGAGGTCATCGACCTCACCCCCATCCGCGCCTTGCCCGGACGCCATAACTGGCAAAACGCCGCCGCGGCCTACGCCGCTGTCCGAGCCCTCGGCGTCTCCGTCGCCGACGCCGTCGAGGGCCTGCGCACCTTCCCCGGCCTGGCGCATCGAATGGAGACGATAGGGACCATCGGCAATGTCCGCTTCGTCAATGACTCCAAGGCCACCAACGCCGACGCCGCCCGCCAGGCGATGAGCGCCTACCCGCGCTTCTTCTGGATCGCCGGCGGCCGGCCAAAGACCGGCGGCATCGATCAGCTGGCCGACCTTTTCCCGGCGATCGCTCGCGCCTACCTCATCGGCGAGGCGGAGGATGACTTCGCCAGAGTGCTCGAAGGCCGCGCGCCCTATGCGAAGTGCGGCGTCCTCGAAGCCGCCGTACGGGCCGCCTTCGCCGATGCGCGCAAGGAAGAGGGCGAGGCCATTGTGCTGTTCTCGCCGGCCTGCGCCTCGTTCGACCAGTACGCAGACTTCGAGGCGCGGGGTGAAGGCTTCCGTGCCGCTGTCCAGGCCCTTCTCACGCCCTCAGCCCAAGCGCTTGCCGGATGACCGCCGAAGCCCACCTCAGCTCCCACACCTTTTCGCGGCTCGACCGCAGCAAGCTCGGCGTCTGGTGGTGGACCACCGACCAGGTGCTGTTGGGTGTCACCGCCGCCCTGATCCTGCTTGGCGTGCTCCTGCAGTTTGGCACCAGTCCGGCGGCGGCCGAGCGCCTAGGCATCGCGTGGCCGTTTCACTTTGCGGTCCGGCAGTGCGTGTTCGGCCTCGGCGGCGCGGCCATTCTGATCTCGGCCGCCATGCTCAGCCCGAAGGGGGTGAGGCGGGCGGCTTTCGCCATCTACATCGTCTCGATCCTGGCCAGGTGCGCCCTGCCGCTGCTGGGCCACGCGGCCAAGGGCGCCACCCGCTGGGTGGAGATTTCCGGCTTCACCCTGCAGCCGTCGGAGTTCATGAAGCCGGCCCTGGTGGTGCTAATCGCCTGGATGTTCGCCGAGGGGCAGAAGGCCGAGGGCGTGCCGGGAGTCTCCATTGCTTTCGGACTTTATGCGCTTGCTGTCGTGCTGCTGCTGATGGAACCCGACATCGGCCAGACGGTGCTGATCACCGCCGCTTTCGGCGCCGCCTTCTGGATGGCCGGCGTGCCGATGAGCTGGGTGATGGTCATGGGCAGCCTCGCCATCGCCGGCCTCTCCAGCACCTATTTCCTCTTCCAGCACGTGGCGACGCGCGTCCACAGCTTCATGGACAAGGATCACTCCGACACCTCCCAGGTGCACCGCGCCGCCGAGGCCATCGCCGCTGGCCGGATGTTCGGCCGCGGACCCGGCGAGGGGATCATGAAGGCCCACGTGCCGGACATGCACACCGACTTCGCCTACTCCGCCGCCGCCGAGGAGTACGGTTTGTGGCTGTCGCTACTGATCATCGCTCTCTTCGCGATCCTGGTCATCCGCGGGCTCTACAGGGCCATGAAGCTGGCCGATCCGTTCGAGCAGGTCGCCGCCGCGGGCCTCTTCGTGCTGGTGGGCATGCAGGCCTTCATCAACGTGGCCGTGAACCTCGCCCTTGTGCCGACCAAAGGCATGACCCTGCCGTTCATCTCCTACGGCGGCTCATCGACCCTGGCCATGGGTCTGACGCTCGGCTTCGCCCTGGCGCTGACCAGTCGGCGGCCAGGGGCCTACTCGACCGCCGACAACCTCGCCAAGGCCGGCGTTTTTGAGTGACCGACTCGCCGTGGTGGCGGCGGGCGGGACGGGCGGCCACCTCTTCCCCGCCCAGGCGCTCGCCGAGGCCCTGATCGCCCGCGGCTGGCGCATCGTCCTGGCCACAGACGTGCGCATCGAGTCCTACGGCAAGGATTTTCCGGCCGACCGGCGCCTGACCATCGCCTCTGCCACCTTTCGCGGCGGCCCCGCCGCGCGCCTCACTCAGCTTGCCGTGCTCGCCCAGGGGAGCCTTCAGGCCCGCGCCCAGCTGAAATCGCTGAAGCCGGCCGTGGTCGTGGGTTTCGGCGGCTATCCGTCGATCCCGACGCTGGCGGCGGCGCGCGGCCTCGGGATCAAGACGATCATCCACGAAGCCAACGCCGTCATGGGCCGCGCCAACCGCCTCATGGCGACCGGCGCCAGCGCTGTTGCCTGCGCCTTCCCGACTCTCGCCAAGGCCCCCGCGTCGGTAAAGGCGCGCGCGGTGGTGACCGGCAATCCAGTGCGGCCGGCTATTCGCGCTCTGGCCGGCCAGGGCTATGCGCC
>JBEKQJ010000073.1:0-18859 GCA_049519835.1 Caulobacteraceae bacterium | reverse complement strand
GCGAGCCAAGCCTGATCGGCGTCAGCGTAGAGAACCCCGATCTCGTCACCAGCCGTGATCGAGGACGCCAAAACCGGCTTGCCGATCGCCTCGCGGCCGCCCAGACGCTCCAGCTCCCACACGTTAGGGGCGACCAGATCGGCGCGAGGGATAAGATCGGCGGCGATGGCCTGCGCGACGTCCTCACGCACATAGAGCCCCTTCGGTTCGTCGCCCATGATCGGATCGACGGCGATCAGCGCCCGCGCATTGGCCTCCCGGACCGCGTCGATGGTGCGGACGGCGGCGGCGACCTGATCGACGTTGGCGAAATAGCCGGTGATCACCGCCTCCAGGCTCGTCAGCAGGCCCGAGGCGGCCACACCTTCCAGCATGCCTTCGAACAGAGGTTGGCTGACCGGCCCTCCGCCCGGCGGGCCCAAACCGGGATGTCGGCCGAACAGCACGGTCGGGGCCAGCGCGGCATGAATGCCCATCCGCGCCAGCGCCGCAGCCTGCAGGCTTCCGCCTACCGGCGTAGCCGCGACGTGGCTCGAGAGGATGAGGACGGAGGGCATAGGTCGTGACCTCTCCTAAGCGCCCTCTTCCCTTCGCAGAGAGTGCGGCTCAGTACCGATAGTGGTCCGGCTTGAACGGGCCCTGGGGCGCGACGCCGATGTACTCGGCTTGTTCAGAGCTCATTTCGGTCAGCTTGGCCCCGAGCTTGGCGAGGTGCAGCATGGCCACTTTCTCGTCGAGCCGCTTGGGCAGGGTGTAGACCTGCGTCTCGTAGGCCTTGCCGTTGGTCCACAGCTCGAGCTGGGCCAGGGTCTGGTTGGTGAAGCTGGCGCTCATCACGAAGCTCGGGTGGCCGGTGGCGTTGCCCAGGTTCACCAGGCGGCCTTCGCTGAGCACGATGATCTTCTTGCCGTCAGGGAATTCGACGTGGTGGACCTGTGGCTTGATCTCGTCCCACTTGAAGTTGCGCAGGCCGGCGATCTGGATCTCGGAATCGAAGTGGCCGATGTTGCAGACGATGGCGTTGTGTTTCATCCCGCGCATGTGGTCGACGGTGATGACGTCCTTGTTGCCGGTCGCGGTGACGTAGATGTCGGCCGTCGGCAGGGCGTCCTCGATGGTCAGGACCTCGTAGCCCTCCATCGCCGCCTGCAGGGCGCAGATCGGGTCGACTTCGGTGACGATCACCCGCGCGCCGCCTTGGCGAAGGGAGGCGGCGGAACCCTTGCCAACATCCCCGTAGCCACAGACCAGCGCCACCTTGCCGGCCAGCATCACGTCGGTGGCGCGCCGGATGGCGTCCACCAGGCTCTCGCGGCAGCCATAAAGGTTGTCGAACTTGGACTTGGTGACGCTGTCGTTGACGTTGATGGCGGGGAACGGCAGGTCGCCACGCTGCTGCATCTGATAGAGGCGGTGGACGCCGGTGGTGGTCTCTTCCGAGACGCCCTTGATGGCCGCGCGGATGGCCGAATAAAAGCCCGGCTTCTCCTTCAGGTAGCGCTTCATCGTCGCGTAGAGGGCCTCTTCCTCCTCGTTGTGGGGATGGTCGAGGATGGACGGGTCTTTTTCTGCCTTGGGGCCCAGCACGCAGAGCAGCGTGGCGTCGCCGCCGTCGTCGAGGATGAGATTGGGATAGCCGCCGTCGCTCCACTCGAAGATGCGGTGCGCGTAGTCCCAGTACTCGTGCAGGTTCTCGCCCTTGATGGCGAAGACCGGCGTGCCTTGTTCGGCGATGGCCGCGGCGGCGTGGTCCTGGGTGGAGAAGATGTTGCATGAGGCCCAGCGCACGTCGGCGCCAAGGGCTTGCAGGGTCTCGATCAACACCGCCGTCTGGATGGTCATGTGCAGAGAGCCGGCGATCCGCGCGCCTTTCAGCGGCTGCGACGGGCCGTACTCGGCGCGCACGGCCATAAGGCCGGGCATCTCGGTCTCGGCGATGTCGATCTCCTTGCGGCCCCATGGGGCGAGCGAAAGATCCTTGACGACGAAGTCGGACACGGAGGGCTCCTCGAGGTGACGGGTCGGCCGGCTCTATAGGCCCCGATGCGTCGCCGGGCAACCGCGATATAAAGATGTCTTTATATCCGTGAGCGGCCCCTGTTTACGGCGCCTTGGCTGGCGCGACCCGCGTCATCAGGGTGGCGATATCGCTGCGCTCGAAGCCCAGCTCGGTATCTAACTCGGTCTTGTAGAGGGCGGCGAGATAGGCGAGGTCGCCGGCGGAGAGCGCCTCCGGCGCGGCGCGTCCGGCGCAGCTCTTCGACAGCAAATCGAGGATGCTCGGCAGCTCGTCGCAGCCATCGAACGTCGCCGGCTGCGACAGGGCCAGCAGGGTCACGTAGTCGATCAGCGGACCGATCTTGCGGCCGTAAAGCGCCTTGCCGTCGATCACGATCAGCACGTGCACGAACACGCTGTTCATACAGCGCGAGAACTTGCCGCCCAGGCAACCTTCTCCCGTCACGCCGGACACCTGCGTCCGCCCGCCCTGAGCCTCGCTCGAGGCTTCGGTGGCCAGGTAGGAGCCGGGCGCCCTGCCATAGCTTGAATGAGCCGTCGCCACATTGCCGCCGACGTGGCTGGGCGTGTCGAGGGTGTATTCGTGCCGATCGTTCTCGGTGGCCGTGAGGTACCACGCCTGAATCGGCCGAGTGATCGCCTTTGCCGCCTTGGCGTCGCCGATCGGATAGAATCCCAGCAACTGGCCCTGATTGTGAGCGATCGTGTCGACCACGGTCTGCGGCGTATTGGTGAAGATGATTTCGACGTTGGTCGTGCAGCGCGCGCCCTTGGCCACCGGCGCGCGTACGGCTGTGGCCACATCGTGGATGCGGCTGGTCAGGTAGCCGGCGACATCGTCCGGCACACCAGTCACTTCAGGGCAGACGCCATCCTCCCAGCGCGCCAGCTGACCGATCGGCGTGGGCGCGCCATGGGAGACGACGAACTTCGCGGCCTGAGGGGTTGTTGGCGGATCGGCGGCCAGAGCCGCGCCCGCGCTCAGGACCATGGCCAGGGCGAATGCCTGGCCGATGCTCGTTCGCCATTTGGTGGAAGCGCCCATGCGAAAACTCGCCCGCTGGCCGGCCGCCAGACTGGCGCCGCAGCGGCCCAAGGACAAGCGTTTGGCTCAGCCCACGCGATGCAGCGCGCAGATCTTGTTGCCGTCTGGATCGCGCAAATAGGCAAGATAGAGCTTGCCGGTGGCGCCCTCGCGCACGCCAGGCGGATCTTCGATCGCCTTGCCGCCGTGGGCGAGACCGGCCGCATGCCAGGCGTCGGCCGCTGCGGGCGACGCGGCGCTGAAGCCGATCGTCCCGCCGTTGCCCACCGTCGCCGGCTCGCCATCGATCGGCTTGCTCACCGAGAACACCCCACCGGGGGTAAAATAGAAGATTCGGTGGCCGTCGACCCGGGCCGCCGGCACGCCGAGCGCGCCCAATGCGGCGTCATAGAAGCTCTTGGCCCGGTCCAGATCGTTGGTCCCGACCATGATGTGAGAGAACATCCGCCCTTCCTCCGTTTTGTTTGCTTGTCGCCAGCGTGGTTGGGCGCCGTAACGGCGGTCAAGACCCCTACCACTCCTCCTCGAAGCGGTTTTCCACCAGGCGCTTCAAAGCCTCCAGCGCCGCCTTGGCCTGGCGACCCTCGGCGCTGATCTCGATGGTCGAGCCCGGCCCGGCGGCCAGCATCATCAGGCCCATGATCGACTGGGCGTCGACGGTCTGGTCATCCTTGCTCACCCGCACCACGGCGTCGAAGGATCCGGCCAGCTTGACGAACCGCGCCGAGGCCCGCGCATGCAGGCCCCGCTGATTGCACACTTCCACGACAGCCGAGACGCTCACTTCTCGCCGGCGAGCACGTAGGAAGCGACGGAAATGTACTTGCGGCCGGCCTCCTGGGCGTGGGCCACGCAGACGCTCAAAGGCTCGCGCGCGCGGAGCGAAGCGAGCTTGATGAGCATCGGGAGATTGAGGCCGGCTATCACTTCGGCCTTGGTCTGTTCCATGACAGATATGGCGAGGTTGGAGGGCGTGCCGCCGAACATGTCGGTCAGCAGGATGACGCCATCCCCTTGATCGACCTCATTGCAGGCCTTCAGGATATCGCGTCGTCGTCGGTCCATGTCGTCGTCGGGCCCGATGCAGATGGCGGCGACGGCGGGCTGAGGCCCAACCACATGCTCCATGGCGGAGAGGAATTCTTTCGCCAACTGGCCGTGCGTGACGATCACCAGCCCGATCATACGCGATGTCTCAACGGCGAACCCTTGCGCCCCTGGAGCGCGTTTCGCAAAAGTTGGAACAACTTTTGCGAATGGGACGCGCTCGCCTCTTTCGAATTGAGAGCCCGATTCAACGATAAGGCGATTCCGCCAATCGCATCGCGCTCTCGCGCCCGCCGGGAGGCGCGAAGGCGGCTTGATACAATTGTTAGAGCCCGCCTCCAAGATGCTCGATCAGCGCGGCCAGCTTGGCGGGGGCCGATGCGGCGAAGGGCCACAGGCGGACGGTCGGGACGGCGATCCCCTCCAGGCGCGTCATGGAGGGTTCGGGCATCCGCTCTTCGTCGTCCGGCGCCTCGGCGAGCCGGACCCGGACGATCACTCGGGCGAACGACAGGGGCTGACGGGCGAGGACCCCGACGCCTCGCACTTCGATAAGGCCGGTCAGAGGGACGGGCGCGCGGCCATAGAGCAGCTCGCCGCTGGCGAAGACAACGACCCGGTCGTCGGCGACGAGGCTGAAGCCGGCGCCGAGCGCGCGCAGCGCCAGGTCGCTCTTGCCGCTTCCTGAGTCGCCTTCGATCAGGACCCCGCGCCAGAGGCCGCCGGAGCGCAGAGCCAAAAGGCCGGCGTGCAGGATCATGCCAGCGGCAACGAGACAGTGAAGCGGGCGCCGACGATCCGCCCCTCGTCAATGCGGTTTTCAGCCCAGATCTTGCCGCCGTGGGCCTCGACGATATGGCGCGCGATGGCCAGCCCGAGACCGGAGTTGCCGCCGAATGCCGCCCCCTTGGGCCGGGCGGTGTAGAAGCGCTGGAAGATGGTCTCCAGGTTCTCGGGTGGTATACCGGGGCCGTCGTCGTCGATCTGGACGAGGGCCTCGCGCTTCTGCCGCCGGAGCGCCACCCTCACCTCGCCGCCCGGCGGGCTGAACGAGCGGGCGTTGTCGATCAGATTGCGGGCCACTTGGCTGAATGGCCCCTCGCGGCCGAGAACGTGCAGCGCCTCGCCCGCCGGCCGCTCGAAGCGGACGCCGATCTCCTCCGGCTTGCGGGTCGCCTCGTACAGTTCGCAGACCTGGGCCAGCAACCGGCCGAGGTCGAGTGGCGAAGGCGATTCCCGGGCCAGCTCGGCGTCGAGGCGGGAGGCGTTGGAAATGTCGGTGATCAGCCGGTCCATGCGACCGATGTCCTGCGAGAGAATGCGCAGCAGCCGCTCGCGCGGTTCAGGTGCGCTGACCAGCTCCAGGGTCTCTACCGCCGAGCGGATCGAGGTCATCGGGTTGCGCAGCTCGTGCGCCACGTCGGCGGCGAACCGCTCGATGGCCTGCATGCGATCGGACAGAGCGCGGGTCATGTCCTCCAGCGAGCGGGTCAAGTCACCGACCTCGTCGTCGCGGCGGGCGAGGTCCGGCAGCGCGATGGCCCTGGCGTGCTGCAGGCGCACGCGGTCGGCCGCCCGCGCCAGGCGCAACACCGGTTCGGCGATCAGTTGAGTGAGCAGCAGCGAGGAGGTCAGCGTCGCCCCGACGGCAATCAGGATGAACGGGATCAGCGCCCGCCGCTGGGCGGCGACGATCTGCTCAACGCCGGTCGCTTGCAGCGTCAGCACACCCAATACGGCCCGCACATGGCGGATCGGGATCGAGACAGAAACGACGCGATTGCCATCCTCGCCGACGCGGACGTTCCGCACCACATCGCCGGCGAGCGCCTGGTGAACCTCGGCCTCGAGCGCGGCGCTCGCTTTGGCAAGCCGGCTCGCACGGGCTTCGGCGGCAGCCTCGCCGACCGCCGGCTCGCCAGGCTTGTGGGCCGGCGGCAGGGGGCTCACCTCGACGCGGTCTGCGACCACAAAGGAGTCGGCCAGCTGCCGGCCAGCGGAGTCGAACAGTCGCGCCCTCTGGGTGCTGGGAATCGAGAGCACGCCCACGACGCTGGCCGCCGCATCCTGGTCGAGAGTTGGCTCCGGCTCGCCGACCGTAGCGTATTCGTCGATGACCTTGGCGATCACCTGACCCTCGAGCTCGAGACTTTCGAGTCGGGTCTGGATCAGGCCCTGGCGGATCTCGTTCAGCACCAGGGCCCCGCCGACAAGGATGGCCAGGCCAAGGAGGTTGAGGAGGACGATCAGTCGCCCGAGGCGCGAGCCGAGCGGCCAGGCGCCGCGGCGGGCAGGACGGGGCGGGCGGCGGCCGAACTCCCCGTCAGGACTCGCGATAGCGATACCCGACGCCATAAAGCGTTTCGATCGAGTCGAACTCCGGGTCCACGTCGCGGAATTTTTTGCGCATGCGCTTGATGTGGCTGTCGATAGTGCGGTCGTCGACGTAGACCTGATCCTCGTAGGCCGCGTCCATCAGGTTGTCGCGGCTCTTCACAAAGCCGGGACGCTGGGCCAGCGATTGCAGGAGCAGGAACTCGGTCACCGTCAGGCGCACAGGCTTGCCGTCCCACAGGCAGTCGTGGCGCGCCGAGTCGAGCGTCAGCCGCCCGCGGCGGATGGCCTTGGAGGCGGCCGCCTCGATCTCGTCGTCGTCCTGACTGGCGCGGCGCAGGACCGCCTTCACCCGCTCGATCAGCAGGCGTTGGCTGAACGGCTTGTGGACATAGTCGTCGGCGCCAAGGTTGAAGCCGAGGATCTCGTCGATCTCGTCGTCCTTGGAGGTGAGGATGATCACCGGCAGGTTGGAGGTCTGGCGCAGGCGCCGCAGCACCTCCATGCCATCCAGGCGCGGCATCTTCACGTCGAGGATGGCGAGGTCCGGCGGGTCGCTCTCCAGCGCCGAGAGGCCCGAAGCGCCGTCGAAATAGGCGGTCACGGCGTGACCGTGGTTCTCGAGCGCCAGCGACACCGAGGCGACAATGTTCTCGTCGTCATCGATGAGCGTGATTTTCGCCATGATTTTTCCAGACTTGGCTTAGTGCCGGGGCGGAACTTAAGTCCGCCCACGTCATGCATCAATGAAGCCCAGCCCAGCTTCGTTGGCTCGCCCGATTTCGTGGCGTCAATGGGGCGCCGGACCGAACGCCTCGTCCATAACCTTCGCCAGCCTGACGTCGAGCTCGGTGACGCCGTCGGCGTCATGGGTGGCGAGCGTCACCTCCACGCGATTGTAGACGTTGAACCATTCCGGATGATGATCGAAGGTTTCGGCGGCCAGGGCCGCGCGGGTCATCCAACCGAAAGCGGCGCTGAACGAGGCGAAGCGATATTCGCGGTGGATGGCGTCGCGGCCCTCTACGGCCGACCAGTGTGGCAGTTCGACCAGCGCCGCCGCCGCGCCGATTCTGTTAGGTCCGCTCATGCTGGTTCTCCGAACACGAGGCCGGTGGCCGCCTCGAGCTCGGCCAGGGCCTGGACTTCGCTCAACACCTTGATCGCGGTCATGCCAACCTCGGCCGCGCCCTTACAGTTGATCCCGAGATCGTCGAGGTAGAGGCACGCGGCGGGGGAGACGTCCAGCGCCTCGCACATCATTCGATAGATGGCCGGATCAGGCTTGCGCACCCCAACCTTGGAGCTCTCGATCACCACTTCGAAAAGGGCCATGACCTCGGCCGTCCGCGCCGCGCCTTCAGGGTTGGCGGCCATGCCCGGCCCGTGACCCTGGGGCACGTTGTTGGTGATGCAGGCGACGCGATAGCGCCTCTTGCAGGCCTTGAGCGCCTCGACCATGCGTGGGCGCAGGGCGCCGGAGAGCAAGGGCAGGATATCGGCCCCGCGCACCGGATGGCCGAGCGCGGTCGACTCCTCGAGGAACAGCGCGTCGAACTCTCCGCCATTGATGCGCGCGCTCTCGAACCGGGCCCAGGCGTTGTGCAGCGGGTTGGTCGCGTTGACGCGCCGGATGAAGTCCCGCGGCAAAGCGTGAGCGGCCTCGAAGGCGTTGAAGGCTTCGAACGGCGAGCCCGTGAAGACCCCGCCGAAGTCCCAGATCACCGCCTCGAGGCGCGCCAAGACTAGGGCCGGTCCTTCTTGGGCAAGGCGTCGATCTGATCGGGCGTCAGCTTGGTGATCGTCTTGACGATCAACGGCTGGTAGAACCCGCGGCCATCAGAGACCGCCAGCTGCAGGTCGAGCGGCGTGCAGATGGAGTCGGAGCCGCGCACCACAGAGACGAGGTGGTAGGAACCCGGCCAGGTCAGCTCCTGCGAGCCGGCCGATAGGTCGAGCCTGTAGATATCTTTCATGCTGACGCGCAGGTAGACGGTGTTGGCGTCGGTGGCGTGCCAGCCTTGCCACTGATTGATAAAGAAGCAGGGGTGCTGCTCGTTGGCGAGCGCCGGCGTGGCGAGGGCGCCGATGGCGCAACAGGCCGCGAGGGCGCCGACGATCCTGGATCGCATGGACATCGGTAGTCTCCTTGGTCCCTCGCAGAGAGGAAATGGTCTCACCGGCTCTGCTTGTCAAACGCACATGAGGCTATTCCGCGGCGATGAGCGCCGGCGCCTCGATCAGCGCGCGCACCTTCTGCGCGTCGGCTGGCGTCGCCGGGGTATAGACCACCATGGCGAGGTCAGGGCGGCCGTCCACTGCGAAGGCGGAGAACTCGAACTGCAACGGCCCGGCGCGCGGATGGCGCAGGGTCTTCAGGCCCTCGCCGTGGGCGCGCACGTCGTTCTCGCGCCAGAGGGCGTCGAATTCGGGGCTGCTGCGGCACAGGTCCTCGACCAGCGTGCGGACGGCCTCCGAGGCGCCAGCCCGCGCGGCGTCGGCGCGGAACGAGGCGACCACGAACCTTGCGACCTCCTCCCAGTTTGACTGCGCGGCGCGCATGCGGGCGTCGGAAAACATCAGCCGCAGGATGTTGCGCTGGCCGTCGGCGATGGCGGCGTAATTGGTCAGCACCGTCGCGGCGGCGCGGTTCCAGGCGACCACGTCCCAGGTCGCAGTGCGGATGATGGCCGGGCTGAGCTCCAGCGAATCGAGCACGCGCTGCAGGCGAGGGCTGACGGCCTCGCCGCCGCGGTAGCGAACCTCCGGCGGACGTCCGAGACCGAGCAGGAACAGGTGCTCGCGCTCGACATCGGTCAGCATCAACGCGCGCGCGATGCGGTCGAGCACATCGGCCGAGGGCGCGCCGCCGCGGCCCTGTTCGAGCCAGGTGTACCAGGTGGCGCTGATGTTGGCCCGATGAGCCACTTCCTCGCGGCGCAGGCCGGGCGTGCGTCGTCGGCTGAGCGGAAAGCCGAGCGCAGCGGGATCGAGCCGGCTGCGCCGGTCTCGCAGATAGGCGCCGAGATCCGCCGAGGTCGTCATGGTGTTAGGCCTTATACCTGGATAAGATCACTACTTTACCCGGATAAGAAGCGGCGCGACAAGCCGCTCATCGAAATCTGGAGACTACCCATGCGCGTATTCGTCACCGGCGCGACCGGTTTTGTTGGTTCGGCCGTGGTCAAGGAATTGCTCGGCGCCGGCCACAAGGTATTGGGCGTCTCCCGTTCGGACGCCGGAGCGGCAGCGCTGGCCGCGGCCGGGGCCGAGGTCTGGCGCGGTTCGCTCGAGGACCCCAAGGGCCTGGCGGAAGGCGCTCGCGATTGCGACGCGGTCGCCCACCTCGCTTTCAATCACGACTTCTCCCGGTTCGTTGAGAACGCCAGACAGGACGCCGAGGCGATCGCGGCCATGTCCGCGGCGCTCGAAGGCTCCGGCCGGCCCCTGATCGTCACCTCGGGTGTGGCGCTGCTGACTCCCGGACGCCTGGCCACGGAGGCGGACCCGCCATCGACCATGTCGCCCCGCGCCTCGGAAAAGGCAGCCGAAGAAGCGGCGGCTCGTGGCGTGCGCGCCATGAGCGTGCGCCTGCCGCCAATCACCCACGCCAACGGCACCGGCGGTTTCGCTGGCAGGCTCATCGAGATCGCCCAGGAAAAGGGCGTCTCGGCTTATATTGGCGAAGGGCTCAACCGCTGGCCGGCCGGGCACCGGGACGACGCCGCCAAAATCTATCGCCTGGCGCTCGAGAAGGGCGAGGCCGGCGCCCGCTATCACGCCGTCGACGAAGAGGGTCTGGCCATGCGCGACATCGCCGAGGCTATCGGCAAGAGGCTCGGGGTGCCGACGGCGAGCAAGACGTCAGAGGAAGCGCCGGAGCACTTCGGCTTCCTCGCGATGTTTGCGGGTGTCGACATGCCGGCTTCGAGCCAATGGACGCGCCAGACTCTCGGCTGGGCCCCGACGCATACCGGCCTGCTCGCCGATCTGGCCGCCTAGAGCACCACCTCGATGAGCCGCGGGCCGGGTCGCGCCATGGCGTCGGCGAACTGATCGTCGAACGCCTCGATGGTCTCGGCTCGCGAGGCTTCCACGCCCATGCCGTGCGCCAGGCTGACGAAGTCGAGGGTGGGATCGCGGAGGTCGAGCATCGACAGCGCCTTGGGCCCGGCGTTGAGCGCGCCGACCCGGCCCAGCTCGACGTTGAGGATGGCGTAGGAGCGGTTGGCGAGGATTACGGTGGTGACGTCGAGCCGCTCCCGCGCCTGGGTCCATAAGGCCTGGAGGGTGTACATCGCCCCGCCGTCGCCCTGCAGGCAGACCACCTTGCAGTCCGGCGCCGCGACGGCGGCCCCGGTTCCGAGCGGAACGCCCTGGCCGATCGAGCCGCCGGTCAGCGCCAGATGGTCGTGCGGGGCGGCCGTGATTGTCGCCAGTTGCGTCCCAGCCGAACCGGTGGCGCCCTCGTCAGACAGAATGGCCCCCTCCGGCAGCCAGCGGGCGATGACCTGGCCGACCGTGTACTGATTGAGCTTGTCCGTGGGTCGATCGGGCCGAGCCAGCGGGGTCAGCCGGCTCGGCGCGGCCGCGGCGCCGACGGCCTGCGCCAAGGCTTCCAGCGCCTGAAGGCCGTCCTCGTGTGGGTGAGCGAGATGGACAATGCGGGCTCCGTCCGGCAGGCCCCAGCTCGGCCGGCCGGGATAGGCAAAGAAGGTCACCGGCGGCTTCGCGCCGACCAGCACCAGAGCCTTCACATCAGCGAGGAACTCGACGATCTGCTCGGCGAAATAGGGGATGCGCTCAACCGCCACGCGGCCGGCCCCGCGGGCCGTCTTCGGGGCGAAGGTATCAGCCAGCAGGCGCGCGCCGGTGGCCTCGGCGATACGGCCGGCGACCGCCAGTCCGCGCTCGGTGAGGGCGGCGCCACGGAGCAAGATCGCGCACGCGGCGCCCTCCCCGGTCGCGTCGCGAGCCCGCGAGATCGCCGCCGCGGAGACCTCGGCCGGCGCGGGGACCGGCAGCGGCGGGGCCGGACCCTCGGCCTCGTCCCAGGCCGCATCGGCCGGCAGGATCAGGGTGGCGATCTGGCCGGGCGGCTGGCGGGCCGCGGCTACCGCCAAGGCCCCGTCGGCGGCCGCCGTCAGAGCGCTGGGTGTGCTATGGACCCAGGCCGAAACCGGCCGCGCGATCCCCGCCACGTCAGAGGCCAGCGGCGCATCGTAGCGGGCGTGCCAGGTGGCGTGGTCGCCGACGATGTTGACGATCGGCGTGGCCGCCCGCCGGGCGTTGTGCAGGTTGGCGAGACCGTTGCCGAGGCCCGGTCCCAGGTGCAGCAGCGTCGCCGCCGGGACGCCGGCGATGCGGCCATAGCCGTCGGCCATGCCGGTGACCGCGCCTTCGAAGAGGCCGAGCGGCGAGGGTGCGGATGAGGCTCTCGGCGCCGTTCACTGTCTCAGGATGGCGTGCGTTCGAAGGCGACGCTGATGATCAGGTGGACGTCGTCGCCGACCATCGGGACGTACTTGCTCACCCCGAAATCGCTGCGTTTGACGGAGCCGCGCACTTCGAACCCGGTGGTGTAGGCCTTGTCGAGGGGGTTGACGCCGGCGGCGTTGAACTTGGCCTTGAGCGTGACCGGCTTGGTCACCCCGTGCATGGTCAGATCGCCGGTTACGTCTGCCGTATCGGCGCCGGTGGCGACGATCCCGGTGGACTTGAAGGAAATGGTCGGAAATTTGGCGGCGTCGAACCAGTCGGCGCTCTTCAGTTCGCCGGTCAGCTTGTCGTTTGGCGTCGAGACGCCGGCCACCGGCACGGAGACGTCCAGGCTGCTCTTGCCGATGTCGGTGGGATCGAGGCTGAGCGCCCCCGAGGCGCCGACGAATTCGCCGTAGTAGGTCGTAAATCCCAGGTGCGAGACGGCGAACAGCACCCGCGTATGGTTCGGCTCGATCTTGTAGGCGCCCGCCTGAACGCTGGCCGGCGCGACCGGCGCCGGCGTCTGGGCGTGGGCGGAAGCGGCGAGGGCGAGAGCCGCGGCGGCGGCGAAGATGAGCTTTCTCATGGGTGGTATCCGCTGTTGCTGTCGCCGATCGATATAGGCCAAGCCCCGCCATGGGGCGAGGGGCCGCTCAGAGCGGTAGACCCTGAGAGCGCCGCTCGAGCATGGTGTCAGACACCGGCCTGTGGCTCGCCGTGGCGGCGGGCTCGGCGTGCGAAGGCAGGACGCCACAAGACGAGGATCATCGGCGGCAGGATGAAGAGGACGCCGAGTGTTGCGGTGATGAGGCCGCCCAGTATGACAAGGGCCATCGGGCCGAGAATCTCACGGCCAGCCATGCCGGCGTGAAGCGCGAGAGCTGCGACGGCGAGCGCGACGAGCAAGGCGGTCATCAGAACTGGCGTCAACCGCTCCCGCGCGGCCCGAACCACAGTTTGCGGCGACCAGCTCTCTCGCCTCACGAGCACCAGGTCTTCCAGGCGGCTGAAGACCAGAATGGCGCTGCGCATCGACAGGCCGAACAGTGCAATGAAGCCCACGGTGGCCCCGACCGACATTACACCGCCGAGTAGCGCGACCGCGGCGACGCCACCGGCGAGGGCGAGGAGGGTCGAAGCCAGGATCAGCCCACTCGTCCGCGCGTCAAAGGCGACGGCAAGCAAGGCGAAGATGGCGAACAGGGCGACCGCGTAGTTTGTCACCAGTTTGTCTCGCGCCGTCTCGACGGTCTGATCAGCCCCCGAGAACTCGACAATCGCGCCGGGCGGCATGGCCACCCGGGCCGCGACGGCATTTTTTGCCAACCGGATGAACTGGTCCGGATTGTCGGGATCGGCCGAGACCACCCGACGCGGGAGTCCACCGTCGTCGATGATCGCCGCATGGTCGTCGGTGAGATAGACGTTGGCCACCGCCTTCAACGGGACAGAGATTCCAGAGGTCGAGCGCAACAGCAGATCGCCGACGCCCTCCGGGTCACGCCGAAGCGAATCCTGGGCGCTGACAGCCAGATCGACCACGCGCCCCTTGTCATAGATCTGCGCCACCCGCTCGCCGGCGAAGGCCGCCTGCACGGTGTCGAGCACGTCGGCGGACGATAGCCCGAACAGCGCCAGGCGTTGGAAGTTGATGTCGACCCGGACGACGGGCGCCCGGGTATCGTTCTGGACAGCAATGCCGCGGGCCCCCGGAAGCGTCCTGAGCACGGCGGCGATGCGCTCGCCCGCGGCGTCCAGTGCGTCCTGGTCCGGGCCGGACACCGTCACTTCAACCGGCGCGGTCGGCCCAAGGGACTCCTCAATCGCGTCGAAGCGCGACCTGACCTTGGCGACGAAGCCGGGAAAGCGCTGCAGTCGGGCGCGCACCTGGTCGGCAAGCGCCCGCTGCTGGGCGCCATCAAGGCCGGGCGCCAAGCCCAGGTCGAACACTGTGCGCTCGGGGCCCCAGCTGTCTTCACCGGTCGGATCACGGCCGATACGCTGGCTGACCGCCCGGATGCCGGCTATCGGCCTCAGCATTGCGGCAATGCGCTCGCCGTAGTCGCGTGTCACGGCGATCGCCATCGATGGCGGTCCGCTGGCCTCCGCCACCAGTTGATCGTCATGGACGCTTGGCAGCAACTGGGAGCGGTAGAGAGCGATTGAGCCGATCGCCAAGGCGGCCAGGACCATGCCGATGACGACGACCGGCCATGGCCTGCCGCAGAGGCGCGCGAGCCAGCCGCCGTGCGCGTCGTGGAGGCGTTGAAGACCCTTTGGATGGGGCGTTGGACCGACGTGACCCAGAAAGATCAGGCATAGCGCCGGCGTCACGAAGACCGCTACAACCAGTGAAGCCAGCGAGACCATCACGAACGCGCCGGCCAGGGGCGTCAGCAAAGCTCCCTGTGTCCCCGGCAAGGCCAGGATCGGGACGAGCGCAACCAGGCCCGCCAGCGTGGCGTAAATCACCGGCGCGCGCACCTCGACCGAGGCGACCAGAACCGCCTCGAGGCGCGACGCATGACGCGACTGGGCGTCTCGCAAGCGGGTCATGACGTTCTCCACGTCGATCACCGCATCGTCGATGACCACCCCGATCCCCAGCGCGAGACCGCCGAGAGTCATGGCGTTCAAGCTCCAGCCAAACGCCCTGAGGGCCAGAAGCGCGGCCAGCAGCGAGAGTGGGATGCTGACGAGGGAGATCAGCGTGGCTCGGAGATCGCGAAAGAAGAGCGCCAGTGCGATGGCGATGAGCGCCGCGCCGACGGCGAGGTCCCAGGCTATCCCGCGCACCGCCGTGGCGGCGAAAGTCGCCGGCCGATCGAGATCGGTCCTGACGGCGACGCCCTGGGCGGCAAGCGCCGGCCTCAGCGCGTCGAGCGCGCGTTCGACGTTGTCAGTCGTCTGGAGCGTGTTCGCGCCGTATTGTTTGGCGACGTCGACCAGAACGCCTGGACGGCCGTCGATCAGGGCGTCCCCCAGCGCCGGCGCCGGCGCCTCGACCACGTCGGCCACATCGTTGATGCGAACGGGCGCGCTCCCGGCCGTCTGGATCTGTCCGGCCCCGACATCGTCCGCGGTCAGTGTCTGGCCGCGCGGCTCAATGAGCACCCGCTGGGTGTTAGTATCGATAAATCCCGCCCCGACGACGCTGGTGGCGCGCTTCACGGCGTTCAGGATGTCGAGGAAACCAAGGTCGCTGTCGGAGAGGTCGCCTGGCCTCGCCCGCACCTCAATGCGTCGCGTCTCCCCACCGTACACCGCGACGCGGGCGACGCCGGCGATCCCCAGCAATCGTGGCCGGACGGTCCACTGCACGAGATCGCGCAGCGCCATGGGATCGAGCTTGGCGCTGCTAAATCCGATCTTGAAGACGTTCGCGCTGCGCGACGTCAGCGGGGCCACGCGCGGCGGCGACACGCCGGCCGGAAGGGCGCCGGCGATCGCCGACAGCCGCTCGGAGACCGCCTGGCGCGCGACCAGGGGATTTGCGCCGGCGGCGAAGCGAACGGTGACGATCGACAAGCCCTGAACCGACTCGGCGTGGACCTTGGCAACGTCCGTCGCGCCAATCAGTGAGTTTTCGATCGGCCGGGTGACCAGGTTCTCCACCTGATCGGCGACCATGCCTGGGGCTTCCGTCTGGACGGTGGTCTCAGCGGGCGCCAGATCGGGCAACAGGTCGATCGGCGTGTCGCGCGCCGCGAGAAACCCCCAGATCAGGAAGCCAGCGCAGATCCAGGCGATCAGTCTGGGTCGTTCGAGCGACCAGCGAACGGCTCTCGCCAGCATGCTCAGGGCGCCGAACCGGACGCACCCAGCTCGGCGGCGAATAGCGCCGCAGCGCCGTGGGTGACCACCTGCTCGCCGGCGGCGAATCCTTGCGTGACGAAGAAGCCGTCGGCCTCGGCGACCGGCGTCTGCAGAAGCCGCCGCTCGAACGCCCCTGGTCCCGAGCGCACATATGCCCAGTCCGACCCTTTGAAGCGAATGATCGCAGCGCGCGGGACAACAAAACCCGATTGCGGGCTGCGTTGCTCGATGTGCGCGCTTTGCGTGAGACCTACCGACAGCAGGATGGCGGAGCGCCCCGTGACCTCGACGATCAATCCGGACGACTGCAGTCGCGGCTCCGCAGCGCGCGCCGGGCCAAGCACCACACCCCGCACGGAGCCGTCGCCGATGTCGACCTTGACGAAGCGGGCGCCCGGTTGGCCTTCGTTGTTGTGCGTGTCGATATGAACCAGCGCGACCTGGCCGGCGACGACGCCGCGCACCAGTTGGGCCCGGACTGCGGGGCTCATTCGCGCCACGCCGGGTCCCCATTCGAGGTCCAGGCGGCTACGCAACATCTCGACCTTGAGCGCGTCGGATCGGGCCTGAGCGACCGCCGCTTCCATGTCCTTGGCCGCGACGCTGCCGTCACTGGCGTGCAGCGTCTTGGAGCGCTGCGCCTCGGCGCTCGAGGCGACCGCGGCGGCTTCGGCGGTGGCCAGGTCCGACGCCAGTTGAACCAGCGGCTCCGGGTCGAGCACCTTGGCGAAGGCGTCGACTTCCGCCGCGCGGCGCGTCGGCGTCAGCGGCTCGGTGGCGACGCCAAGCTGGCGCTGGGCGGCAGGGGCCATCCGCACAGGCTCCGCCCGCGCATGGGCCACCGCCAGCGCGCACAGCGCCACCGCCATCGAGGCTGCAATGCCGCGCTCGGCGTGGCCGGAGGCGAGATGCGGGCGGCGCGTCATGACCGAGCGTTCCAGCCGCCGCCGAGCGCCTGATAGAGCGCGACGGTGTCGACATAGCGGGCGGACCTGGCCTGGGTGAGCGCCACCCTGGCTTGGCATTCGGAGGCCTCTGCGGTCAGGACCGCCAGGCGGCCGGTCTGACCCTGCGCGAACTGGTCGGAGACCAACCGCAACGATCGCGCCGCGGTCGCCTCAGCCGCAGCGGCGTGAGTCATATTGTCTCCATCATCGACGATCGCCTGAAGCACGTCGGCCGTATTCTGCAGGGCGCTCAGTACGGCGCTTCGATACTGTGCCTGGGATTGAGCCAGCGCCGACTCCGCCGCCTTCTGCTTGTGGCGCAACGCGCCGGCGTCGAACACCGTCTGGCTGGCGGCGGCGGCGATCGACCAGAAGGCGTTTCCGTCGGAAAACAGCGTCGCCACCTGGGTCGACTCACCGCCCGGCGAGGCCGTGAGCGTGAAGCTCGGCAACCGAGCCGCCGCGGCCACGCCCACCTGGGCGGCGGCGACATGCATATTGGCCTCGGCGGCGCGCACGTCGGGCCGCTGGCGGACGAGATCGGACGGCAGGCTAACCGGCAACTCCGGCGGCAACTGGAAGTCGGCAACTTCGAACCGATCCGAGGGCGCCAGCGAGGGCGGCCGACCGACAAGCGCCGCCAACTGGTCCCGCTCCTGGTCGATCTGTTTCCGGAGCGGCGGCGCGAGCTGCTCGGCCGCTTCCAGCGTCGACTCTGCAGTCGCCTCGTCCACTGTCGAGGCTTCTCCAAGTTGCCGCTGCCGGCGCGTGATGGCCAGCGCCTTGGCGTCGGCCGCGATAAGCCGTTGGATGTCATTCATCTGGCTATCGAGTCCGGCCAATTGCAGGGCGGCGTTGGCGACGTTGACGGTGAGCGTCAGATAGACGCCCTCGGTAAGGAACTTCTGGTTTTCGGCCTGGGCGGCCGCCGACTCCGTCTGGCGTCTGACGCCGCCAAACACATCGAGGACATAGGAGACGTTCAGCTGGGCCGAATAGAGCGAGTAGACCTCGGCGTTGGAGTTGAGTGGCGAGGCGAGCGTGGCCGAATTCCTGGCGCGGGTTGCGTTGAGGGCCAGCGCCACGGTCGGGAAACGAGCCGCCCGCTGCGCCAGATAGAGTTCATGCGCCTGCTTCAACGCCGCCTGGGCGGACTGGAGATCCGAGTTGTTCTTCAACGCCTCGGCCTCCAGGGCGTCGAGCCGCGCCGAGCCGAAAAGCGTCCACCAGTGATCCGCGACCGCCGCTCCGACGGCGAAGCGTTGCGAGTCCGGCCCCCCGTTTGAGGGTGTCTGCGCCGGCAAGGATGTCGGTGTGTAGCGATCGACCGCTGGCGCCGGGGGCGGCCGGAAGTTCGGCCCGACGGCGCATCCGCTCACCGCGAGGAGGCCGCCAGCGCCGACGCATAAATTGCGAACGAGACGGTTCACGCGCCTTTGGGGGCCTCCAACGACTTTTCCTTGGCCAACAGATCGGCCAGCTCGCGAATGGCCGTCGTCAGAGCGAGAACCTCCTTCTCGCGAAGCTCGTCGATCTTCTGGTGCAGAAGTTCGATCTCCAGCTCGGCCTTGATGTTGATCTGGTAGTCGTTTTCGGCCTCCTTCCGATCGATGTCCTGCTGGCGGTTCTGGGCCATCATGATGAAAGGCGCGGCGTAGGCGGCCTGAAACGAAAGCGCCAGATTGAGCAGGATGAAGGGATAGGGATCCCAATGCTGGATGTAGGCCGTGACGTTGAGGACGATCCAGATCAGCAACAACCCCGACTGAATGATGATGAAGGTCCACGATCCCATGCCGGCGGCCACGGCGTCGGCGATCCTCTGGCCGAAGGTGAGGTCAGAGGCTGGCGTCTTGGGGCCCGCAGCGTCGCGCACGCGCCGTCGCAAACCTCGAAGTTCGCTGAGCAGCCGTTGCTCGGCTTCGTGAACGTCGTGTTTCAGAGTGTCTGTCATGCCCATGACGGACTTTTACATCAGGCTGCTGATTCGGGCGCGCCTGGTGGAGCCGAGGGGAATCGAACCCCTGACCTCCTCATTGCGAACGAGGCGCTCTACCAACTGAGCTACGGCCCCTCCTTGCGGAGGAAGGGCGCGAAATAAGGGCGAGGGCGGGCGGGTGTCAAGGAAATGGCCGCCTTGCCACCGGCCTGCCACGCCGATACCTAGCTG
>JBEKQJ010000072.1:0-11973 GCA_049519835.1 Caulobacteraceae bacterium | reverse complement strand
CGCTGACCAGGCCTTCCGGCAGCTCACGAACTACGACCTTGCCGATCAGAGAACGGGCCAGCGCGGCGGTGTCGGCCGGCAGGGCGGCGCGCGCGATTGGCGTCACGTGATCGGCCGAGCCCACTGCGCGCGCGACGGCCCCGGCGGGAAGGGATCGCCGAAGTACTGCGTCTCATGGGCCACCTTGCCGCCGGCGAACTCCATGATGCTGACGGTGTAGGAGGGCCGCCCGTCATAGGTCAGGACGAACTCGCTGACCCACAGCTCGCCCGCGCCGACGATCCGCCGCACGGTGAAGCGCTTGACGTTCGGCTGGGCGGCGCGCGACATCTGGATCTGCCGCCGGCCGCGGATGCGCTCGCCCGACTGCGGATAATCCAGCACCGCGTCTTCCAGGTAGATCTCGTGCTCGGCCTCGAAGTCGTTGGCGTCGGAGGCGGCCCAGTGGCGATCAAGGGCGTCGCGAATCTCATGGTCTTCCAAGGCCGAACCTCCTCGCTCAATTCGCCGCGCGGCTCACCAGGGAACGGTCTGGCCAAGATAGTCGAGATACTGCAGCCCCGCCGCGCCCTGAACCGAGAGCAGAACCTTCACCAGCTTCGGAATGCTCTCCTCGATGCTTAAGCGGCCCTGCGGCCCGCCCATATCCGTCCGCACCCAGCCGGGGGCCATCAGCACCATGGCGCGTGAGTCTTCCGCGTGGCGGGCCGCGAAGCTGCGCATGAACATGTTCAGCGCCGCCTTGCTGCCGCGGTATACCTCCCGCATGCCGACGGTGTTGTTGCTGACGCTGCCCTGGCCGGACGACATCACCCCGATCGTCCCATCGGGAGCGACGAGATCGTGCAGGGCTTCGACGACCCGCATCGGGCTCAGCGAATTGGTCACGATGACCCGCACGAATTCCTCCGTCGTCACCTCGGCGATGGTCTCGGCCGGATTGTTGGTGACCCCGGCGTTGACGAACAGGATGTCGAACACCCGTCCCGACAGGCGAGTCCGCAGCGCCGCGACCTGGTCGGGTTCGTTGATGTCGACGGTTTCAATCTCGACCTGACCGTCAGACGTGTCGGCCAACTCATGCAGCGGCGTCCTCGCCTCGCCGCGAACCGTGCCGACGACGCGCCAGCCCAGCTGCACGAACTCCACCGCCATCGCCCAGCCGAGGCCGCGCGAGGCGCCGATGATCAGGATGCTCTTGGTCGCTGGGGTCACGGGCGTTTCCTATCCGCGTTTGACTGGTCCGGTTGTGCAATTCGCTCTGCGGCGGGCGGCGAGTTGAGCTCACAATTCGGCGCCGCCGGTCATTCGGCTAATGCGCTATCTATGCCGCAAAGGAGAGCCTTATGTCCCCGCCGCCGACAGTCGAGTCTCAGACCTTGATCGCGGTGCGCGATGTCAGGGCCAGCGGTCGCTGGTACGCCGAGCTGCTCGGCGCCGACGCCCTGCCGGATCACCCTCACCGCGACGTCTACGACCGCATCGAACAGGCCGGCCGCATCGTCCTGCAGCTGCACGCCTGGGACGAGGAAGACCACCCCAATCTCGTCAACCGGGACGCCGCGCCAGCCGGCCATGGCGTCTTGCTGTGGTTCCAGGTCGAGGACTTCGACGCCGCCGTCGCGCGCGCCCGCGGCCTCTCCGCCGAGATCATCGAAGGGCCCTTCGTCAATCCAGCTCCTCAGCACCGCGAGCTCTGGCTGCGCGATCCCGACGGCTTCGTGGTCGTGATCGCCAGTCCGGACGGCGAGGCCGCTTCGTGATGCGCGAACGTCGCGAAACCAGCGTAACAAGACGATGATCTACGAGGAGTTCAACGAATTCTGTCGCCGGCTGCCGGCGACAACCTATGTCGTCCAGTGGGGCGGGTCGCATGTCTGGAAGGTGGGCGGCAAGGTGTTCACCATCGGCGGCTGGCAGGAAGACGAGCCCAGCTTCATCTTCAAGGTCAGCGACATCGCCTTCGAGATGCTCAAGAACCAGCCCGGCTTGCGTCCGGCGCCCTATCTGGCGTCGCGCGGCATGAAGTGGATCCAGCACTACGCCAGGCCGGGGCTGAGCGATGACGAGTTGCGGGACTATATCCGCCAGTCACATGTCATCGTCTCGCAGGGGCTGTCGAAGAAGCGGCGGATCGAACTCGGGCTTGTCGCGCCGTGACCCGATCGAGCGGGTTGTCTGACCGAGCCTGGCGACGGGAGCCATCGTGACCGCCAGCCGACCGCGACACGTTCTGGTCACCGGCGCCAGCATCGCCGGGCCGGCCCTGGCCTACTGGCTGGTCCGGCACGGCTTCGAGGTGACGCTCGTCGAGCGCGCGCCGGCCATCCGCAGTGGCGGCTACGCCATCGATATCCGCGGCGTCGCCATCGACGTCATCGAGCGCATGGGCATTCTGCCGGCCGCGCGGGCGGAGCACGTGGCCACGAGCCGGGTGACCTTTGTCAATGCGGCCGGCCGACCGGTCGCTTCGGTCAACCCGGAGGCGTTGGGCGCCGCTGACGGGACGCGGCATGTCGAGCTTGCGAGAGGCGCGCTGACCTCGCTGCTCTTCGATCTCGTCCGTGACAAAGTGGATTGTCGGTTCGGCGATGCGATCGCCTCCCTGAACCAAGGGGCGGACGGGGTCGAAGTCGACTTCAGGAGCGGCGCGCGCGGCCGGTTCGACTTCGTCGTCTCGGGCGAGGGCCTGCACTCGAGCACGCGCGAGATGGTCTTCGGGCCGGAAGCGACGTTCAGCCGCTATCTCGGCTACTGCTTCGCGATCTGCGAACTGCCCAACACCTACGGCCTCAACCGCGAGGCGGTGGTGTTCAACAAGCCCGGCAAGGCGGCGATCCTCTATTCGACCACCGACGGGCCGACGCTCTTCGCCATGTTCGCGTATCGCCGCCCGGCCCCTTCGCCGGAGGAGTTTGCCGATCTGGCCCTGCAGCGAGAGGCCATCGCCCAGGCCTACGCCGGCGACGGCTGGGAAGTTCCGGGGATGATCGCCGGCATGCGCGCCGCCGACGACGTCTACTTGGACGCCACCCTGCAGATCCGCATGCCGGCGTGGTCGAAGGGCCGTGTCGCCGTGCTGGGAGACGCCGCCTTCGGACCGTCGTTTTTCACCGGCCAGGGCACCAGCATGGCCCTGGTCGGCGCCTATCTGCTGGCCGGCGCCCTCGCGACTCACGCCGATCACGCGCTGGCCTTCATCGCCTACGAAGCGATGGCGCGGCCCTACATGGCGGCCAACCAGGCCCTGGTGAAGGAGGGGTCGACCGCGATCGCCCCCGGCAGCGCCGCCGGGCTCTGGGCGCGCAATACCTTGATCCGCCTCGCGCCGCTGGCCAAGCGCCTGGGACTGTTCAATCCGACCTCGCTCAAGGCCTATGAAGCGCTGGACCTGCCGGATTTCGCGGGCGCCTGACGTGGCCGGCGGCCCCGCTACGCCAGATCGGTGCGGGCGAAGTCGTCGCCCTTGTAGAGCAGGGGCGCGCCAAGCGCCTTGGCGCAGGCGTAGGCGAAACAATCACCGAAGTTGAGACCCGCTGGGTGGCCAACGGCTTTGCCCCAAGTCGCGGCGGCTTCGATCGCGCCCTGGCCAATCTCTGGGGTTATGGGCATGTCTTCGGCCCAAAGGTCTTCGACGAACGCGTCGAGGACCAAGGCGGCTTGGGCGATCTGGGCCGCCGACGGTATGCGCCCGGCGGCTTTTGCTTTTGCAATCGCGAGGCAGGCTTCGAAGCGGGTCAAGGGTGAAACGGAGAACGGACCCTGCGCTGCCGATAACCGCTCCAGCAATGCCTCGTAGCCCGGCTCGCGCGCCAGAATGGCGACAATCGCGGAGGCGTCGAGGAACATCAGTCGTCGCCCCACATCTCATCGGTGAAGCGCTTCATGTCGAACGTCGGGTCGCTGGGGCCCATCGCATCGGCCAGGGAATGAGCGCGCGCCAGGCGCTCTTCGATCGGCAGCGCGCGACGCGCCTCGTCGATCCGGCTCTTGAGGGCCAACTTTACAGCTTCGGTCTTCGTCCCGGCATGGGTGAGTCTACGCAACTCCTCAGCTAGCGCCGACACTTCCGGATCGCGGATGAACAGCGACACTGTATATCTCCTCGAGATATCCGCATATCACCGCGTCGATATCTGCTCAAGGGCATCGACGGCCAAGCCGTCGCCTCACCCGACCCCGGCTTCCTCGGCGCTCGCCACCGCGACGCGGCCGGCGCGGACGGCGGCGGCCAGGCGGTCATGGTCGCGCAAGGTCTGCTCGAGATAGGCCATGGCGAATTGCGCCAGGGCGTCGGGGACGGCTTCGCTGCGGCCGCAATAGCCGGAGATCATCGCCGCGTCGCCGGATTTGGCGTGGGCGAGCGCCAGGGCCCAGCCGCACAGCCGGCAGTAGTCCTCGATGCTGCCGAGCGCCGCGACGTCGCCCTCCAGCAGGCGGATGCCGCCCTTCATGTCGGCCAGCTGCCGCACGTAGAAATCCCGCAGGCCGGTCTCACCTTCGGCCGGTCCCCAGCCGAGGAAAATGTCTGGCGAGCCCTGGATCATCCGCTGGCCGACGACCACCCGCCGGCCCTGGTTGTTGATCTCGAGCTTGTGAGGGACGTGCGGCGCCAGGATCGAGGGCTGCGCCTCCTTGACCTGCAGGAGCAGCGGATCGGCGGAGTCGGCGCCCTCGAGCAAACCTATCCAGCAGCTGGTGCCGACGCTGCCGACGCCCACCACCTTGCGCGCTACGTCGACGAGGCGATAGCGGCTGACCAGATGCCGACGATCGAGGGTCATCGAGGCGAGATAGGAGCGCATCATCACGTCGATGGCCTGCCCGATCGGCACGCCGTTCGGCAGATGGGTCTCGCGGACGATGAGGGGCACGTCCTCGACGATGCGGTGCTGGCCGTCGACCTCCTCGGTCAGGCGTTCCAGCGCCCGCACCGGCCCGCGCGCATGGGCCTTGTCGATGATCGCGCGGGCGAAGCGCCGCTGTTGCGGCGAGGCGAGGGTGAGGATCGTCTGCTCGTCGATGAGGTCGTACCAGGTCTCCAGAAAGCCCATCTGAGCATAGCGGCGCATGCGCCGCACGTAGGCCTCGCCGCAGGCGAAGGCGGCCGCCTCGGCGTGGGTGCGGTCGCCGCCAAGGTGGATGGCGGCCACGGCGGCGCTGGCCCCCAGGCGCTTGAGGTCCCACTCCCAGGGTCCGGGGTGCACTTCGTCGAAGTCGTTGATGGCGAAAACGAGGTTGCGCTCGGCCGAGGCGAACAGGCCGAAGTTGAGCAGATGCATGTCGCCGCAGGCGTAGACCGCGAGGCCGGTCGAGGCGCCCCGGGCCAGATCGGCGGCCATCACCGCCGCCGAACCGCGCAGATAGGCGAACGGCGAAGAGAGCATCCGCGCCATGCGCACGGGAACCAGCGAGACGACCCGCGTCACGTTCTGGGCCTGGACGATCTCCAGGGCGGCGTCGCCCCGTCGTCGCTGGACATAATCGCCGAAGCCCGACCGCGGGCGCCTGGCGCGCACGGCCTTCCCAGCTGCCAGGCGCTCGTCCAACGGCGGTCGCCGCGCCGCGAACGATTGCAGCGTTTCCCACTCGGGGTGGGCGCGGGCGGTGGCTTCGATCTCTTCGGTCACCTTGCGAACCGACGGCGTCCAAACCCTGTATCAGTCAGGCTTTTCAGCCGCCGTCGCAAGTCCCGGAGCAGTGCTCAGGAGGGGTTGATGCGGGTGATCTTGGAGCCGTTCAGGCTGATCCCGCCCATCAGGCCCTTGCGGCCAAAGACCATGGCGTAGACGTCCTGGGTCAGTGAGGTGGTGCTGAGCCCCACCGACGCGCCCTGATCGATGACGGTGAGCGAAGGCCCGCCGCCCAGCGCCCAACCATTGGACTTGTGCAGGTAATCGAGTGACGACTGGGTGATGAAGAACAGGGCGAGGCTGGTCTTCTGCGCGCCGGCCTGAAAGCCGAACGAAGCCGCCCCGAGGCTGTAGTAGCCGTCCGTGCGGCCGTGGATGCGCAGCACGCCCTCGCCGCCCTGGCCGCCGACGATGAAGCCGGCCTTGATGAGGCTTGGGAAGATCAGCACCCCGCGGGCGCGACGGCCGAGTTCGCGAGCCTTGCGGCTCTCGGCGTAGAGTTGAGCCAGGGCCTGGCTGCCGCTGGCGTCGAGCTGGGCGGCCGAAGCAGCGTGCGCTCCCGTTGTGGCCAGCACGCCCGCGGCGCCGAGACCCAAGACCATCATCCGCCGATCCGGCGCCTGGATCAGTTCGTCGTCCTTGTGCATGCGGCTCTCCCTTCGATTCACGGCGGACGAGCCCCGGAGGCCCCGCGCCTAAGCTTAGTCATAACACCCTAACGCCGCCTGAGGTTGCGAGCGGATGTCAGCAGAATTTCACGCGCCGGCCACGGCGTGCAGGCGGCTGACCGAGCGGTTGCGCATCCAGTGCTCCGGCATGCGGGCGTCGAAGCCGCCGGGACGCGATTTCAGGTGGCGGGTGGCGAGCCACAGCCGCTTCAGATGGCGCTTGCGGCCGGCCGCGACGTCGTCCTCATAGGCGGTGCGACCATGCAGCACGTGATAGTTGTTGATGAACTGCATCTCGCCGGGCCGCAGGTCCATGTAGACGTTGAACGCCGGGTCGTTGGCCATGGCCGAGACGGCGTCGAGCGCCTCCACCGCCAGCGGCGACAGGCGCGGCGCCTCCGGATGGCGCTGCGAGGCCTTGATGTACTGCGGGATGAACCGGCAGAAGAGCCGGCCGTCGTGCTCGGTGAAGACGCTGCGCATGTAGAATGGCCGGCCGCCGGGGGGCTGCTCGCCGCGGTAGTCCCACGGCAGCTCATCGTAGAGGGCGGCCACGAGGTCGGGCCGGGACTCCATGAGCGTGTTGTGGATTTCGACCACATTGGCGACGCAGCTGAGGCCGCCGCGCGCCGCCGGCCGCAGGCACATCAGGCCGACCAGATCCGAGCCGTCGGTGTGGTAGTCGAGCGCGATCAGACCCAGCTCGTTGCCGCGGGCCGTGGGGTCGGCGACGCTTTTGCCCTGGTCGGTGACGTCGCCCATCACGTGCCCGTGCTTGTTCTGCGGCCACGGATCGCCGAGGTGCATGCCGATGCCCCAGTAGAGCATGGTCAGCTCATCGTCGTCGTAGCGGTCCGTGTCGAGCGCCGCGATGCGCACGAAGCCGCGGCCGTCGATCAGCTCGCGCTCAATCCCGGCCAGCTTGCCGGCCAGGGAGGGCAGGGGAAAATCCTCGCGCCCGATCTCGAGCAGGTCGTCGGACTTCGCCTTGGCGGTGCGCAGCGCGGCGTCGAGTTCGGCCTGCTCATTCCGGGTCAGCTGGTGTGTCCACGCTGAAGCGTCCTCGACGTCCCTGGCCCGCCAGTTGACGTGGGCGTCGAGCTTGCGCGGGGTGCGGCTCATGGCGAAAACCCCTTGTTGGTGAGAAGCGCAAAGTTCGCAGGGCGGCGAGCGACGCGCAAGTAAGGAGCAAGTGAGATGACAGCGACTGGATCCGCCTCCGAACAGATCGACGCCCGGATCGCCGAGCTGGGCGACTGGCGGGGCGAAACGCTCGCCCGCCTCCGCGCCCTCATCCATGAGGCCGTCCCCGATGTCGTCGAAGGCTGGAAATGGCGCGGGGTTCCGACCTTCGAGCATGCCGGCATCATCTGCACCGGCGAGACCTACAAGGCGGTCGTCAAGCTGACCTTCGCCAAGGGCGCGGCGCTGGAAGACCCGTCCCGGCTGTTCAACTCGAGCCTCGAGGGCAACGTCCGCCGCGCCATCGACGTGCGCGAAGGCGAGACGATCGACGAGGCGGCCTTCAAGGCGCTCGTGAAGACCGCCGCGGCGCTGAACGGGGCGAAGAAAGCGAAGAAATAGGGGGCGGGGTACAAATCCTCCTCGCCATCGAGGGGAGGGCCTTCGCGTTTGACGCAAAATAAACTCTACCGTCATGGCCGGGCGAAGTCCCGGCCACCCATGCACACCGAAGTTCGGGTGGCCATGCTGGCATGGCCAAGGGGCCCAACGCAGTTGCTTCGCTACCCACGCCATGACCGCGAGACGCGGTCACAACCACCCAGGCGTTCATGGGTCGCCGGGACTGGCGCCCGGCGATGACGCTGGGGAAAAGGAGGTGATGGGGATGTCCCCGGTGATATGCGACCGTTTTCCCCGTCAGGGGGAGGAAGGACGCCGAGGAAATTTCATCCGTCTTGGCGGCCACCTTCAGGCCGCCACGGGCGCCGGCTCCGGCCAGGGATCGGCCCAGGCCGGGATGCGCTTCAGGCCATCGAGCCAGGCGACGACGTTGGCGAACGGCTGCAGCGGCATCTCGCTCTCGCGCCAGTAGCTGGCCTGCGAGGCGAGCTGGAAGTCGGCGATGGTCAGGCGGTCGCAGGCGACGAACCGTCGGCCGGCGAGATGGTCGTCCAACACCTTGGCGTAGCGCTCTAGCAGCTCCGCCTTACCTTTCAGTTCCTCGGGATTGGGCGGTCCAAAGCCGAAGGTCGCCTTGACCACATGCTCAAAATAGAACGGCGCGGTCGCCGGCCCCCAGTGGCCGTCGTTCCACGACAACCAGCGCAGCACCTCGACCTGCTCGGCCGGGTTGTGCGCTGGCCACATGTCCGAGCCGGCCTTGATGGCGAGGTAGGCCATGATGGCCGAGGACTCGCACAGCTTCACGTCGCCATCGATCAGGGCGGGGACTTTGCGATTGGGGTTGATCGCCGCGTAGGCGGCCGACTTGAGGCCGCCGCCGACCAGATCGACCTCGATCAGCTCCGCCTCGATCCCCAGATGCTTGACCAGCGCCAGCACCCGCCGTGGGGCCTGAGCTTTGAACCAGTAGATCTTCATGTCGCATCCTTCCTCGGCGTCTTGTCGAGCAGCAACTCGAGATAGCGGCGCAGGTGATCGAGGCTCTCGGCCGCGACCGCAGCCGTGCCATCGGCCTTGGCCAGGATGAAGGCGCCTTGGATGACCGCCTGGGTGTGCCTGGCCAGACTCTCTGGCGTGAATCCGGTCACGCCGCGCGCCGCCATGGCCTCGCGGATGTCTTCGGTCAACGTGGCGACATGGGCGTCGATGGCGCCCGCGCAGGCGGCGCTCACCTCGGGGTGAGTGCGCCAGGTCTCCTGCACCACCGTGCCGGCGAAGCAGGTGAAGTCGGTAAGGTCGCCGACCAGCAGAGACTTGCGGAAGTCGACATAGGCCAGCAGCCGATCGACGGGATCGGCGGGCGCGTGGTGCGGCGCCCCGGCGAAGACGGACGCGGCATGGGCGTCCCAGTGGGCGGCGGCGGCGAGGCCAAGGTCGTCCTTGCTGCGGAAGTGGTGGAAGAAGCTGCCCTTGGTCACCCCGGCCTCGGCGCAGACGTCCTCGACCCGCGCGGCGGCATAGCCCTTGGCGCGCACAACCTGGATCGTGGCGTCGAGCAGACGGGTGCGGGAGTCGGCGCGCTTCGAGACCATGCCAGGACCATACCGACTGGTCGGTATGGAGTCAACGCGCGTTCAGAACCACATGTCCTTCACCCGCCGGCCGTCCTGTCCGAGGTCTTCGAACGTATCGAGGCCGTCGAAATGCTCGATCGGGATATCTGCAACGGCGTCGGGCTCGGCGAGGCGCAGATTGACCGCGATCGCCCACTTGCCGGCCGCGTTCAGGCGCTGCTTGCGCCAATAGGCGACACAGCCGCAGTCCGGGCAGAAATGATATTCGATCGCCTGGCCGCACACGTAGGCGCGGGTCGCGCCCGAAACGTGGATCGCCTCGTCCACGTAGCCATAGGCCCAGAGCACGCCGTAGCGACGGCAGTTGGTGCAGTTGCAGGCCGTCGCCGACTCTGGAACGCCATCGAAGCGCCAGCGCACCTTCCCGCAATGGCAGGACCCTTCGAGCATCGCGATCTCCCTGTTTGAGGCGGCCACTATGTCGCGTCGGCCCGAGGCGCACCACGCCGTCAGGTGGGATACTTCGCTGGCGAGCGGCGTTTGACCTTGATCCAACAGGGGATTTGGCATGCCCGCGATCAGGACAGGGCTCGCCATATTGGCGGGCGGGGCCACGATCGGGGCGCTTTTCGGTTTGGTGGTCCTGAGCGCCCGCCACGAACCGGCCTGGAAGGTTAGCCTGGCCTTCGTCGCCGCGGCGGTGGCCTTCGCGGCGCTGTGCTTCGAGCTGCTCGGCTGAGGGGAGGGAGGGCGCCGGCAGCCCTGATCGCGTATAATCTGCCGCCCGAACCGAGGGATGCGGCATGACCTATCAGCTCTTCTATTCGCCGGGCGCCTGCTCGCTGGCCGCCCACATCGTGCTGGAAGAGGTGAGCGCCCCCTTCGAGCTGAAGCGGGTCGATTTCGCCGCCGGCGAGCAGCGCGGTGAGGCGTTCCGGGCCCTCAATCCCAAGGGCCGAGTGCCCGTGCTGGTCATTCCAGGTGAGCCGCAAGCTCTGACCGAGCTCTCGGCCATCCTCTTCTATCTCGCCCGCCGACACCCCGACTTCGGCCTTGTCCCTATCGGTGAGCCGCTCGCCGAGGCGCGCGTCGAAGAACAGCTGAGCTGGTTAACCAGCTGGGTCCACGGTGTCGGCTTCGCGCTGATCTGGCGACCGGAGCGGTTCACCGACGAGGCCGGCGCCCGCGAGGCCATGGCCGCCAGAGGCAAGGCGATCGTCGAGACCGCCTTCGCCGCCATCGAAGCGCGTCTGGCTGACGATCGCACCTGGAGCATGGGGACGCGCTTCTCGATCGTCGATCCCTTGCTTCTGGTGCTGTTCCGGTGGGGCAATCGCATCGGCCTCGCCATGGGCGAGCGCTATCCCGCCTGGAGCCGCCTGGCCTGGCGGATGGTCGACCGTCCGGCCGTCACCCGCGTGTTGGAGCGGGAAGGGGTGTCGATCGAGGGATAGTTGACTTAGTCAACTAATGGCGCGAATCTCGCGTCATGGAAGACGCCATCGCCGCCGTTCGCCGTTTCAACCGGTTCTACACGCGCCTGGTCGGCGCCCTGGACGCCCACTTCCTCGGCACCAGCCTGACCCTGCCAGAGGCGCGAGTGCTTTTCGAAATCGCCCATGACGTCGATCCCATGGCCGCGCGGCTGAAGACGGCGCTGGGCATGGACGCCGGCTTCCTCAGCCGCCTGCTGGCCCGGTTCGAGAAACGCGGCTGGATCGTCCGCGGCCGCGGCGAGGACGCCCGCCGGCGGCCGATTACGCTCACAGACGCCGGTCGGGCGGTGTTCGACGATCTCGACCGACGCCAGCACGATGCTGTCGCAGCCCGGCTCGAACGCCTCGCGCCCGCGCAACAGGACGAACTCGTCCGGGCGCTCGGTCAGGCGACCGCCTTGCTCGATCCGGCGCCGGACCGGACCTTCCGCACACGGCCGTTCGCCGCCGGCGATGTCGGGCTGATCGCCTCGCGGCAGTCGGTTCTCTATCGCGATGTCTACGGTTGGGGCTTCGGCATCGAGGTCAACATCGCCGAGTCGTCGGCGGCTTTCCTCAAGAATTTCAAACCCGGCCGCGAACAGTGCTGGGTGGCGGAGGCGGACGGCGCCCTGGCTGGCTCGGTGTTCCTGACCGACGAAGGCGGCGGCCTTTGCCGTCTGCGCCTGCTCTATGTCGAGGCCTTCGCCCGTGGCCGAGGGGTCGGCGCAGCCCTGGTGGAGACCTGCATCGCCTTCGCCCGCGAGATTGGCTACCGCGAGATGACGCTCTGGACCCACACGGTGCTGGAGAGCGCCCGGCGCATTTACGCCGCCAACGGCTTCGAGATCGTCGACATTCACACCCACACCGAGTTCGGCGAGCCGGTGCAGAGCGAGACCTGGCGGCTGGACCTGACGAAGCCGGTCTAGGCCCCGCGAAGGGTTCCTGGACGCGTCAGTCTGTCGGGTCTAGGCAAACCAGATGCCTTTCACCGAGAACAACGGCGTTCGCCTCCACTGGGACGAGCAGGGAA
>JBEKQJ010000071.1:0-12009 GCA_049519835.1 Caulobacteraceae bacterium | reverse complement strand
CTTGGTGTGGTTCGGCGCCCTCGCCAAGGCGGGGGCCGGCGGTTAAGGATTGGGCCGGGATGGACGGCCCCTTCTACATGGACGCGGTCATCACGCCGCACCGCTCGCTCTCGCAGCGCGGGTTCATCATCCTCATCTCGGTCCTGACCACGATCAACGCCCTGAGCGCTATCGTCTTTCTGCGCCTGGGCGCTGGGCCGGTGCCCGCCTTCCTCGGCCTGGACGTCGTGGCGCTCGTCGTTGCGCTGCTCGTCAGCCGTCGGGCCGTGCGAAACCGCGAGCGAGTCCAGATCACCGCCGCGGAGATTCACGTCTGGCGTGAGACGCCGAAGGGCGCCCAGACGCTCTGGCGGTCGCCCACCGCCTTCACCCGCGTGGCGCTGGTGGGGCCGGACGAGGACGATCCCGACCTGCAGCTGCGCCTGTCCGATCGAGGCGTCGCGGTGGCCCGGGCGCTGACGCGGGCCGAACGCCGCGACTTCGCCGTTGCGCTGGAACGGGCGATCCGCAGGGCCCGAGGCGGCGGCGCGGTCTTCTAAGGCCTGCGGAGCAGAGCCGGGCCGACCAATTGCTGCAGGAGGGGCGCGCGCGGGAACGGCTCGCCGCGGTAGTGACGGAAACCCTCGGCCAGCTCGGCGCCGAATTCCGCGCCGCGGCGGCGGGCGAAAGCCTCCATCAGGGCCGGAAAATCGACCGAGCCATGCTGCTTGGCGACCCAGTCGATCTGACTGACATGGGCGCGAAGCATCTGCAGCTTGGTGGCGAAGGCCTCACCGACGTCGACGGCGAAATCCGGGACCACATCGCGGCCGTCACGGTCGCGACCGCCGATCGGATCGGTGAAATAGAGGTGCGGAATGGCGTCCAGCGGCGCGGCGGGACCGGTGCGGTAGTTGGGGGCCGAGGCGGCGAAGCAGGCGTCGCGGACCAGCGCGCTCGCCGCCTCGTGGTCGGGGTGATAGTCGGCCGGGGCCGCGGCGATGACGATCGCCGGCGCCGCAGCGCGGATCAGTTCGGTCACCTGCCGGCGCGTGGGGTCGTCGTTGAACAGGCCGAGATCGGGAAGGCCGAGGCAGCGATACTCGGCCCCGATCATCGCCGCCGCCCGCGCCGCTTCGCCGCGACGGATGCGCGCCGTCTCCTCGGCGCTGAAGTCGCGCGAGCCGCAATCGCCGGCGCGCGCCAGCACGGCCAGGGTTCCCGCCGCCAGAGTCTCGATGTCGTCAGGGTGGGCGTGCGCCGCCAGGATCCGCGCCATGACGCCAGCTTAGATGGCAGACCCTAGCCGCACCACTCCACCCAGGCGCCGTGCGGATGGGCCGTGGCGAGCAGGCGTTCGCCGCCATCCGGCCAGAGCGTGAGACGCAGCTCCATCATCGCCGGATTGTCCGCCGCCGGCTCCATGCGCAGCCAGGCGAGCGGCGCGTCAGCGTTCGCCCGGGCGCCGAACGCCGCCAGGGTCTCGACGAGGGCCGCCTGACTGTCGGCCGGCATGTACTGGAAAAACACCGAGTGGAAGACGACGGTGGCCACGCCGGCTTGCGGCGCGGCATGGCGGCGCGTCCAGGCGACGGCGTCTTCGCGCTCGACGGTGACGCCCGCGTCCAGAGCATCGGCGACAGCGGCGTCGAAGCGCGCCAGGCGGTCGAACTGATCGGGCCAGACATAGGCGCCGAGACGCCGGCGTTGGGCTGGGTCGGCCAGCGCCACTGGGCTGCGATCGCAGGCGCCGCGAGCGGCGACGTCGACCGGCGCATCGAGCCGCGGCAGATCGCCCCGCCACTCGGCGTCGATGATGACCCGGGCTGGTTCCGGCCCCCAGGCGAAAGCCTCGCCGAAGCGATAGCGCCGCCGGTCCCAGAGCTGGTTCAGCCCGGCGCTGGCGCCCAGTTCGAGGATTCGCAACGGCAATTGCGTCTGGGCGGCGACTTCCAGGAAGCCCGGCAGCAGCACCGCCGAACGGCGCGGCTCGTTGGTCTGGGGCTCATGGCGCATGAAGGCGGTCAGACGGTCGGCCTCGCCACGCACGAAGGCGAGGGCGTGCGGCCAGGCGACCGCGGGGTCGCCAGGGCGGCCATCGCGCGGGTAGGCCTGGGCCAAGGCCGAATCGGGGGCTTCGAGGACGAAATCGTGCAATGCGCCCAGCCAGCGCAAGGCGGCGGCGTCGTCGAAGATCGCCCGCCGATCGGACCCAGACCACGGCGCGAAGGCCGCCTGGAGCGAGGCTTCATGCGGCAGGGCCTGGGCCGCTCGCTCCAGCAAGCCGCCGGAGAAGGGCGAGCCGAGCGCGGCGCAAGCGCCGGCCTGCATCTTCAGAACATCGATCACGGCTTCGTAGGCGGCCATCGTGCGAGTTGAAGCCGGGCGCGAGGACCGGTCAATCTTGATCGGCGCGGTCAACCTGCGGGCAGCGGAATGGCCGTGGTGTGCTTCATCACCTCCATGGCGAAGGCGGAGCTGACGTCGGAGAGCCGGACACCACGGATGAGGCGCTTGTAGACCGCGTCATAGGCCGCGATGTCGGCCACCTGCAGTTTGAGCAGGTAATCGACGTCGCCGGCCATGCGGTAGAACTCGACGATCTCGGGGATGCGCCGCACGACGGCGGCGAACTCGCCCATCCAGGCGTCCGAATGCTCCGGCGCGCGGATGGAAACGAATACCGTCACCCCTATGCCCAGCCGCTCCGCGTCGAGCAGGGCCACGCGACCGCGGATGAATCCCTCGTCATCCAGGCGCTTGATGCGCCGCCAGCAGGCGTTGGCCGAAAGGCCGACGCGCTCGCCGACTTCGGCGATGGAGAGCGCGGCGTCGTCCTGAAGCACGGCGAGGATGCGCAGGTCGGCGGCATCGACGTTTTCGGCGCCCGGAGGTGATTTCATCCCAATTTCCGCAGCTGGAGTAGCAGAGTTTGGGAGCACATTAGCCGAATGCTGGGTTAGCGTCTGCAGATCGGCGCAATTTCGGGGATGAGGTGATGCAGGTACGCGCGTTTACGGAGCATCCGGCCTCGGTTGGTGAGAGCTATTTCGAGCATCAGCGCGTCGCACTGTCGGTGGGACTGCGTCTCGTGGCGGCCGGATTGGCCTGCATCGTGCACGCCTTCGCCCCGTGGCTGTTCGTCGACACCGGCAGCCGTACGATCTTCGATCTGCATCGCCGCCTGACCACGCGCCGAGTGGCGGCGGAGGACGCCCGGCCGTCGCAAGGCTTGGCGGCTTGATCCTGTCAGAGCGCTTGCGCGCCTGGACCCCGGGGTTCCTGGCGGCTTGCGGCGTGGCGTGCGTCGCCTGGCTGGCCGGTCGCGGGCAGACGGCCGCCTTCGGTCGCGCCTGGCTTGAGCCCGTGGTCGCGGCGATCCTGCTCGGCCTGCTGGCCCGCAACCTGGTTTCGCTGCCGTCGAGCTGGAAGTCCGGAATCTGCTTCGCCGCCAAGCGACCGCTGGAGGTGGCGATCGCCTTGTTGGGCTTCGCAGTCGACCCCGCGGCCCTGCGCGCCGCCGGCGCCTGGCTGATCGCCGGCCCGGCGGTGATCGTCGTGCTGGCGCTCGCCGCCAGCTACGGCTTGTCGCGCCTAGTGGGCCTCAACCGTCGGCAATCGACGCTGGTGGCCTGCGGCAATTCGATCTGCGGCAACTCGGCCATCGCCGCCGCGGCGCCGGTGGTCGACGCCACGCATGACGAGTGCGCCTCGGCCATCGCCTTTACGGCCGTGCTCGGCGTCATCGCTGTGCTCGTCCTGCCGCTGCTCAAAGCCCCGCTCGGCCTGACCCCGGTGGCCTATGGCGCGTTGGCCGGCCTCACCGTCTACGCCGTGCCGCAGGTTCTCGCCGCCACAGCCCCCTTCGGCGGCGCAGCCGTGCAGGTGGGCGCCATGGTCAAGCTCGCCCGGGTGATGATGCTGGGTCCGGTGCTGGCGGCCGTGTCCGTCGGCCGTGGAGGAACGGGGCGCGGCTTCGGCCAGGTCGTCCCCTGGTACATCCTGGCCTTTGCCGGCGCCGCGGCTCTGCGCATGCTCAGCCTCGTTCCCGGAGGGGCGGCCGCGCCGCTCGGCACGGCGTGCGACCTCATGACCCTCATCGCCATGGCCGCGCTCGGCCTTTCAACCGACCTGAAGGCCGCGTCGGCGGCGGGGGTGCGGATGGCCGCCGCCGCCTCGGTGTCGCTCCTGGCGCTGGCGGGCATGAGCCTCTGCCTGCTGCGGCTGCTGAAGCTGGCCTAACCCCCGACCATCGCCCGCAGGGGCGCCCAGGTCATCCGGTGGATCGGGCAGGGGCCCAGTGCGCGCAGGGCTGCCGCGTGAGCCGGCACCCCGTAGCCCTTATGCACGGCGAAGCCGTAGCCGGGATAGTCGGCGTCGTGCGCCACCATCAGCCGATCTCGCGCAGTCTTGGCCAGGATCGAGGCGGCGGCGATCGAGGCGCTGATCCCGTCGCCGCCGATCACCGCCTCGGACGGACAATGGAAGTCAAAGGCCTTGTCGCCGTCCACCAAGGCGAAGGTTGGGGCGTGGCTGAGCGCCTCGACCGCGCGACGCATGGCGAGCGCGGTCGCGCGCAGGATATTGAGCTCGCTGATCTCATCCACCGAGGCGAACGCCACCGCCCAGGCCACGGCTTCCTTCTTGATCCGGCTCTCAGCTATATCGCGCTGACGGGCGGTCAGGCGCTTGGAGTCATCCAGGCCGTCCAGCCGGGCGCGGGTGGGCAGGATGACGGCGGCGGCGCAGACCGGCCCTGCCCAGGGCCCGCGTCCGGCCTCGTCGACCCCGCACACCGGCCCCGGCCGCGCGCGTTCCAGCTTCAGATGCACGCCGCTCATCTGAGCTTCGCCACCTCGGCGTGGCGGAAGCAGCCGGTCAGGTGGTCGTTGACCATGCCCACCGCCTGCATGAAGGCATAGGTGATCACCGGGCCGCAGAACTTGAATCCCTTGGCCTTCAGCGCCTTGGCGACCTCGGCGGCGAGCGGCGTCTCGGCTGGGACCTCTCCGATCGAACTCCAATGGTTCTGGATCGGTTTGCCGTCGGTGAACGCCCACAGAAAGGCCGAGAAATCCTCGCCGCGCTCGCGCATATCGAGCCAGATGCGCGCCCCGGCGATGGCGGCGTCGATCTTGGCGTTGGAGCGGACGATGCCCGGATCGGCCATCAGCCGCGCGCGGTCGGCCTCACCGAAGCGGGCCACGACCTCTGGATCGAAACCGGCGAAGGCGGCGCGGAAGGCCTCGCGCTTGCGCAGGATGGTGATCCAGGCCAGACCGGCCTGGAAGCCGTCCAACACCAGCTTTTCCCAGAGGGCGCGGCTGTCGTATTCCGGCACGCCCCATTCCTCGTCGTGATAGGCGAGGTAGAGGGGATCCTTCAGGCTCACCCAGCCACAGCGGCCCTCGTCCATGCGCATCCTCAATGTCGCCGACTTCAACTGGATGACGGGCGCCGAGCGCCACACCGCCAACCTCTCGCTGTTCGACATCTGCCGCAAGTTCAGCCTGGCGGCGACGCGGGCAAATCATCTGGTGGTGGAATTCTCCGACCGGGCCGTGGCGCGCATCGCTTCGCCGTGGCGGCCCGGCCCCGACCGGCGCTTCCTGCAGATGGTCGATGAGCTGAAGCCGGACCTCATCCTGCTGCACTTCGCCGACCAGATCAGCAACGCCGCCCTCGCCGAGGCGCGCAAGCTCGCGCCCGGCGTCCGGATTGTCGATATCAACATCGACCCGATCGACACCGAAAAGAACCAGCGGCGGCTGGCGTTGCGCAGGGGCGTCGCCGACGCGCTGTTCGTCACCACCGCCGAGCCTGCGCTAGCGGAATTCGTCGGGCCGGGCGCCTTCGCCGCCTTCCTGCCCAATCCGGTCGACCGGGCGATCGAGACAGGGCGAGTGTTCGAGATCGAGCGGCCGGCGTCTGACCTGCTGTTCCCCGCCTCCGACGCCGGCCCGCGCGAGATCGGATCGGAGCGCCTGGCGCCGGGCGAGGCCGTGGCGCGGCTGAGGGCGGCGATTCCGGGCCTGCGAACGCTGACACCCGGCGTCGGCGGCGATCCGAAGGCGCGCGGCGCCCGCTACTTCGAGGCCCTGGCCTCTGCTCGGTTCGGCTGGTCGCTGTCGCGCCGCGCCAGCCTGCCGCTCTATGCCTCCGACCGCATGGCCCACTTCTTTGGCTGTGGCCTTGCCGTGCTCCTCGACCGGCGAGCCGGCTTCGAGCGATTCTATGCGGCCGACGAGGCGGTGTTCTACGACGATCTCGACGACCTCGCTGGCTCGCTGCGCGGCCTGATGGCCGACGATGAGGCCGCGCGCGATGTCGCCCGCCGCGGCTGGGAGAAGACCTGGACCCTCTTCGACAGCAGCCGGGTGCTGGCCTATGCGCTGGCGCAACTCTTTGAGGACGGCGGCGCGCAGGGCTACGAGTGGCCCTCCACGCGGTGGGGAGGGTGAATCAAACTCACGCGATCAGTACGTCACCGACGGGAGCCAGGCGCCGGCGGGTTCGCTGTAGAGACCGATCGCCATCAGGGTCATGGTCTGGGTGATCTGCAGCCCCGATTGCAACGCCCATTTCAGAAGGGCGTGGTTGCGGGTGGGAATCAGAAATCCTGGACCCAGATAGGCCTCGGCGGCGCCGATGAGCGCCTTCAGGTCGTCGTTGGTCTCGCCGACGGCGTGGCCGAAGAAAGCGATCAGCGTCGCATATCCGGTGATCCGCCCTGCCCGCTCAACCACCGTCGCTCCCCCCTGGATAATGGCGTCGGCCAGTTCGCCGCCCCGCGTGTGGCCGTGGACCTCGAAGCACAGGCGGTCGCAGGCCCCGATGTCGGCCGCGGTGGCGGGGCGGACTGCGTAGCCTGGAAAGGTCTGGGCGATTGCAACGCCTTGCATGCAGGCCAGCTGCTCGCGCGGTGCAAAGCCTAGCTTGGCGTAGAGGGCCAGCGAGCGGCTGTGATAGCCGGCCTGCACCAGGCGAATGCCGGCGAAGCCGCGTTCTTCTGAGCGGCGCATGACGTCGGCCATCAGCGCCCGGCCGGCCCCTTCGTTCTGCAGGTCGGGGTCGACGGTGATCGGCCCCACACCGCTGATAGCGTTGCGCTCGTCGAGGAAGTTGCTGCCGACGATCCGCCCGTCCGCCTCGGCGACCACATCGTAGAAGCCTGGATGAGCCATCATGCCGCCCATGAAGCCGGCCGCCATCTCTCCGTTCGGCAGGTCGGGCGGGAAGTTGTGCGCCTCGGCGATGTGCTTGAAGGCGCGATAGCAGATATCGCCGATCACCCCGGCGTCCGCGGCCTCGCCGCGGCGCAGTCGAACTGCCATTTCCCAGCCTCCCCAGAGCGGTCCGGCAGGCTAGGCCTGCGCCCGGCGGCGATCAAACGGTTTGGACGGCGCCCGTCATCCAGGCCGGCAATTGCGATCGCCATTCCCGTCCATCCGGCAGGCGGCGATCGCCAGCCTCCAGGCGATCGAGGCGCAGGCTGGCGATGGCGACGCCAGCGCCGCTGGAGTGGGTTTCGCCGGCCCGCAGCTCTCCGGCCAGGAGCTCGCTGCCCGGCGCGAGGGCCGAGCCTTCGTAGGTCACCGGCGCCATGCGGGTCTTGATCTGACCCCGGCGCTTCATGCGCGACGTCGTCTCCTGGCCGACGAAGCAGCCCTTCTTGAAATCGATCCCGTTGAGGAGGTCGAAGTTGGCCTCGATGGGATAAGTCCGGTCTGAGCCCCAGTCGGCGAGGCCCGGCACGCCGAGCGAGAGCCGGTGGACGTCGTAGTCACCCGCGTCGGCGCCGATCGGGGGCGCCAGGCCATAGCCGCGGAGTCCGAGGGCCGGCAAGCGTGGGTCGGCCAGCCAGCCGGGCGGCGGCGCATCCGAGTCCCACAGCGCCGCGACCGGCAGATCGAGCGGCGCGATCGTCACCTTGGCGCGCAGGCGATAGAGCGAGAGGCGGGCGATCAGCGCTTCGCGATGCTCGGCGACGCAATCCACTAGGCAGCCCTCGCTCGTTCCGATCAGGAACAGGTCGTAGAGCAGGCGCCCCTGCGGCGTCAGCAGGGCGCCAAAGCGGATCTCGCCGTCAGCCAGCGTCTCGACGTCCTGGGTGAGGAGACCCTGGAGAAAGCCGCGCCAGTCCGGGCCGGCGACATCGATGAGGGCGCGATCGGTCAGGAGGGCGTAGTGCGACATGACGACAATGTGGCTGCGGGCGTGCTGGAGCGCCAGATGCGGCCGGCCTATACGTGGGCCGGATGACGCGCCCGCCGTTTCCGATCCTCTTCATCGCGCCAAGCCGCATTGGCGACGCTGTTCTGGCTTCGGGGTTGGTCAAGGCTCTCATCGACAATGTGCCGGACGCCGCTTTCACCTTCGTCGGCAGCGAACTGACCGCGCCGCTGTTCGCCGAGACGCCCGGCGCCGAACGGGTGATCGTCATGGAGAAGCGGCCGCTCTCCGGCCACTGGCTGGCGCTGTGGAACGAGGTTCGAGACCGCAAATGGGGCCTGATCGTCGACCTGCGCGGCTCGGGCGTCTCGAGCCTGCTGCGGCGCTCGCGTCGGGCCGTGCATCGGCCGTCCGGGCAGATCGAGCACAAGGTGATCGAGGCGGCCAGGCTGCTGAACCTGGCCCAAGACCCGCCGGCCCCGCACCTTTTCACCAGCGCGGAGACCGAGGCCCGGGCGGCCAGGCTCACGGCCGGCAAGGGACCGATCCTGGCCATCGCGCCCGCCGCCAACTGGATCGGCAAGGCGTGGCCTGCGGAACGCTTCGCCGCCGTGGCCCGAGGCCTGATCGGCCGCGGCGGGGCCCTGGCGGGCGGGCGGCTGATGGTGCTGGGCGCCTGGCGCGACCGCGAGGAGGCCAGCCAGGTCAAGGCCGCCGCGCCGAGCGAGAAGCAGATCGACCTGGTGGGTTCGGAGAACCTGCTGGTCGCCTATGCCGCCCTGAAGCGGGCACGGCTCTTCATCGGCAACGACTCGGGGGTCATGCACCTCGCCGCCGCGGCCGGCGCGCCGACGCTGGGCCTGTTCGGCCCATCCGACGATCGGCTCTATGCGCCCTGGGGCCCCAAGGCCCGGGTCTTGCGAAGTCCGCGGCCGTTCGAGGCGTTCGTCGCCGTCGACCCCGGCCTCAACCAACAGGTGCGGCATATGTCCGACCTCGTCACCGGCGAGGTCCTGGCGGCGGCCGAGGCCCTGATCAGAGACACCGCCCCGGAGACCGTCGATGCCTGAGACCTTCGACCTGATCGTTCGCGGTGGCGAGGTCGTAAACCACGCCGGCCGTGGACTGGCGGACGTCGGCGTCAGAGCCGGCAAGATCGCCGCCGTGGGCGACCTCGCCCAAGCCTCGGCAGGCGAGGTGATCGACGCGCGCGGCCTGGCGGTTTTGCCAGGCGTGGTCGACAGCCAGGTCCACTTCCGCGAACCCGGGCTGGAGTGGAAGGAGGACCTGGAGACCGGGTCGCGTTGCGCCGTGCTGGGCGGGGTGACGGCGGTGTTCGAGATGCCCAACACCGAGCCGACCACCACCGACGCTGACGCCCTGGCCGACAAGCTGGATCGGGCCCGGGGGCGCATGCACTGCGACCATGCCTTCTACGTCGGCGGCACGCACGAGAACGCGCGATTCCTCGGCGAACTGGAGCGTCTGCGCGGCTGCTGCGGGGTCAAGGTGTTCATGGGCGCCTCGACCGGATCGCTCCTGGTCCCGGACGACGAGGGCGTGGCCGCCGTGCTGCGCCACATCAACCGGCGCGGAACCTTCCACTCCGAGGACGAGTACCGCCTGGCCGAGCGCCGGCCTCTGGCGCGGACAGGCGACTGGACCAGCCATCCGGAAGTGCGCGACGCCGAGTCCGCCATCCGCTCCACGCGTCGGCTGGTGGGCCTGGCCCGCGCGCTCGGCAAGCGCATCCACGTGTTGCACGTGACCACCGCCGATGAGATCGCCTTCCTGGCCGACCACAAGGACGTGGCCAGCGTCGAGTTGACGCCGCAGCACCTGACGCTCACCGCGCCCGAGGCCTATGAGCGGCTGCATGGGTTCGCCCAGATGAACCCGCCGATCCGCGAGGCGCGGCACCAGGCCGGCCTGTGGCGTGGGATCGAAATGGGCGTCGCCGACGTGCTCGGCTCCGACCACGCGCCGCACACGCGGGAGGAAAAGGCCCGCCCCTATCCGGCCTCGCCCTCCGGCATGCCGGGCGTCCAGACCCTGCTGCCGGTGATGTTGACCCACGTCGCCAATGGACGGCTGACCCTGGAGCGGTTGGTCGACCTCACCAGCCACGGCCCGCAGCGAATCTTCGGCATGGCCGACAAGGGGCGACTGGCCGAGGGCTTCGACGCCGACCTGACCATCGTCGACCTCGAGGCTCGCCGGACCCTCAGGCACGAGGATATGGCCACCCGCAGCGGCTGGACGCCGTTCGACGGCATGGAGGTCCGCGGCTGGCCCATCGCGACGGTGATCCGCGGCGTGGCGGTCATGCGCGAAGACGAGATCATCGCGCCGGCGCTGGGTCAGCCGGTTCGGTTCCTGGAAACCCTGCCTCCCTCCCCTTGATGGGGAGGAGTGGGGCGGCTCTCTTCCCGCCTCAAAGGACCCTCCAAGGGGGGAAGCGTCCCGAAGGGACGAAGGGGGTCAGACGCGCCGGCGTCTCCGATCCCCCTTCCGCCCTTCGGGCGTACTCCCGCCTCATGGAGGGGGGAGAGAAGAATGGTTCCCTCGAGGGAGAGGGATTTCAGCTCTTGGTCGCGTTGTGCGGCAAGGTGCAGCCGCCGCCGATGCCCTTGGCTTCGGCGCAGACCAGCGGGGTCTTCGGTTTGATCGGGTTCATGGTGTAGGCGATCATGTAACCCGGCAGACCGTCTGAGCAGCCGACCTCGATGTAGCCGGTCTGGTCGGAGGTCACCCCGACGACCCGCGACTCCGACACCTGGCAGGTGGTCTTGCCGAGCGCCTTGAGGTCGTCGGTCAGCTTGCCGTAGGCCGCGGCCGCCTTGGACAGGCTGCAGCGGTAGCCCATCAGTTCTGAGTGGGCGCAGTCGTAGACGACCCCTCCCGCGCCGCTAGCCGGGAACTCGCCGACACCGCCGTCCGGCCGGTTCGAACAGGTGAGTTCGACCACTTCCTTGCCGTTGCCGCCGACCTCGAAGGGGGCGTAGCCGGACACGGTGCAGTCGAAGCCGGCCTTCTTGGCCAGCTGGGTGTAGAGGTTGTTCTCATCCGTCTTGGCTTGCCGGGTGTCGGTGAGCTTGCAGCCGCCGGCGATCGAGTCGGCCTCGACGCAGGGGATGGCCTTGACGAAGGCGCCCTTGGCGTCGGTCTGCAGCACGTAGCCTTTGCCGTCCGTGCAGGCCACTTCGTAGTAGGTGTTGCCCGACGAGGCGACGCCGATGTAGCCGCGATCCTTGATGGCGCAGGGCTTGCCGGAGGCCTTGGTGAGCTGGTCGATGATCGACATCTGGGTCGCCCGGTCGGTGAGCTCGCAGTGCACGTTGGTGTTCGGGTCGAACATCAAGCAGGACTCGGCCTGGATCGGCTTGGCGAGACTCGGCGGGGCCGAGAGCTGCAGGATGTATCCTGGCGGCCCTTCGTGGCAGGCCAGCTCGAAGAAGACGTTGGTGCTCGAATGGCCGAGCGCGCGCACCTTGTCGGGCGTGCAGGTGACGCCGGACTTCTGGATAAAGGGCGTCAGGCCTTCGACCGGGTTGGCGTTGCCGGGCAGCAGGCATTGGTTGGCGGTCTTGTTGCCGGCCTCGGCGGCGCTCTTGGCCTCCATGCAGGTGAAGATCTGCGGCGTGGGATCGGTGCTCACCTTCTCGACCAGCAGGCCTTCGCTGCCGGTGCAGGCGACTTCGTAGAGGCTGGTCTTGGCCTTGGTCTTGGGGTCAGCGGCCTCGCCCAGGAAGCGGGCGTCGGCCAGCTGGCAATCCGAACCGGACGCCTGCAGGAGGGCCGGCGCGTCGGCCATGCCCTTGGCGCGGGCCTCCTTGGTGACCGATGGGGCGGCGTCCT
>JBEKQJ010000070.1:0-12036 GCA_049519835.1 Caulobacteraceae bacterium | reverse complement strand
GGCGAGGTGCAGGTGCGCAATACCTGGATGACCGTCGACCCCTACATGCGCGGGCGGATGAACGACGTGCGCAGCTACGTGCCGCCGTTCCAGATCGGCGAGGCGCTGCAAGGCGGCGCGGTGGGCGAAGTGATCGCCTCGAACGATCCCTCGGTGAAGGCGGGCGATCTGGTGCAGAGCTTCCTCGGCTGGCGCGAGGCGTTCAACGCCCCGGCCGGCGTGGTCCAGAAGCTGGAGACGCACGGCCTGCCGCCCCAAGCCTTCCTGGGCGTGGCCGGCATGCCGGGCCTGACCGCCTACGCCGGTCTGCTCAAGGTCGCCTCGCTCAAGGATGGCGACGTGGTGTTCGTGTCGGCCGCCGCTGGGGCCGTGGGCCAGATCGTCTGCCAGATCGCCAAGCTGAAGGGCCACACCGTGATCGGCTCGGCCGGCGGGGCGGACAAGGGCGCCTGGCTCAAGGAAATCGGCGTCGACCACGTCATCGACTACAAGGCCGAGGGTGACCTCACCGCCGCTCTGATGAAGGCGGCGCCCGACGGCATCGACGTCTATTTCGACAACGTCGGGGGGACGCATCTCGAAGCGGCGCTGATGGCCGCGCGCCCGTTCGCACGCTTCGCCCTGTGCGGGATGATCTCGCAGTACAACGCCACCGACATGGGCCCCGGCGTGCGCGGCCTGATCATGGCGGTCGGCAAGCAGCTGCGGCTGGAGGGCTTCATCGTCTCCAGCCACGCCGACCTGCAGCCGGCCTTCATTCGCGACATGTCGACTTGGATCGGCGAGGGCAAGCTCAAGTGGCAGGAGACCGTCGAGGACGGGGTCGAGAACGCCCCGACCGCGTTCCTGAAGCTGTTCAAGGGCGAAAACCTCGGCAAGATGCTCGTCAAGCTCGCCTGAGGCCGCTTCCCCCCGCCGACGCCAAGTTCTAGAGAGCGGCGTGGCCCGCTTGTTCAAAGCCTATGTCGTCGTCCGCTGGAGCGCGGCGTCCAAGCCCACCACGGGCGGCGACTCCGTGTGGATCGGCGTGCTCAAGCCCGACGTGCGCTTTCGCCTCGCTTTCGAGGCGCACAATCCGCCGACGCGCGCCCAGGCCGAGGTCTTGCTCGGCCAGATTCTCGATGATCGCGCCAAGCGGCGCGAGCGGACTCTGGTCGGCTTCGATTTCCCGCTCGGATTTCCGCGCGGCCTGGCTGGCGGCCTGAAGCTCTCCGGCGAAGCGCCGTGGCTGGCCGTCTGGGACCAGCTTGGCCGGATGGTCAAGGACAAGGCCGACAACACCAACAACCGCTTCGGCGTCGGCTCGGAAATCAATCGCCGCCTGACCGGCGGCCCGTTTCCGTTCTGGGGCTGCCCGCCCAAGGACGCGCTCACCACCCTGCAGCCCAAGCGCGGCCGCGACCACGGGCCCGGCGACGTGCCCGAGTTCCGTCACGTCGAGCTGGCCGAGAAGTCCGGCCACCCGGTGTGGAAGCTTTACTATAATGGCGCCGTGGGGGGCCTCGGCATCCTCGGCATGCCGATGGTGAGACGCCTGGCGGCGGCGCGCGGCGAGGCGTTCCGCGTCTGGCCGTTTCAGACCGGCTGGAAGGCGCTCGCCGAGGCCGACCTGGCCGGCGTCGACGTGCTGGCGGCCGAGGTAACCGCGGCCGGCGTCAAGCCGGCTCCTCAACCCGGGGAACTTAAGGAGTCGGCCCAAGTGCGCGCCCTGGCTGAGCACCTCGCCCGGCTGGACGAGACAAACAGGCTGGGCGCGCTGTTCGGCCACGCCAAGGGAGTCAGCGCAGCGGTGGTCAAGGACGTCGAGACCGAGGAAGGCTGGGTGCTCGGGGCATGATGCTGCGGCGTCTCGCCGGCGGCCTCGCCTGGCTTGCGATTTCGGCGGTTCCGGCGTTCGCGGCCGATCCCGAGGTCCTCTACCGTGGCGCGACCTTGATCGACGTGGAGCACGGACTGGGCCGGTCACACATAGCCATCCTGACCCGCGGCGATCGCATCGAAGCGGTTGGTCCGGCGCTCGCGCCGCCGGCCGGCGCCACGGTCGTGGATGTCGATGGCCTTTATGTCACGCCCGGCTTGGTCAACAGCCACGAGCATCTGGCGACGCCGCCCAACCGCCCGTACGCCGAAGCCATGATGCGCCGCGACCTCTACGGCGGGATCACCACCGTGCGCGACATGGCTGACGACCTGCGGCAGCTCGCCGATATCGCCCGCGCCTCCCGCGTCGGCGAGATTCCGGGCCCGGACCTCTATTATGCGGCGCTCATGGCGGGTCCGGAGTTCTTCGAGGACCCGCGCACCCACGCGGTGACCCAGGGCGCCGTGGCCGGACAGACGCCGTGGATGCAGGCGGTGACCGAGACCACCGACATGCCGCTGGCCGTGGCGCGCGCCGCCGGGACGGGCGCCACGGCGATCAAGATCTACGCTGACCTGCCGGCCGACCTCGTCGCCAAGATCACGGCCGAGGCCCATCGGCAGGGGCTTAAGGTCTGGGCCCACGCAGCGGTGTTTCCGGCCTCGCCGGCCGAGGTGCTGGACGCCGGCGTCGATTCGGTCTCGCACACCTGCATGCTGGCCTATCAGGCCTCGGAGACCATGCCGCGGGCCTATCATCACCGGGCCGGTGTCGAACAAGCCAAGTTCGCGACCCGGGTCGATCCAGCCGTTGGGCGCCTGTTCGAGCGCATCCACGACAAGGGCGTCGTCCTTGACGCTACGCTATGGGTCTACGCAGAGATGAGCCGCGACTACGCCGCCGATCCCAAGGGTCCGGCCCCCTATTGCAGCGAGGCGCTCGCCGCACGGCTGACCCACGCCGCCTGGCAGGCCGGCGACATCCTCTCGACCGGCACCGACGGCTTCTCGCCGGCGTCGGACCCTTGGCCAGCGCTCGACGCGGAGATGGCCTTACTTCAGGACGAGGCCCACATTCCGGCCGCCGATGTGCTGCGCGCCGCGACCATCGGCGGGGCGCTGGCGACAGGGCAGACGGATATCGGGACGATCGAGCCCGGCAAGCTCGCCAACCTGGTCTTCACGCGCGAGGACCCGCTGAGAGACGTGCGCGCCTTCCGCTCGGTCGTGCTCACCGTGAAGCGCGGCCAGGACTACTGGCGCAGAGATTTCCGGCCGGTGACGGCGGCGGAGGCCAAGGGGGCGGAATGACGGGCGAGCTATCGAGACGCGGCGTCCTCGCCGCTGGGGGGCTGACGGCGGCCGCGCCGCTCGCCGTCCGCAGCGCCAGCCGACGGCCGCTGATCGTCAACGCCCTGGGCGGCATCGAGAACCCGAACCTCGGTCTCGCCCGCCAGGGCGGCGGCCCGGCCGACACCGACGCGCCGGACATCGACGCCCGCGCCATCGCCGACGCCAAGGCCTCTGGCCTGACGGCCGTGAACATCACGCTCGGCTACGTCGCCGGACCAGAGGACCCGTACGCCTACACCCTCAAGACCATCGCCGAGTGGGACGCGATCCTGAAGGCCCATCCGGACAGCCTGCTCAAGGTGGATCGCGCCGCCGACATCCTGCGGGCCCGCGACGAAGGCCGCATCGGGATCATCTACGGGTTTCAGAACGCCGTGCAGATCGGGACCGACCTGGGCCGCGTGGACGAGTTCGGACGGCGTGGCGTGCGCGTCATCCAGCTGACCTACAATCCGGCCAATCCGCTCGGCGACGGCACGATGGCTCCGGAAAACCGCGGCCTGACACCCTTCGGTCGCGAGGTCGTGGCGCGGCTGAACCGGCAGCGGATCATGGTCGATCTTTCGCACAGCGGCGAGCACACCTGCCTCGACGCCATCGCCGCTTCCAAGGCCCCGATCTCGATCAACCACACAGGCTGCCGCGCCCTCGCCGACCTGCCGCGCAACAAGACCGACGCCGAGCTGCGGGGCGTGGCCGAAAAAGGCGGCTTCGTCGGCATATTCTTCATGCCGTTCCTGAATGTCTCCGGCCATGCCCACGCCGAGGACGTGGTCGCCCATATCGACCATGCCGTGAGCGTCTGCGGCGAAGACCACGTCGGCATCGGCACCGACGGCAGCGTCACCGCGATCGACGACCTGGCGGCCTATCAGGCCAGTCTCGCGCGCGAGGTGGCCGAACGCGCCAAGGCCGGCATTGGAGCCAAGGGCGAGCGGGCCGACACCTACCCGTTCGTGGTCGACCTGCGCGGCGTCGAGCAATTCCGCAAGCTCGCCACGCTGCTGCGGGTCAAGGGCTATTCCGAACGGCGGATCGAGAAGATCCTCGGATTGAATTTCGTGCGCTTCGCCCGCGACGTCTGGGGAGCCTGAGGCCTACTTCGAGGCCGCCTGCAGCAGGGCCTCGGCGTCTGCAGTGTCGATGGGCGCGGCGCGCTTGGCGCGGATGACGCCATTGGCGTCGACGGCGTAGGTTTCCGGCACGCCGGTGACGCCGAACTCGATACCTGCCGCGCCGTCCGGATCCTGCAACCGAACCGTGTACGGATCGCCCAGGCGCGCGAGGAAGCCGCGCGCGGCGTCCGGTGTGTCTTTGTAGGCGACCCCGACGATACGCACGCCTTCGTACTTGAGCGCCATCAGGACTGGAGACTCCTGGGCGCACGGGGCGCACCAGGACGCGTAGAAGTTGACCAGAGTCGGCCCCCTGACGGCGCCCCGCAAGGTGGTGCGGCCGGGGTCGTCGAGATTGCCGAGCTGGAGGGCCGGCGTAGGCTTGCCGACCATCGCCATGGGCGTGACGTGAGGGTCGCCGTTCAGGGCCCAGACGCCGAAGAGGATCACCGCGACGACGAGCGCCGCCAAGGGTGCGAGGGCGGCCAGACGCCTCACCCCCGCCCGCCCTTCTCCAGACGCTCGAGCGCCCGCTTGGCGGCCCGGGCCCGAAGGACGGTGTCGATGATCATCCAGGCGAAGGCGACGAAGCTGGCGCCATAGGCCGCGGCGACGAAGACGGCGTACTTTCCGGCCACGTCAGTGCGCCGCCCGGAGCGCCAGGCCGGCGGCGCGGCGGGCTTGCACCTCGGCCCGCGTACGCGTCAGCCACAGGGCGCCGAAGGCCGCCGAGTAGCCGGCCCCCATCAGGAACAACGGCCAGAGATAGACTGGCGCGATCAGCGGTCCGCCGGCGCGGAAGATCGACTCGCCCTGGTGCAGCGTGTTCCACCAGTCAACCGAGAACTTGATGATCGGCAGGTTGACGAGCCCGACCAGGGCCAGGATCTCCGCAGCGCGCGCGGCTTTGGCCTCGTCCTCGATGCTGGCGCGCAGGGCGATGTAGCCGAGGAACAGCAGGAAAAGGACCAGCACCGAGACGAGGCGCGAATCGCCCCAGGCCCACCATGTCCCCCACATCGGCTTGCCCCACAGCGACCCGGTGACCAGGGCGGCGGCCGTGAAGGCTGCGCCGAGCGGCGCGGCGGCCCGGGCTGCGGCGTCGGCCACGGCGTGGCGGAAGACCAGCGAGACAAAGCTGGCGCCGCCCAGGCAGGCGTAGGCCAGCATGGCCGTCCAGGCGGCCGGCACATGGACGAACATGATCCGCACGGTCTCGCCCTGCTGGTAGTCGGGTGGAACGGCGAGACCGAGACTGAGGCCGGCGCCGATCAGGCCGGCGGCCAACAGGCCCAGGGCCGGCGCCAGCCAGCGCGAGACCGCCATGAAGCGATGGGGATTTGCCAGGACGGTGATCATATTTGACGGCCGTCTATACCATCCGCTTCACTCCAGCGAGGCCCGCATGAGGCGGGCGAAGGAGGAGCCGGAATGGCGATCAAGATCGTCTATTGCCTGAGGCGGAAGCCCGGGATCAGCCGCGAAGAGTTCCAGCGCTACTGGCTGGACGTGCATGGACCGATGGTGAAGGCCCGCGGTGAGGCCATCGGCATGCGCCGATACGTCCAGAGCCACGCCGTCGAGACGCCGATGAACGCCGCCCTGGCCGGCGCGCGAGGCGGCCTGGAAAGCTATGACGGGGTCATGGAAGGCTGGTGGGACAGCGAAGATGAGGCGCTGGCGGCGCTTTCTACGGCGGAAGGTCAGGCCGCCGGCGCCGAGCTCCTGGCCGACGAGGGCAAGTTCATCGATTTCGACCGGTCGCCGATCTTCATGACCCGCGAGCACGTGATCTACTGATCGGACGCGCCCCTCAACGACCGAGGTTGGGCATGGCGTCGAAGGCGTGCTGCTGGTCCGGCGTCAGCTGGGCGTAAAAGACGCGGGTGGCGGCGATCTTGGCCATGATCTCGGCGCGCATCCGGTCCAGACGCGCGACCAACGCATCGAGCCGCTGCGGGGTCGGAAGGCCCATCTCGCGTTGCGCGTTGGCGCGCAGGCCCTCGGTTTCACCCGGTCTCGTCTGCATCGCGGCGACGAAGGCCTGGAGGGCCGTCTCCTGGTCGGGACGCAGCTTGAGGGTCTGACGCAGGTGATCGGACTGGTCGGCCGGGGTCGGCGGCGCTTGCGGCTGTGACGGCGGCGGGGGTGGCGGCGGCGGGGCGCTCTGGGCGAGCGCGTGGCCCGTCAGGACCAGGGCTGCGGCGGAAACAGCGACGGCGCGGGGGAGCTTCGACATTCAGGGCCTTCCTTCGAACGGTCACGACGATATAGGGCGTGGGAAACGCCGCCCAGCCTGGATTGGGCGCCTGGCGGAGCCGCCGTGACCGATCTCGCTATTTTTTACGAGCATCCGGACTGGCTGCGGCCCCTGTTCGCGGTCCTGGACCGCCGCGGGGTCGACTACCTCGCGATCCACGCCGACGGTCATGTCTTCGACCCCGGGGAGGGCGCGCCGCCCGCGCCGCTGATCTTCAATCGTATCGCCATGTCGAGCTTTCTGCGCGAGGCGGACCACCCGATTTTCTACACCAAGAGCCTTCTGGCGTATTGGGCCGCCCAGGGCGCGCACGTGATCAACGGACCCGAGGCCATGGCGGTGGACGCCTCCAAGGCGCGGCAGCTGTCGCTGATCTCAGGCCTCGGCTACGCCATTCCCAAGACCCGGGCGGCGCATCGGCCCGCCGACCTCCTCGCGGCCGCCGCCGACCTCGCCTTTCCCATCGTGGTGAAGGCCAACATCGGCGGATCGGGGGCCGGGATCGTCCGATTCGACCGCGCCGAGGAACTCGAGGCCGCCATCGCTGACGGTCTCGCTCCGGAAAGCATCGACCGCGTCTGGCTGGCGCAGGAATACGCGCCGACGCGTGGCGGCCGGATTACCCGCTTGGAAACCCTGGCCGGGCGGTTCCTCTACGCGATCGAGGTGGACGGCGGCGGCGCCTTCGACCTCTGCCCGGCCGACGCCTGCCTTGTCCAACCGGGCAAGGCCGCGGTGACCATCGAGCATGTGACGCCCAGCGCGTATCTGATCGAGGCGGCGGAGCGCATTGTGCGAGCAGCTCAGATGGACATCGGCGGGGTCGAGGTGCTCATCGACGATCGCGATGGCGTGGCGCGCTTCTACGACATCAACGGCTTTTCCAACTTTGTCGCCAATCCCCTGGGCGTGCTGGGCTGGGATCCGCACGAGACCTTGGTCGACTGGCTCGAGGGAATGATCAAAAGGGCCCGAGCATGAGGTACGGCTATTGGATGCCGGTGTTCGGCGGCTGGCTTCGCAATGTCCCCGACGAGGGGATGGAGGCGACCTGGGACTTTGTCCGCGACCTCGCCGTGCGGGCCGAGCAGATCGGCTATGACCTGACCCTCATCGCCGAACTCAACCTCAACGACATCAAGGGGATCGAAGCCCCGGCCCTTGACGCCTGGTCGACCGCCGCGGCGATCGCCGCCGTCACGCGCACGCAGGAGTTGATGGTCGCGGTGCGCCCGAACTTTCATCATCCGGCGCTGTTCGCCAAGGCGGGGGCCAACATCGACCGCATCTCCGGCGGCCGGCTGTCGCTGAATGTGGTCTCCTCGTGGTGGGCCGACGAGGCGCGGCAATACGGCCTGCCCTTCGACCAGCACGACGACCGCTATGCCCGCACGGCCGAATGGCTTGAGGTGGTCAAGGGCCTCTGGCGGGAAGAGCGGTTTAACTTCCAGGGCCAGTTCTATCGGACGGAAGGCGCGATTTGTTCGCCCAAGCCCTTGCGCGCACCGGTGCTCTACGCCGGCGGAGAGAGCGAGACGGCGAAGGCGATGATCGCGAGTCGGTGCGACGCCTATGTTATGCACGGCGATCCGGCCCCGGTGATCGCGACAAAAATCGCCGACATGCGGGCGCGGCGCGAACGCGCCGGCGGCGCGCCGATGACCTTCGGCATGGCCGCCTACGCCATCGTGCGCGACAGCGAGGCCGAGGCGCAGCGCGAGTTGGCGCGGATTCTCGAGGTGAAGGACCTGCCGCCGGGCTTTGCGAACTTCGACCAGTGGCTCTCAGGTACGCAGCTCGAACGCGAGCTCAAGCTACAGGAATACTCGGTCTCGAACCGCGGCCTGCGCCCGAACCTGGTCGGCACACCCGAGCAGCTGCGCGAGCGGATCGCCGAGTACGAAGCGGCCGGCCTCGACCTGCTGCTCTTGCAGATGAGTCCGCAGAAGGAAGAGATGGAGCGCTTCGCCGACCAGGTGATCGGTCAGCCCAGCGCATTGCGGCAGGCGCCGGCCATGGCGAAGGGCGTCAGCCCGACGGCTCCGAGCGCATAGGCGGCCAGCAGCGGAAGGCCCCTTGCCCAGTCCAGACCGATGGCGAAGTCCGCGATGGCGGCGGCGCCGAAGATCACCGGCGGGACCAGCAGCGGCAGAACGATGACCGCGGTCAGCAAGCCACCGCGTCGGCTGCCGAGGCCTAGCGCAGCACCCGTCCCACCCACGAATGCGAAGGCAAGGCCGCCCAGCAGGGCAGCGAGAAAGATCAGCGGCGCGGCGCGTGGCGGCTCGCCGAGCGCGATCGCCGCCAGCGGCGCCGCCAGGGCCAGCGGCGCGCCATTAACCAGCCAGCTCGCCAGGCATTTGATCGCACAGACCGCTTCCAGCGGCGGGGCGCCGAGCGCCAGGAGGTCGAGGGCGCCGTCCTCGAAGTCGCGCTCGAACAGCCGGTCGAGGGTGAGCAGGGTGGCGAGCGCCAGCACCACCCACGCGATCCCGGCGGCCACCGCGGCGAGCGGGCCGGGCTCGGGCCCCAGCGCCAGGGGAAACAGGGTCGTCGCGGCGGCGAGGAAACCTACCGCCAGCAGCGGGCCGCCCCCACGGCCCCAGGCCACCGAGATCTCGCGCCGAAAGAGGGCGAGGAGCGGGTTCATCCGCCGATCTCCAGCGTCCTGGCGGCGACCGGCAACGGGTCGTGGACAGCCGCGACCAACAGCCCGCCACGCGCCAGGTGCTCGCCCATGATCTCGCCCATCAACCCGCGGCCGGCGGCGTCGAGCGGCGCCAAGGGCTCATCGAGCAGCCACAACGCCCGTGGAGCCGAGACAAGGCGGGCCAGCGCCAGGCGCCGCCGTTGCCCTGCCGAGAGTCGGCGCACCTCCAGGGCGAGCTGACGCGACAGTCCCAGTCGCTCGGCCGCCGCCACGGCGGCGGACTCGTCCGCGCCGCTCCAGCGCGCCTGGAACAACAGCTCATCGAGCGCGGTGCGCGCGGTTTTGAAGCCATCGAGATGGCCCAACAGATGGCTGCCGCGCCGGCGCGCTTCCCCAGCATCAGCTACGCCCTCGAAGACGATCTCGCCGGCGGAAAGGCGCAACAGGCCGGCGATGGCGCGCAAGAGGCTGGTCTTGCCCGCTCCGTTGGCCCCGGTGACCGCCAAGGCCTCCCCCGCCGCCACGCGCGCCGAGAGGCCGGCGACGAGCACCCGCCCGCCGCGCTCGAGCGTCACGCCTGAAAGGTGGAGCGCCGAGATCACGCCGGCTTGAACCTAGCTGGAGGAAGCCTCCCGGCGGGCGCATGGACGAGCCGCCGGCCTCGGTTTAAAGGACGCGCGGCCCAGGTTGAGACGCGCCGCGCGGGTCGGACGCTGTGTGTCCGCCCCGATGAGCGCGCGTTCGGCCAGACCGATGTCCGGTGGGCCTCGAACAAGAGAAGGATCCCCCGCAAATGGCTTCGCTCGACAGCCTCGAAACCCGCCGTCAGCTGCAGGTCGGCGAGAAGACCTATGAATACTATAGCCTCGCCGCCGCCGAGGCGGCCGGCCTTTCCGGCATTTCTCGCCTGCCCATTTCCATGAAGGTCCTGCTGGAGAACCTTCTGCGCTTCGAAGACGGGGTCTCGGTGACCCGGGAGGACATCACCGCGGTCGGCGATTGGCTCGAGAACAGGGGGACGCGTCAGCATGAGATCGCGTTCCGCCCGGCGCGGGTGCTGATGCAGGACTTCACCGGCGTGCCGGCCGTTGTCGACCTTGCAGCCATGCGCGACGCGCTCGGCAAGCTCGGCGGCAACCCGGAAAAGATCAATCCGCTCAATCCTGTGGACCTCGTCATCGACCACTCCGTGATGGTCGATTATTTCGGCACCGCCAAGAGCTTCGGCGAGAACGTCACCCGCGAATACGAGCGCAACATCGAGCGCTATCGCTTCCTGCGTTGGGGCTCGCAAGCGTTCAACAACTTCCGCGTCGTGCCGCCAGGCACCGGCATCTGCCATCAGGTAAACCTCGAGCACCTGGCCCAGACGGTCTGGAGCGCGCCCGGCGCCGACGGTGGCGAGGTGGCCTATCCGGACACCCTGGTGGGCACCGACAGCCACACGACCATGGTCAACGGCCTCTCGGTGCTCGGCTGGGGCGTGGGCGGCATCGAGGCGGAGGCGGCCATGCTCGGACAGCCGATCCCGATGCTGATCCCCGAGGTCATCGGGTTCCACATCACCGGCAGGCTGCCGGAGGGGGCGACGGCGACCGATCTGGTGCTCACGGTCACGCAGATGCTGCGCAAGAAGGGCGTGGTGGGCAAGTTCGTCGAATACTTCGGCGAGGGCCTCGCCAACCTCACCGTCGAGGACCAGGCGACCATCGCCAACATGGCGCCCGAATACGGCGCGACCTGCGGCTTCTTCCCGATCACCCAGGCCACCCTCGCCTATCTCACCGCCACCGGCCGCACGCCCGAGCGCGTGGCGCTGGTCGAGGCCTACGCCAAGGCTCAAGGCCTGTGGGCGGAGCCGGGTGCGGAGCACCCGGTGTTCACCGACACCCTGGAGCTCGACCTCTCCACAGTCAGCCCTTCGCTGGCCGGGCCGAAGCGTCCGCAGGACCGCGTGCTCCTCACCGAGGCCGCCGGCGCGTTCAGGAGCGCCCTGGGGACCGAGTTCGGCAAGGACGAGGCGGCGTTGCAGATTCGCGCGCCGGTCGAGGGCGAGGGCCATGATCTCGGCGAAGGCGACGTGGTCATCGCCGCCATCACCTCCTGCACCAACACCTCCAACCCCAGCGTACTGATCGCCGCGGGCCTGCTCGCCAAGAACGCGGTCGCGAAGGGTCTGAAGGTGAAGCCGTGGGTGAAGACCTCTCTGGCTCCCGGCTCGCAGGTGGTCACCGACTATCTCACCAAGGCCGGGCTCACGAAGCCCCTCGACGCCCTCGGCTTCAACCTCGTGGGTTATGGCTGCACCACCTGCATCGGCAATTCAGGGCCGCTGTCCGAGCCGATCTCCAAGGCCGTTCAGGCCGGCGACCTGGTCGCCGTCTCGGTGCTGTCCGGCAACCGCAACTTCGAAGGCCGGGTCAATCCCGACGTGCGGGCCAACTACCTCGCCTCTCCGCCACTGGTGGTGGCCTACGCTCTGGCAGGCTCGATGTTGACCGACCTCACAACCCAGCCGATCGGCCAGGGCAAGGACGGCGGGGACGTGTTCCTGAAGGACATCTGGCCGACCAACGAGCAGGTGGCCGAGATCCAGCACAAGGTGGTCGAGGCCGAGATGTTCGCCGACCGCTACAAGGACGTGTTCAAGGGCGACAAGTCCTGGCGGGGCATCGAGGTGGAGGGTGGCCAGACCTACGCCTGGGAGCCGGGGTCGACCTATGTTCAGAACCCGCCCTACTTCGAGGGCCTGACGATGGTCCCAGAACCGGTGACGGACATCATCGAGGCCCGCATCC
>JBEKQJ010000069.1:0-12064 GCA_049519835.1 Caulobacteraceae bacterium | reverse complement strand
TTCACTTCGCCCGGTATGGTCGCGATCGCCGCGTCCGCGCGTTGCTGCGAGGCCTGGGCGCGGGCGTCGGCATCGGCCAACTGCGCCTTGAGCTGGTCGATCTGAGCCTGGTTTTGGGCCTGAGTCTGAGTTTGAGCTGACATCTGGGCGTCGTGCGACGCCTTCAGGCTCTGAACCTCGGATTTCAGCTCATCGATCTCGGATTGAAGCTGGGCCGAACCATCCGCGCGCGCCTCGTGGCGGACAGCGCGATGATGGTGGCGCGTAGCGGCTTGGGCGGCAAATCCGGACGACAGCGCGAGCACGAGGCTCAACGCGGCTCCGCCGGCCAGCGAAGTCTTGAATGACATTGTCTCTAGGGTCCCCGTGTGACCTCCGATCTTTCGGAGGCGCTTCGGCGAGTAGCAAAATTGTGCGACGGTTATGTGTAAGCGGGCTCGCGAAGCCATCGCGCGCAGCCGCTCCCGCCCTTGTCACAAATTCTATAAAGACCCTCGATAGAGCAGACGCCGGACCCGACCCCCGGCGCAGAGGCGCCGCGCGGGCATGAGGAGACGATCATGAAAAGAGCTATCGCCGTCGCGGCCATCTCGGCGGCCGCGGTCTGCGGCGCGGCGGCGGCCGCCAGCCTCACCGGCGCGGGCGCCACCTTCCCCGAGCTGGTCTACAACCGCTGGGCCAAGGACTACGCGGCCAAGACGGGCAACACCATCAGCTACAATGGCATTGGCTCGGGCGGCGGCATCAAGCAGATCGAGGCCGGCACCGTCGACTTCGGCGCTTCGGACAAGCCGCTCGCCGCCGACGAACTGGCCAAGAACGGCCTCGCGCAATTCCCGACCGTGATCGGCGGCGTCGTACCGGTGGTGAACCTACCGGGTGTCGCGCCGGGCCAGCTGAAGCTCACCGGCCCGATCGTCGCCGACATCTTCCGCGGCGTGGAGAAGTTCTGGGACGATCCGGTGATCGTCTCCTACAACCGCGGGCTGAAGCTGCCGCACCTACCGATCACTGTGGTGCACCGCTCGGACGGCTCGGGGACGACGTTCCTGTTCACCAGCTACCTTTCGGGCAATGCGGCTCACTGGGCTTCCGGTCCCGGCGCCAGCACCTCGGTCAACTGGCCTGTGGGCGAGGGCGGCAAGGGCAACGAAGGCGTCGCGGTCGTCGTCAAACAGACGACGGGATCGATCGGCTACGTCGAATACGCCTACGCCAAGCAGAACCACATGACCTACGCCGTGCTGCGCAACAAGTCGGGCCATTGGGTCTCGCCGACCGCCGAAGCTTTCGCGGCGTCGGCCGCGGGCGCCAAGTGGGCCTCGACGCCCGGGTTCAACGTGCTGCTGCTCGACCAGCCGGGCGCCAACGCCTGGCCGATCAGCGGCGCGACCTTCATCCTGGTGCACAGCAAGCAGACCAACTCCCAGACCGGTCACGACGTGCTGGCGTTCTTTGACTGGGCTTACACGAACGGCAACCCGGCGGCCGAATCGCTCGACTACGTTCCGCTTCCGGACGGGGTGAAGGCTTTGGTCCGCAAGTCGTGGGCGAAGATCACCGGGCCGGACGGCAAGCCGGTTTTCAAGTAAGCTTCCGACACAGGCGGAGAGGTCACCGCTCTCCGCCCCTCCACATATCGACGCGATAGGCCATGTCGACCGCCGAGATCTCAGCCGCCGATCCCGCCTTTCGCCGCCGCGCTTCGGCCCGGGGCTCGGGGCTTGAGCCCCTGTTCCGCGGCGCCTGTTTCGCCGCGGCGACCACGCTGCTGACCGCGCTGGGCGGCGTGCTCGTGGCGCTGTTCATCGGCGGCTGGCCGGCCATCGCCAAATTCGGCTTTGGCTTTCTGACCAACGTCACCTGGGATCCGGTCCAGGACGTCTATGGCGCCGCCGGGCCGATCGTCGGCACGCTGATCACCTCGGCGCTGGCGTTGCTCTTCGCCTTGCCGGTGGCCGGCGGCGTGGCCTTCTTCCTGGTCGAGCTCTGCCCGCCATTGTTACGAAGGCCAATCGGCACCGCGGTGGAGCTCCTGGCCGGCATTCCATCGATCGTTTACGGCATGTGGGGCCTCTTCGTCTTCGCCCCGGTGTTCGCCAAGTGGGTGGAGATTCCGGCCATGGGCGCGGCCCCGGCCGGCACCTTCTGGGCGAGCCTGGTCCAGGGCATCCCCAACGGCTCGGGCATCCTCGCCGCCTCGATCATCCTGGCGATCATGATCCTGCCGTTCATGGCCGCCACGCTGCGCGAGCTGCTGCAGACCGTGCCGGCCCAGGTGCGTGAGAGCGCCTATGGTCTTGGCGCCACGACCGGCGAGGTGGTGATGAAGGTAACCCTGCCCTACGTGCGGCGCGGCGCTATCGGCGCGGTGATGCTCGGCCTCGGCCGGGCGCTCGGCGAAACCATGGCGGTCACCTTCGTCATCGGCAACTCGCACGACTTTCCCAAGGGCCTGTTCGACGCCGGCTCGACCATCGCCTCGACCATCGCCAACGAGTTCAACGAGGCGAGCGGTCTGCAGGCCTCGGCCTTGATCGCGCTCGGCCTGGTGCTGTTCCTGATCACCTTCACGGTGCTGGCCCTGGCGCGCCTCTTGCTGCGCAATCAGGCGAGGGTCTGAGATGGCCCTCTCCGCCGCCCGCATCGGTCGTCGCCGCGCCGCCAACGCCGTCTTCGTCGGCTTCTGTTTCGTCGTGACGGCCCTGGCCTTGGCCGCCCTGGCCCTTATCCTGTGGTCGCTGGTGGCCCAGGGCGTTGGCGGCCTGAATCTCAAGGTGTTCACCATGGCGACGCCGGCGGCAGGGACGCCCGGCGGACTGATCAACGCCATCGTCGGTTCAGTGATGATGTGCCTACTGGCCATGGTCATCGCCTTGACCATTGGCGTACTGGCCGGCACTTGGCTGGCCGAGTACGCCGGCGAGAGCCGCTACGGCAGCATGGTGCGGTTCCTCAACGACGTGTTGCTGTCGGCGCCGTCGATCCTGGTCGGCCTGTTCGTCTACGAGATCCTGGTGGCGCCGTTCCACGGCTTCTCGGGCTTCGCCGGCTCGGTCGCCCTGGCGCTGCTGGCCGTGCCGGTGATCACCCGCACCACGGAGGACGTTCTCAAGCTGCAGCCCACTTCCTTAAGGGAATCAGCGGTGGCCCTGGGAACACCGTTCTGGCGCGTGATCCGCACGGTGCTGTGGCGCGCCGCCTCCAGCGGCATCGTCACCGGCGCCCTCCTCGCCTTCGCGCGGATCAGCGGCGAAACCGCGCCGCTGCTGTTCACGGCGCTCAACAATCAGTTCTTCAGCTGGAACATGGCCAAGCCGATGGCCAACCTGCCGGTGGTGATCTTCCAGTTCGCCTTGACGCCCTATCCCGACCTCAACAAGCTGGCCTGGGCGGGGGCCCTGATCATCGCCGTCTCGGTCCTGGGCGTGACCATCATCGCCCGCATCGTTTCGAGGGACTCCAAGCCGTCATGACCGACACCGCGCCAGAGCCGCTCGCGCCGGACGCCGCGGAGGCGCAGGTTCGCGCCGTCACGCCTGGGTCCGACAATTCGATCATCCAGATCGACCCCGCTCAGGTCAAAATCGATATCCGCAACGTCGACTTCTTCTACGGCAAGGGCCAGGCCCTGAAGAGCGTCTCGATGTCCGTGGCCCGCAACGCGGTGACGGCCCTGATCGGGCCGTCCGGCTGCGGCAAGTCGACCCTGCTGCGCACCCTCAACCGCATGTACGGGCTCTATCCCGGACACCGAGCCACCGGCGAGATTCTGTTCGACGGCGAGGACATCCTGGGGCCGCGGACGAACCTTTCGCTGCTGCGGGCGCGGATCGGCATGGTGTTCCAGAAGCCAACCCCCTTCCCGATGTCGATCTACGACAACGTCGCTTTCGGCGTGCGCCTCTACGAGAACCTCTCGCGGGCCGAGATGAGCGACCGGGTGGAGGAGGCGCTGCGCAAGGCTGCCCTGTGGGACGAGGTCAAGGACAAGCTGCCAACGTCTGGGCTCGGCCTTTCCGGCGGCCAGCAGCAACGGCTCTGTGTCGCTCGCTGCATCGCCGTGCGCCCAGAGGTGCTGTTGCTCGACGAACCGACTTCGGCCCTGGATCCCATTTCCAGCGCGCGCCTGGAAGAGACCGTCACCCAGCTGAAGAGCGACTATACGATCGTCATCGTCACCCATAACCTCGGCCAGGCCGCCCGTCTGTCAGACTACACCGGCTTCATGTTCCTGGGCGAACTGGTGGAATACGGCGAGACCGGCGCCATGTTCACCCGGCCGGTTACAAGCCGCGCCTCGGATTACATCACCGGCCGGTTCGGCTGATGAGCATGCTGGACGCGGGGCTTCTACAGGCCGACTGTCACATTGCCCTCATAGAGTCGTGGCAACCAAACCACTTACGCGGAGTGCTTTAGACGCACCATGGAACACACCGTTAGGGCATATGACGCCGAGCTCGACGCCATCACGGCCGAGCTGGCGCGCATGGGCGGACTGGCGGAGGCCGAGATCGCCGACGCGCTGCGCGCCATCGCCGACCGTGACGTCACCCTCGCCGAGACGGTGATCGAGCGCGACGCCCGGCTTGACGCGCTGGAGGCCGACATCCAACAAAAGGCCATCCGGCTGATCGCCATTCGTCAACCGGTGGCCGACGACCTCCGGCGCACGGTGGCGGCGATCAAGATCAGCGGTGATCTCGAGCGCTGCGGCGACCTGGCCAAGAACATCGCCAAGCGGGCGGTGGTGATCGCCGAGTCCGAGCCCCTGGCCCCGGTGACCAGTTCCATCGAACGGATGGGCGAACTGGTGGCGATGCGGCTCAAGGAGGTGCTTGACGCGCTTTCCGCCCGTGACCTGGACCGGGCCGTCGCCGTCTGGACCGAGGACCACGAGGTCGACGAACACTATGAGGCGATCTTCCGCGAACTGCTCACCTACATGATGGGCGATCCGAGGCTGATCACCGCCTGCGCCCACCTGTTGTTCGTGGCCAAGAACCTCGAGCGCATCGGCGACCACGCCACCAACATCGCCGAGGATCTCTATTTCGAGATCACCGGCACGCCGCTCAGCGAGCGCCGCCCCAAGCACGGCGACATGGGCTCGCACGAACATGTCCATGAACACTGAACCGCGCCGGGCGCTTTCCCCCACCCTTCTGGTCGTCGAGGACGAGGACTCTCTCGCCACCCTGCTGCAGTACAACCTGGAGAAGGAGGGCTATGGGGTCACGGTCTGCGCCGACGGCGAAGAGGCTCTGATTCGCATCGACGAACACTTGCCAGATCTCGTCATCCTCGACTGGATGCTGCCCACCGTCTCGGGCATCGAGGTCTGCCGGCGCCTCCGCCAGCGGCCCGAGACCCGCAACCTGCCGATCATCATGCTCACGGCGCGCAGCGAAGAGAGCGACCGCATCCGCGGCCTCGACACCGGCGCCGACGACTATGTCGTCAAACCCTTCTCCATGAGCGAGCTGACGGCCCGCCTTCGCGCCGTCCTGCGCCGCATCCGGCCGGGGCTGGCAGAAGACCGCGTCAACCACGGCGACATCACCATTGACCGGGTGGCGCACCGCGTGCGACGGGGCGGCTCGGAAGTCCATCTCGGGCCGACCGAGTTTCGCCTTCTGGACCACTTCATGCGCCACCCAGGGCGAGTGTTCTCGCGCGAGCAGCTGCTCGACGCGGTCTGGGGCTCTGACGTCTATGTGGAGACCCGCACGGTCGACGTGCACATCGGCCGACTGCGGCGCGCCCTCGGCGGCGTCACCGGCCCCGATCCCATCCGCACCGTGCGTTCGGCGGGCTACTCGCTCAACCTCTGAGCCGATCGCCTAGTTGTAGTGCATCCAGGGCGGGTTGCTGCCGGTCTGCATGAAGGAATAGACCAGCACCGCGAGCAGGATCGCGCCGACAACGCCCATGGCGATGACGACCCAAGATTCCAGCTTCTCGGCGATGTGCCGGTTCTTATGGTGGACCGGAGCGTGATCGCTGTGATCCACGGCGTTATCTTCCATGTCGTTCCCTCGCGAAGTTATCGCGCGCCGGGAGGTCTGTCTGCCGCAGACCTTGCCAAGCACACGAACCCAAGTGCTCAACATTCGATCCTGGCAGGGCTGGTTTTCCGGCCGGGACCTCGACCTCGAAGATTAAGCGCCTGCCACCTGAGGGTCAATGTTCGCCCCTCGGTGGCCCCGCGACGACTTCGCGACTCCTTGCGCGGCTTGGCGTTGCCGTCCGGGCGCGGTCAGCCGATCCGTACGCCCATGCCGCCGTCAACGGGGAGAATCACCCCGGTGATAAAGCCCGCCTCGTCGGAAGCCAGGAAGAGGATGGCGCTGGCCGTGTCCCAGCCCGTGCCCATCTTGCCGCGCAGCGGCACGCGACGGTCGCGCTCCTCGCGTACGTCGGCGACGGAGCGGCCGGAGGCCTCGGCGATGCCCTCGACGGCCATCGGCGTATCCATGAAGCCGGGCGCCACGGCGTTGCAGCGCACGCCGTAGCGACCGTTGGACTGGGCAACGCTGGTGGTCAGGCGGTTCACGCCGGCCTTGGAGACCTCGTAGGCGATCTGGTTGCCGCCGGCCAGCGAGGCCAGGGACGAGACATTGACGATCGCCCCACGGGTCTGGGCCCGCATCACTGGCAGCGCCGCCTGGATGGTCCACAGCATGCCGCTGAGATTGACCGCCAGGGTCCGCTCCCAAACCTTGGCTTCGATGCGGTGGGCGGGACCATCGCCGCCGCCAATGCCGACATTGTTGACCAGGATGTCCAGGACACCCCAGGCATCGACGCCGGCCTGGACGAGGGCGGCGCAGTCGGCCTGACGTGAGACGTCGGCCGCCCAGGCGCGCGCCTCGCCGCCGGCCGCGACGATCTCCGCCGCCGTGGCCTCGGCCCGCTCGGCGATGCGATCGACGCAGAGGACCCGGGCGCCTTCGCGTGCGAACAGCAAAGCCGTGGCGCGGCCGTTGCCGATGGTCTCACCCGGGGTCTGGCCGGCGCCGACGACGATCGCCGTCTTCCCCGCCAGCCGCATGTCAGAACGCCGCCAGGTCCGGATCCAGTGTCAGGCCTTCGTCGAGCTGCACGCCGAAGCTGTTCAGCATCATCGACACCTGGGTGTACTGGCCGACCGTGAACACCACGTCCATCCGCTGCTTCTCGTCGAAGTGCTCGGCGAGCGCCGCCCACGTTTCATCGGTGATGAACTGGTCGGCGTGCAGCTCGTCGCTGGCCCGGATCAACGCCTGCTCGGCAGCCGTCCAGCCCGGCGCGGCCGCGCCCGCCTTGATGCGGGCGATGTCGTCGGCCGTCAGGCCTTCGCGCAGGCCAATCGCCACGTGCTGGGCGAACTCGTAGCCGGAGCGGCACAGGAAGCCGGTGCGCAGGATGACGATCTCCCGCTCGCGCGGCGGCAGGGCGTTGCGCCGCGACAGCACATACCCGCCCCAGTCCAGGAACCGCGTCAGGGCCTTGGGGGCGCGCGACAGGGTCAGAAAGATGTTCAACGGCCGGCCGGGGAAGGCCTTGAGCGCCTCGCGCTGGTCATCGTCGAGCCGGTCCGGATCGACGGGCGTGATGCGAGGGCTCTTAAGGCGCACGGCGGTCTCCCTTGCAGATGTCTTGAGCTCAGCTGGCGGCGCGCTCGTCTTCCACCGGGCGGCCAGGCTTCAGCGCGCTGGCCAGGGTGGTGCGGTCGAGGATCTCGGACACCTCGTCGCGCACCTCGCCCATCACCCGGCGCAGGATGCAGGTCGCCTCGTCCTGGCAGTCGTCGCAGCGGCGGTAGAAGGCGCGGCTGGCGCAGGAGATCAGCGCCAGGGGCCCGTTGGTCACCCGCATGATCTCGCCGAAGGTGATCAGGTCGGGAGGCCGGGCGAGGCGATAGCCGCCCAGCTTGCCGCGCGTGCTCTCCACCAGCCGGGCGCGGCGGAGGTCCGACATGATCGCTTCGAGGAACTTGCGCGGTATGCTCTCCTCGGCGCTGATCGTGCCGACGTCGCGCGAGGCGCCGTCATGGCGCGCCAGGTTGAGCAGGGCCTTGATGGCGTAACGTCCGCGTTGCGAGAGCATCTAAATCTATAGGTCGCCTGTGGATGGATCCGGCTTACGCCCAATCGGGCCGCCGGCGCAATCGGCGCGCCACCCCTCCCTTGACCTGACCCCGAGGAAGGGATGCAACAACCCCATGGTTGGCTGGAGACTGGTTTGAGTTCACCCCCGATCCCCCTCGCCGACGGCTTCGACGCGGCTACGCGCGCCGATTGGGCGGCGCTGGCCCTGAAGACCCTCAAGGGGGCCGGAGTCGAGACCCTGGCGAGCCCAGGCCCGGACGGACTCTCGATCGCCCCGCTTTACTCGGCCAGCCTGGAGCCGACGCCATTCGTTCCGGCCCCGCGGGGCGGCGAGCGGCCGTGGGACATCCGCGCCCTCGTGCGGCATCCGAGCCGTTCGGCGGCCCGCGCCGCGGTGCTCGAGGACCTGGCCGGCGGGGCCGCGTCGGTGGTCCTCGCCCTGCGCCAGCCGAACCTCGAGGGTGTCGCGATCGGGTCGACCGAGGACATGGCCGAGGCGCTGGACGAGGTGCTGATCGACATCGCGCCGATCGGCCTCGACGCGGGATTCCTCGGGCCGCAGGCGGCCGACTGGCTGAGCGATGCGGCCAAAGGCTCGCCGGCCGCGCCGCTCGCCCTGCACCTCGATCCGCTCTCGGCCTTCGCCCGCGCCGGCGCCAGCCCGGGACCGATCGAGAGCCACCTGGTCGCCGCCGCCGGGACCGCCGCGCGCCTGGCGCAGGTCCACCCCAAGGCCAGTCTGTTCCTCGCCTCCGGCCAGGTCGTCCATGAGGCGGGCGGCGGCCCGGCCGAGGAGCTGGCCTTCGCCCTCGCCGCCGGTCTCGCCGGGCTCAAGGCCCTGACCCGGGCTGGGCTGCCGCTCGAAGACGCCGCCGAGGGTCTGGTCCTGGGTCTCACCACCGACAGCGACCCGCTGATCTCGATCGCCAAGCTGCGGGCGGCGCGCATGACCTGGACGCGGCTCGCCGGCGCCTGCGGGATCGAGACGCCGGCTCGCATCGAGGCGCGGGCCTCGCGGCGGATGCTGACCCGGGCCGAGCCGTGGACCAACCTGGTGCGGCTCACCGCCGCCGGCCTCGCCGCCGCGGTCGGCGGAGCGGACGCCATCGCGCTGGGCGCCTTCACCGACCCGCTCGGCCTGCCGACCGGCTTCGCCAGGCGGATGGCGCGCAACACCCAGCTGATCCTGATGGAAGAGGGTCACGTCGGCGCCGTGGCCGACCCGACCGCCGGGGCCGGCGCCTTCGAGGCCCTTTCGCGCGACCTGGCCCGCGCCGCGTGGGCGCGGTTCAACACCATCGAGGCGGCCGGCGGGATCGTCACCGCGCTGCGCGAGGGCCTGATCGCCCGCCAGGTCGAGGCCGAACGGGCGCGGCTCGCCGAGGCGCTGGCCGACGGCGCGCAGAAGATCGTCGGCGTCACCGACTTCCAGGCCGCTGAGCTGCGCGCCGCTCCCGTCGAGGAGTCGCCGGGCGCGACCACGCCGGCGCCCGAGGCGCGGCTGCCCGGCCCAGACAGCCGCTGTCCGCCGCTCGCCCCCATCTCCCTTGAGGACCTCGCGGCGTGAGCGCCTTCCCCGACTTCGCCACGCTTCCCTTCGAGACGACGCCGGTCGCGCCGCCGCCGGCCGCCGGCGAGCCGTGGCTGACCGCCGAGGGGATCGAGGTCCGACCGACCTATGGTCCGGCCGACGCCGAGGGTCTCGACTTCGTGGGCGGCTGGCCGGGCCTGGCGCCGTTCCTCCGCGGCCCCTACCCGACCATGTACCGCACCAATCCGTGGACGGTGCGGCAGTACGCCGGCTTCTCGACCGCCGAGGAGTCCAACGCCTTCTACCGCCGCAACCTGGCCGCCGGGCAGATGGGCCTGTCGGTGGCCTTCGACCTCGCCACCCACCGCGGCTACGACTCCGACCACCCGCGGGTCAGGGGCGACGTCGGCATGGCGGGCGTCGCCATCGACTCGATCCTCGACATGCGCACGCTTTTTTCGGGCATCCCGCTAGACCAGATGAGCGTGTCGATGACCATGAACGGCGCGGTGCTGCCGATCCTGGCGCTCTACATCGTGGCCGGCGAGGAGCAGGGCGTCGCCCATGCGCGCCTATCGGGGACCATCCAGAACGACATCCTCAAGGAGTTCATGGTCCGCAACACCTACATCTACCCGCCGGCCCCCTCGATGCGGATCATCTCAGACATCTTCGCCTACACGGCCGCGGAGATGCCGAGGTTCAACTCGATCTCGATCAGCGGCTACCACATGCAGGAGGCCGGCGCCTCGCTCGACCTCGAGCTCGCCTACACCCTCGCCGACGGCCTCGACTACGTGCGGGCCGGGGTGGCGGCCGGGATGAGCGTCGACGCGTTCGCCCCGAGGCTGTCGTTCTTCTGGAACGCCGGCATGAACTTCTACATGGAGATCGCCAAGCAGCGGGCCGCGCGGCTGCTGTGGGCGAAGCTGATGCGCGAGACGTTCGCTCCGGCCGACGCCCGCTCGCTGTCGCTGCGGGCCCACACCCAGACCAGCGGCTGGAGCCTGGCCGCCCAGGACGTCTTCAACAACGTGCCGCGGACGACGCTGGAGGCGATGGCGGCGACGGCCGGCCAGACCCAGAGCCTGCACACCAATTCCCTCGACGAGGCCCTGGCCCTGCCGACCGACTTCTCGGCCCGCATCGCCCGCAACACTCAATTGTTCCTGCAGGCCGAGAGCGGGATCACCCGGGTGATCGACCCCTGGGGCGGCAGCTGGTTCATGGAGCGGCTGACCTACGACCTCGCCGCCCGCGCGCTCAGCCACATCGCCGAGGTCGAGGCGCTGGGCGGCATGGCCGAGGCGATCGCCCAGGGCCTGCCCAAGCGGCGCATCGAGGAGGCCGCCGCGCGCACCCAGGGCCGGATCGATTCCGGCCGACAGGTGATCGTCGGCGTCAATCGCTTCATCACCGACGAGGTCGACGACATCCCCATCCTGGCGGTGGATAATTCGGCCGTGCTGGCGAACCAGCTGGACAAGCTCGGCAAGCTGAAGGCCGAGCGCGATCCGGCCCGGCTCGAAGCGGCGCTGGCGGCGCTGGAAGCCGGGGCGCGCGGCAAGGGCAACCTGCTGGAGCTCGGCGTCGAGGCGGCGCGGGCGCACGCGACGGTGGGCGAGATCAGCCTGGCGCTGGAAAAGGTGTTCGGCCGCCATCAAGCCAAACCGGACGTGATCCGCGGCGTCTATGCGGCCGAGACGGGTTCGGATCCGACGGTGGCGCGGGCGCGGTCGATGGTCGCCGCCTTCGCCGAGGCCGACGGCCGGCCGCCGACCATCCTGGTCGCCAAGATGGGCCAGGACGGCCACGACCGCGGCCAGAAGGTGATCGCCACCGGCTTCGACGACCTGGGTTTCGCCGTCGACGTCGGGCCGCTCTTCGCCACCCCGGCCGAGACGGCCAAGGAGGCCGTCGAGCGCAACGTCCACGTGGTCGGCGCGAGTTCGCTGGCAGCCGGCCACCTGACCCTGGTGCCGGAGCTGAAGGCGGAGCTCATCAGGCTCGGGCGGCCGGACATCATGATCGTGGTCGGAGGCGTCATTCCGCCGGGCGATTTCCAGGCCCTCAAGGACGCCGGCGCCCGGCTGATCTTTCCGCCCGGCGCGGTGATCTCCGAGGCGGCGGCGGCGATCCTGGACGCGCTCAACCGCGACTTGGGATACGCGCAGTAACCCCCCTCCCCCGGGTTGAGGGGGCCGGCGCGACGAGATTCACACCGCCGGACACAGAAACCGGCCGCCGAGGACGCCGTCGCGGAGATAGACGCGGATCTCGGCGGCGATGCCGGCCAGGGCCACGCGCGCCCCGAGGCGGTGGGCGGCGGCCTCGGCCTTGCCCCCGCTCCTGAACACCTGGGAGACGACACCATCGACGTGGCGCACGGCCCATCCATCGGCGAAGGGTTCCACAACGATAAGCTTGGGCACGATTT
>JBEKQJ010000068.1:0-12166 GCA_049519835.1 Caulobacteraceae bacterium | reverse complement strand
GGGTCTCGAGGTCGTGGACCAGGCCGTAGCGCGACGGCTCCTCGTCGAGTTCGGGCTGGAAGCTGCCGAACAGGCGGTCCCAGATAATCAGGATGCCGCCGTAGTTGCGGTCGAGATAGCGCGGGTTGGCGCCGTGGTGGACGCGGTGGTGCGAGGGCGTGTTCATCACCGCTTCGAACCACGGCGGCAGGCGCCGCAGCCACTCGATGTGGATCCAGTACTGGTAGGCGAGGTTGATGCTGTGCTGGAGGACGATCATCCACGGCGGGAAGCCGAGAAACGCCAGCGGAACCCACGGCAGCCAGTTTGAGCCGACGATCTCGGCCGTCCACGGCTGCCGGAGCGCCACCGAAAGGTTGTAGCGCTGCGAGGAGTGGTGGGTGACGTGCGAGGCCCACCACCAGCGCACGCGGTGGCTGAGGCGATGGAACCAGTAGTAGGCGAGGTCGTCGGCGAAGAAGAGCACCACCCACGACCACCAGTCGGTCGGCGAGAAGGTGAAGATGCGATGCTGGTAGGCGAAGCCGTAGATCGCCAGCAGCAGGGCGACGGCGACAAACGACTGCACGAGCACACCGAGCGCGGTGGCGAAGTTCACCGCCGCATCCTTGTAGTCGTAGCGGGTCGTGATGAGGCCGAAGCGACTGGCGCCGATCTCGGTCGCCAGAGCCACGACGTAGAAGGTGTCGAACGCCGCGTTCAGCGGCGCGCTGATGGTCACAGACGCGCGCCCTACTCCGCGGCGAGCGCCAGGGCCGCCCCGGAGGTGAGGCCGGTCTTGGCGGCCAGTTCGGCCTTGGCCGCTTCGTATTCGGCCGCCAGGCGGGCGACGAGATCGCCAGCCCCCGGCGCGTGCCGCACGGCGCCGATCCCCTGGCCGCAGCCCCAGATGTCGCGCCAGGCCTTGGCGCTCTGGTTGCCGCCGGAGCCGAAGTTCATCTTCGAGGGGTCAGCCTGCGGCAGATTTTCAGGGTCGAGACCGGCCGCCACCACGCTGGGGCGCAGGTAGTTGCCGTGCACGCCGGTGAAGAGGTTGGAGTAGAGGATATCCTCGCCGCGGCTCTCGACGATCATGTCCTTGTAGCCTTGCGGCGCATTGGCCTCGGCGGTGGCGATGAAGGCCGAGCCGATGTAGGCGAGATCGGCGCCCATGGCCTGGGCGGCCAGCACCGAGCGGCCGTGGGCGATGGCCCCGGAAAGCGCGATCGGGCCATCGAACCACTCGCGCAGTTCCTGGATCAGGGCAAACGGCGAGAGCTGGCTGGCATGGCCGCCGGCCCCGGCCGCGACCGGGATCAGGCCGTCGGCCCCCTTCTCGATCGCCTTGTGGGCGAACACCTGATTGATGATGTCGTGCAGCACGATCCCGCCCCAGCCGTGGACGGCCGCGTTGACGTCCTCACGCGCGCCCAGCGAGGTGATGACGATCGGGACCTTGTATTTCGCGCAGAGGGCGACGTCCTCCTCCAGGCGGTTGTTGGTCTTGTGGACGATCTGGTTGACAGCGAAGGGCGCCGACGGCGTCTCCGGATGGGTCTTGTCCCAGGCGGCCAGCTCCTCGGTGATGCGGGCCAGCCACTCGTCGAGCTGGGCGATCGGGCGCGCGTTGAGCGAGGGGAAGGAGCCGACGATCCCGGCCTTGCACTGGGCGATGACCAGATCGGGCCCGGAGACGATGAATAGCGGCGAGCCGATCACGGGCAGGCGAAGACGATCCCGCAGGATGGGCGGCAGGGCCATGGAATTCCTCCGACTGAACGGCGATCACAAATAGCGGCCCGCGCGGGGCTGACAAGTCAGGCCTGCTGCGGCCCGAGCACGGGCGCGACCGGGTCGACCCTGATCTTGCCGCCGGCGAGGATCAACGCCAGGGCGGCGCAGGCCACAAGGCTGAGGCCGGCGTCGGCCGCATAGCTGGCCGCGAGGCCGCCGACGCCGTAGGCGTGGCCGTCGATGATCTGCATGTAGGTCAAAGGCACGCCGGCGGCGGCGCTGAGAAGCGCGAACTGGGTGGCGGCGAGCGGATTGTTCTCACCGTTGGCGCGCAGGGCGATCACGGCGATCAGCGAGTAGGACGCGGTCCACAGGCCGTTCTGGCCGAAGTCGGCGATGGCGAACCACAGCGGCGTCTTCGGCGCGATGATCAGCGACAGGGAGAACGCCGCCCCGATGACCCCGACGATGGGAAATAGCCGCTCCGCGGGCCAGCGCAGGGCCAGCGGCGGAATGACGAGGCCGCCCAGCACACCGGCGACGGCGACGCCGACGCCGCAGACGACACCGACGAAGGCCTCCGAGGCGCCATAGTCGGCGCCCAGGCTCGGCAAGGTGTTGCTGAGCGCGAAGTTGGCCGCCGGCAGAACCAGGAACAGGAGGAGCCAGCGCACCCGCACCTGGCCGAACAGGGACATCACGTCGCGCATGAAACGCTCGATGCTCTCTTGCCCGAGACGCGCGTCCGGCGGCGTCGCCGGGATCACCAGATAGAGCGGAACCGGGATCAGCAGGAGCAGGCCGATGGCGGCGGGCCCGACGACCGGCGGCAGGTTGCGCACAAGGAAGATCGCCACCGCGCTGGTCACGCCGACGCTGGCGACGTTGGCGATGGTCATCCAGGCGCCAAGCCGGTCCTTCTCTTCCTCGGTGGTCAGCCCGGAGAGCCAGCCGCCGACCGCCGCATTGTTGAGATTGTTGGCCAGGCCCATGGCCAGCAGCAGGACCGACAACAAGACCAGGTTGTGGGTGTCGAGGAGGGCGGCGAAGGCGAGAACGCCCGACAAGACGGCCAGGATGACGGCGTAGGTTTTGCGGGTGAGGCGCCAGTCGAGCACCGGTGCGAACAGAAAGGCTGTGAACACCGAGACCAGCATGGTCGCCGTGACGTTGGCGATCAAAGGCTCTGGCGTGTGCTGGGCGGCGAGGATCTGGGGCGTGGTGACGAGCGCGACGGCGCCGCCGATACCGACCGGCAGGTTGCAGAAGCCCAGCAGCCAGACGGGCGGCAGCGACCGCTTCATGTGGCATGTCCCCCGGCTGGCCCGCATGGCCCCGAGGCACGATCAACCTTTACCTTGGGTCTTGGCAACAGGGGCGGGGATTGGCTCCACGGCCAGCAACTCGCTACAGAGCCCCGATGTCCGACGCCGTCCAGATCATCGCTCGCGGGCCGCGCGCGGTTTGCGAGGCCGCCGCCGGGCGGCTCGACGCTGAGGTCGAGGGGGCGACCTATTCGATAATCGAAGAGGACCCACCGGTCTGGCGCATCGACGCCTACCCGGTCTCCGAAGAGGAAGCCGCCGCCATCGAGGCGCAACTGGACGGCCTGACGGTCGCCCTCATCAAGCTGGCCGACGCCGACTGGATCGCCCTGTCGCTGTCGGGCCTGCCGCCAGTCGTCGCCGGCCGCTTCTTCGTCTACGGAGCCCACGACCAGGGGCTCGTCCCGCCAAACGCCATTTCCCTGCGCATCGAGGCCGGCGCGGCCTTCGGCACCGGACATCACGGCACAACGTCCGGTTGCCTGGAGGCCTTCGACGCCCTGCTCAAGGCGCGGCGGTTCGCTCGCGTGCTGGATGTCGGGACGGGCACCGGCGTTCTGGCCATCGCCGCCGCGCGCACCGGCGCGGACCACGTCGTCGGCACCGATATCGACGCCCCTTCGGTGCGCATCGCCGGCGAAAACGCCCACCTCAACCGCGCCCGCTGCCGGATGGTGCGAGCCGACGGTCTCGGCCACCGCGCCGTGGCGGGTCAGGCGCCCTATGACCTCGTTTTCGCCAACATCCTCGCCCGCCCCCTGATCGGCCTGGCGCAGGACATCCGCGGCGCGCTGAATCCTGGCGGCGTGGCCATCCTATCCGGCCTCCTGCGCGGCCAGGCGCGAGCCGTGAAGGCGGCGTATCTGGCGCGCGGTTTCCGCCTGGTGCGGCGGTTCAACATCGACGCCTGGACGACGCTGGTGCTGGAGAAGCGCTGAGTCAGTCGCCTTCCTCGGCGACGCCGCGACCCGCAAAGGCCAGGATCGCCGCGAGCAGACAGCCGGCGACGATCCCGAAGGTCAGGTCCTTGACGAGGGTGAGGCCGAAGGTGGCGGTGAGGACGGCCGCGCTGCGCCAATCGCGCGACAGACGGATGAACTCGGCCTTCTCGGCCATGTTCCAGCAGACCACGAGCAGCACGCCGGCGAGCGCGGAAAGCGGAATGAAGCGCGCCAGGGGCGCGGCCACGAGCATGAAGAGCAGGACGAATACGGCGTGCATCATGCCCGAGAGCGGACTGACCCCGCCGGCGCGGATATTGGCCGCGGTGCGGGCGATCGTGCCGGTGACGCTGAGGCCGCCGAACAGAGCGGAGGCGACGTTGGCGACTCCTTGCGCGACCAGCTCCATGTTGGAGCGGTGCTTGCGGCCCGTCATTCCGTCAGCGACCTTGGCCGAGAGCAGGCTCTCAATCCCGCCGAGCAGGGTGAACGACAAGGCCGCGGGGAGGATTTGCAACACGCGGGCCACGGACAATGCGGGCAAATGCGGCATCGGCAGGCCGTGTGGGAGATCTCCGAACCGGCTGCCGATCGTCTCCACCGGCAGGTGCAACAAGACGGCGGCCAGCGCGGACAGGGTCACGGCGATCAGCATGCCGGGCCACGCCGGTCTCAAGCGGCGCAGGCCGAAGATCACCGCCGCCGAGCCGAAGCCCAGCGCAAGGGCGGCGGGCCTCACGGTTGGCAGGGCCGAGGCCAGCGCCGCGAGCTTGGGGATCAGGGGCCCCGGCTCGACGCCGTGCAGGTGAAGGCCGGTCAGATCTTGGATCTGACTGGCGAAGATGGTGACGGCGATGCCGCAGGTGAAACCCACCGTCACCGCATGGGGGATGTGGCGGATCAGCGAGCCGAGCCGGGTGAGGCCGACCAGAGTGAGCATGACGCCCGACAGCGCCACGGTGAGCAGCAGGCCGTCCAGGCCGAACCGCGCGGTCGTCGCCGCCACCAGCACGATGAAGGCGCCGGCGGGGCCACCGATCTGGTGCCGACTGCCGCCGAGCGCCGAAACCAGGAAACCGCCGACGACGGCGGTGTAGAGGCCGCGCTCGGGCGAGACGCCGGAGGCCACGGCGATGGCCATGGAGAGCGGCAGGGCGACGATCGCCACCGTTAGCGCGGCGAGCGCGTCCTTCTTGAAGGCTGCGGGGCCGTAGCCCTCGCCCAACGTCGTGAGGAGCTTGGGCCGGAAGAGATGCGCCGTGGCGGTTCCGTCAGGCATCAGACCTGTTCGCCGGTGACCGGAGGGCGGCCGATGCCGAGTGACGGAAGGGTCGGATCGCGTAGCCGGACACCTCGGCCGCCGACACTGCTGACGGCGTTCTCGCTGATCAGCTCGACGCCCTCGCGTTCGAGCGCCGCGACGACCTTGGTCAGGCTGTCGACCACCCCGCGCACGTAGCCGATGCTCGATTCCATGCGCTGGATGGTCGGCAGGGAGACGCCCGCCCGCTTGGCGAGCGTGCGCTGGTCGATCCCGAGCAGGGCCCGTGCGGCGCGGAGTTGGGCTGGCGTGAGCATAAGAGTGATGTACAAAACATCATCACACGTGTCAATTGCATCTAAATAGAGTGCGTGACGCTCGATCCTGAGGTATTAAGTACGCCGAGGCGTTTAGGCCGCCTCCAGGGGTTGTTCGAAACGAAGGTCGTGCATTCGGAACAAGCCCGATCAGCTCAGCTCAGGCGGCACGCGACCCCAATAGGTGGTCTTGGCGCCGACGACGCAGCCGAGATGTCCGTCACGGAACGACACCGTCGCCGGCTTTCCGACGCCCGGCTCGAAATAGACCGCGCCCCGCGGCGTTTTCAGACTGATCACGAACGGCGAGCTGAACTGGCAGACCGTGTACGGGCGCACCGCGCGGCCGCCGGCGAGGTCGAGCACGGTGCAGGTGACCGCGCCGCTGACCATGGTCCCCCTGACGCCGCCAAACGCGAAAGGATTTTGGTTGGCGAGCTCAAGCGACTGGACCGCGCTCGCGGTCAGGGTCGGGCAAGGCGGCCCGGCGACCGACCAATCGACGGTGTAGGCCCTGTCGAAATGCTGCGCGTCACGCCATTCGTAGACGCCGAGCGCCGCGGCCGAGACGAAGAAGGCGACGGCCGCGCCGCCCCAGATGAAGCGATCGAGATCCTTGGAGACCGGGGATCGTCCGGTTTGCCCAAATCGCGCACCTGACCGATAGCGTTCGGCATCTCGCGTCTCACTCTTGGTTAGGCCGGCTCGGCGATCTCCGCCAGGATCGCCGCCTCCAAGACCGGGTTGGCCTGGCCGTCGGTGGTGTTCATCACCTCCTTGGGCACCAGCAGGATCACCGGCACGATGAGGGCGTAGACGATGGTGGTGGCGATCACGCAGTAGACGAAGCCATACTTGGGACTCGAGGTGTAGATCTCCGAGCCGAGCAGGTCGCCGCCGCGGTAGGCGAGCTGGTTGCCGGCCTCGATGAGCAGCATCATCGTCCCCTGCAGGCCCGGCGGACAGGAACGGATGGCGAGGTCGTAGATCGCCGCCGCCGCCACGCCGCCCATCATGCCGATCGGCAGGGCGAGCCAAAGCGCATCGCTCCCGGAATGGATGAAGGCCAGCGGGATCATCTGCGGCACGGTGATGATCAGGCCCCACCACAGCAGCCTTTCCAGCGTGTAGCGCTTGCACAGCCACGCATAGAGCACGAACACCGGGATGAAGGCGGCGACGAAGATTGCATAGTACTCGCCGTAGACGGCGTCCGAGGCGTGCAGGGTGTTGGTGAGGTAGAACTGCAGCGGGGTGTTCGAGCCCGGCGAGAACTGGAACATGAAGATCATCAGGATGGCCGGGTAGATCGCCCGGTGGCGCACCAGCCGCTTGACGTCGCCCAAGAGGCCCGCGCCGCGCGCCTGCGGCGCTTCGTAGGCCCCGCCGAACACCGCCGACGGCCGCCACAGGCCCATGGCCCCGATGATCAGGGCCACCGCAGCCGCCACCACGAACGTCTCGGCCGGCGTGAAGTTGTCGGCCACCCAACCGGAGGCCAGCGAGCCGACGATGTAGGGGATCGAGGAGACGATGTTCCACAAGGTGGAAAGCCGCCCGCTCATCAGCTTCTCCTGGCCGACCAGCGCCAGCAGGCCCCAGTAGGCGGCCGAGACCAGGCGGAAGGTGACCATCACCAGCAGCATGCCGGCCAGCAGGCCCCAATAGGAGATGTGCGAGAAGGCCATCCACAGGAACACCGCCGCAGTCGCCGGCGCGAAGATCAGCAGAAAGCCGCGGTCGCGCCGGCCGAGCGGATTCCACAGGTCGCGGGTCAGGCCGAAAATGAACGACAGATAGACCGGCAGGGCGGTGATCAGTCGGAACGCCGAGACCTGAATGGCCGTAGCGTGCAGCTGATTTTTCAGCATGTAGGTGGTGGTGATGTCGACGAAGTAGCCCTGGGGGGTAACCAGGAAGACGAGGAAGGTGAGCGGCGCGAAATAGAGATAGATCCGGCCCGTATCGCCGGGCTTGGCCGCTTCGGTCATCTTTGCCTCGTCCCGCCCCCGCGGCGTCCGTCCCGCTTGGTATGGCGCATTCGGACGAAGCGGGGAAGCAGCCTCCCTCCCACATTAAGAGACGACCAAATGCATGCGTCCTCTTAGTAAGGCCCTTCTCCCCCCGTCGGGGGGAGAACGTGGCGCGGAGCGCCGGATGAGGGGTCCTTCGGCGGCCGCCGAACCTCCTATCTCAAGATCACTGGGGACCGTGGCCTGCGGATCGAAGATGCCCATGGGCGGCTCAATCTCGACGGCGCGCGGCGACTGCAACGCCCCCTCATCCGGCCTTTCAGGCCACCTTCTCCCCCGCGAACGGGGGAGAAGGAGCAACCGCCAAAGAAGGAGGAATCGCCCATCTGGCCCCGGAGCCGCGAACGGCTTAAATCCCTGCCATGCGCCAGACCTTTGACGAAACCACCGATCCCTCGTTTGGAGCGCGCCATGCGCCCCTGATCCGCGCCGCCATGGCCGAGCAGGGCCTCGACGGCTTCGTGATCCCGCACGAGGACGAGCACCAGAACGAATACCTGCCGGCGGCCAACGACCGCCTCGCCTGGGCGACCGGTTTCACCGGCTCGGCGGGCGCGGCGGTGATCCTCAAGGAGCGGGCGGCGATCTTCGTCGACGGTCGCTACACCCTGCAGGTGCGCGACCAGGTCGACCAGGGCCTCTACGAGATCCGTGACCTCGTCGAGGGCGGACCGTCGGCGTGGCTGACCGAGACCCTGAAGCCGGGCGAGGTGGTCGGCTACGACGCGCGCCTGGTCAGCCCCGACGCCTTGAAGCGCCTCGAGTCGGCCGCTGAGAAGGCCGGCGCCAAGCTGGAGCCGGTCGCCGTCAATCCGCTCGACGCCGCCTGGGGCGCGCAGCGGCCGCCGCAGCCAGCCGCCGCCGTGGTGCCCCACCCCCTGGCCTACGCGGGCGAGGATTCCGCCTCCAAGCGGGCGCGGGTCGGCAAGGCGATCGCCGAGCAGGGCGCGAACGCCGCGGTGATCACCGCCCCGGCCTCGATCGCCTGGCTGTTCAACATCCGCGGCGGTGACGTCGCCCGTTCGCCCCTACCCCTGGCGCAGGCGATCCTGGCCGCCGACGGCACGGCGCGCCTGTTCCTCGATCCGGTCAAGGTGACCGCCGACCTGCCGGCCTGGCTCGGCAACGAGGTGCGGCTCGAGCGCCCTGACGATCTGCCGGCGGCGCTGGCCAGCCTCAAAGGCCAGCCCGTGCTGGCCGACCCGGCGACGTCCTCGGCCTGGTATTTCGAGACCCTGAAGGACGGCGAGGCCGAGACCCTGGCCGCGGCCGATCCCTGCGCCCTGCCGCGGGCCTGCAAGAATCCTGTTGAGATCGAGGGCGCCCGCCAGGCCCACCGCCGCGACGGGGCGGCGCTGACCCGCTTTCTGTATTGGCTGGCGACCGAGGCCCAGAAGAGCCTGCCGGACGAGGTCGAGATCGTCGGCAAGCTGGAGGCCTTCCGCGAGGCGACCGGAGCACTCAAGGATCTGTCGTTCGACACCATCGCAGGAGCGGCGTCGAACGGGGCCATCGTCCACTATCGGCCGACGCGCCGGCTCAACAAGAAGAGCGAGACCGGCTCCCTGCTGCTGGTCGACTCCGGGGCGCAGTATCTCGACGGCACCACCGACGTCACCCGCACGGTGGCGATCGGCGAGCCGAGCCAGGAGATGCGCGAGCGGTTCACCCTGGTGCTCAAGGGCAACCTGGCCCTGGCGCGGGTCAGGTTTCCGTCAGGGACGACAGGATCAGCGCTTGACGCTCTGGCGCGCGTCGCGCTCTGGGCCCACGGCCTCGACTACGACCACGGAACCGGGCACGGCGTCGGCTCGTATCTTGGGGTGCATGAAGGGCCGCAGCGGATCGCGAAGCAGCCCAACGCAGTCGCCTTGCAGCCCGGAATGATCGTTTCGAACGAACCCGGCTACTATAAGGAGCGCGCCTACGGAATCCGCATCGAGAACCTGCAGGTCGTGACGCCCGCTGCTTCGATCGCCGGCGGCGAGCGGCCGATGTTGGGCTTTGAGACTCTGACTTTGGCGCCGATCGACCGGCGGCTCGTTGCTTGCGAGCTGCTTTCTGCCGAAGAGCGCGGCCAACTCGACGCCTATCACGCACGGGTGCTCTCCGAGATCGGGCCAATGGTCGAACCCGACGTGCGGGCATGGCTGGAAGGCGCCTGCGCGCCGATCTGAGCCCCAGGCAAAAGGGTGGCCGTCCCCGGCGCCGAAGCGCCGGGAACGGCCCAGTTGCAGGCGGCTGCTGTAAACTTGCTCATGGCTTGTTCGACCGCGCGCGGGGCCTCCGCGGCCGGACGCGTTCCCCGGTAAGCGCTTCAATCGCTCCCGGTTCGCCGGCGAGCAGGCTCACAACCGCCAGGATCGCGATCAGGTCCACGACCGCGATCAATTCGAGTGCGCTGCGAAGCAGCATGCTCTCTCCCCCAGTCCCTGACTCTGAGTGAACCTCACCGCGGCGGCCGCGCACAGATGCGCCAGCCGATCATTTGCCGATGAAGAACCGATCATTTCGGCGCTCGGCCCTGAAGGCTGTTCCCAAACGCTTCAGCCGACGGCCGGAGGAGGTGTTCGACCAGTTCGTCGTAGCTTTCGCGAAGCGGCGTGATCCGCGGGTCGTCCAGCGAGACGAGGCCGGAGTGGAACACCAGCCGGCCTGACGCCACCCTTAACGGTGTGCCCTCGCCTGATCCGCTCTCGGCCACGTTCATCGGCTCGCCCCCTTGTTGCGAGAGGCATTCAACACCGCCCTCCGCGCCAGCGCTTGGACGTCGAGCCGATGAATTGCCGATGATTGGCGGGCCAGTTGACGCCACCCGGGGTCCCTTCTCCCCTTGCGGGAGAAGGGAGACAGATGCTTGACGCAGCGTTCGATCGGGCCGACCCAAGGCCCATGAGCGAAGCCCTCGACAAGGCGAAGACCTTCGTGCGCGAGCGCGGCCCGACCATAGCGGTCGAGATCGGCGTCAACTTCGCCCTGCCGCTGCTGGTCTTCGACTACGCCAAGCCGAGCCTCGGCGAGGTGCACGCTCTGATGGTCTCCTCCGGGCCGCCCATTGTCTGGAGCCTGATTGAATTCGCCCGCAAGCGGCGGGTGGACGCCCTCTCGATCATCGTCCTGGCGGGCATCGGACTTTCGCTCCTGATGTTCCTGGGCGGCGGGTCGGCTAAGTTTCTGCAACTGCGCGAGAAGCTGGTGACCGTGATCATCGGCGTGGGCTTCCTGATTTCGGTGATGATCCGCCGGCCGCTGATCTACGAACTCGCCCGCGCCTCAATCCGGCGTCAGGACCCCTCACAGCTAGCCGACTTCGAAGCACGTCGCGACGAGGCCGGGTTCAAGCGGGTGATGAACTTCATGACCCTGGTCTGGGGGTTCGGCCTGGTCGCCGACGCGGCCGCCGGCTGCGTGCTGGTCATGGCGCTCTCGGTGCACGACTACCTGATCTTCGGGCCGATCGAGGGTTACGGCGCGTTCGGCGCGCTCATGCTGTGGAACGTCTGGTACGCCAGGCGAGCCCGGCGGCGGGGCGATGAGCGGCGGGCGGCCGAGGCGGCGGCGCGGGAAGCCGCCGGTTAGGCGATCGCCTCGGCGCGCACGAACTCGGTTTCGCGGTCGATGAGACCGCCCATGGTCTCCAGATAGCGCCGGGTGTGGGGAAGCTCGGCGTGGACGTTGAACGCCGCCTCGTCGCGCCACCGGGAGACGATCACGAACGCCCGCGGATCGGCGAGCGCGCGCAGCGCCCGGTACTGCAGGCAGCCGGCTTCCGCTCGCGTCGGCGCGCTGACCTCGGCGATGGCGGCCTCGGCCGCCGCCTCGGCCCCGGCCCGGACGTGGAACCGGGCAATGAAGTGCATTTCCATGCGCCTATCTGGGTTCGAGCTCAGCGGGAGCGCAAGCCCATCAGTGCTCGTCGCCGCGGTCCTCATCGGCTTGGCGGCGAGCCTCGTCGGTCGCCCGACGCGCCTCGGCCTGCGCTCTCGTCATCTCGTCGCGGGCGTGGGACATGGCGCGGCGGACCTCTTCCGAACTCGTCCGGCGCGCCTCGTCCATGGCGCGGCGCACTTCGGGCGAATTCATCGCCGTGCGCACCTCGGCCATGGCCATCTCGACGGCCTGGCTCTTGAGGGCGGCCTTGGCCTCGGCGACCTGCTTGCAGATCGCCTGGCGCTGGGCCTCGCTGAGGCCGGCGTCGCGCGACTGAGCCATCGCCCGCTCGACTTCGGCGTGGGCGAGCGCCAGGGCGGCGCTGACCGTCGCCTCGGTGTCGCGGCGCATCTGGTCGTGCATCCGCATGTCGTAGTGCATGTGGAAGGCGTAAGGCGGCGCGGGCGGGGCTGGGGGCGCTGGCGGAGCCGGCGGCGCGGGCGGAGGCGCTAGCGGCGGCAGGGGCGCGGCCGGCGGCGCCGGCGGCATGGGCGGGGTCTCACCCTGGGCGACGATCATCCGGTGATGATGAGCGTGCGCCGGGTGCGCAGAGTCCGCCGGCTGGGCCAGGATAGCGGGCGTCGCAGGGGCCGCGGCCTGGGCCGGAATCGCGGGCGGGGCGGGATCGGCCTGGACATCGGTCAGC
>JBEKQJ010000067.1:0-12199 GCA_049519835.1 Caulobacteraceae bacterium | reverse complement strand
CAGGCGCCGCCAAGCTTGCGGTCGCCACGAGGCTTGCCGCCAGCGCGCCGGCCAGAGTCGATCTCATGTGCGCCTCCCCTTTTCGCCGTTCATACGGGAGGGGCAGTGGCGCGGCTAGAGAGGGCCCTCCCCTCGCCCCAGCAAGCGTAGCGTTGCGGGGTCGGGCTCGCCGAACCAATGTTGGAGCGCCGCGGCGATCTCGGGCGGTCCGCCAGCTTCGGTGAAGAGCGTGAGCGACGAGCGCAGTTTCATGGCGTCGACGCCGCCGAACACGGTTTCGGCCGTGAGGCCCTTCAGGATCGGCAACGCCGCCACGCAGGCGAGGTAGCGCGTCCCGAGCAGCCGATGGCCCAGATAGGCGCGCGCCTCGTCCCGCGACCTGATCGCATAGCGCTGCGCCGTCGGGCTGAGGCCAAGGCCAACCAGCTGCGGAAAGATCCACCACATCCAGTGGCTGCGCTTGGCGCCGGACCGGATCTCGGCGAGCGCGGCGTCATAGCTGGACGCCTGGGCGGCGACAAATCGTTCCAGGTCGTTGGGATCGGCCATACCGCCAGACTAGCCCCGCTCGCGCGCTTCGGCGGCGAGCGCCGCCATCCGGGCCGCGTGGCGCTCGTCCATATGACGTTTCCAACGAAAGCGCAGTTCGCCCGGACGGCAGCCGTAGGTCTCGTCCAGGAACTCCGCGGCGATCACCCGGTCGGTGCGGAAGCTGCGGAAGTCCTGCCTAAGTTCGCACCAGGCGGCGAGGGTGCGGGCGCGGTCGAAGAAGCCGACGATGACCGGCCAGATCACCCGCCCCGTCGTCTCGCCCGTGAGGTCCTGGTAGTCGATGCGGATCTTGCGGCCGCTGCGGATCCAGGCGCGGACCCGGGTGAGGTCGATGGCGTCGGGGGCGAGGTTCCAGGCCGGCCGCGTACCGATCGACGGATCGGCGATGAACGGCCGCAGGCGCTCGGGCGTCACCTGGGCGATCTTGGCGATCAGATCACGCGCCGCGGCGGCGAGTACCGGGTCCCCCCTGCCCGCCACCCATTGCGCGCCGAGTATCGCCGCCTCGATCTCGTCGGACGTGAGCATCAGGGGCGGCATGTCGAACGCCTCGTCGAGGACGTAGCCGAAACCGGCCGCGCCGCTCACCGGCACACGCTGGCCGATCAGATCGGCGATGTCGCGATAGACGGTGCGTTGCGAGACCTCGAGCTCGGCGGCGATGTCGGCCGCCGTCGCCGGACGCGAGGCCCGGCGCAGGATCTGGATGATCTGGAACAGGCGGTCGGCCCGGCGCATGCGCTCACTCCTACTGACAGGATGCTGTCAGTAGGGTCCGGATACAACCCCCTCATTGAACGCGGCGCCCTGCCGCTGGATGGAAGGAAGCCACGCCGTGATCACCCTGTTCCACGCCCCGCAATCCCGCTCCTCGCGCATGATCTGGCTGCTCGAAGAGCTGGGCGAACCCTACGAGATCCGCCCGGTGTCGATCTTCCGGCCGCAGACCGGCGAAGGCGCCGCGGACGCCGCCAATCCGCATCCTGACAAGCGGGTCCCGGCAATCCGTCACAACGGCCAGCTGCTCGCGGAATCGGTCGCCATCGTCCTCTACCTGACCGAGGAGTTTCCGCAGGCCGACCTCGGACCCGTGGCCGGCGAGGCCCAGCGGGCGGAATTCCTCACCTGGGTGGCGTGGTATGTCGCCGAACTGGAGCCGGCGCTGTTCGCGGGCCTGGCCGGCGAGCTGGCCGGATCGCCAGCAAAACAGCGCAGCTACGAGGTCGCCATGCGGCGGCTCGAGGGCGCGCTCGCCAAGGGGCCCTACCTGATGGGCGACCGGTTCACGGCCGCCGACTTCCTGGTCTGCACAGCCATCAATTTCGGCCGGCGAATTTTCCCGGAGAGCACCGCCCTCGACGCTTACCTGGCGCGCTGCAATTCCCGGCCCGCCGCCCAGCGCGTCCAGGTCCTCGACACCGCCGCCGGTCTGCAACAGGCCGCCTGACGCGCGTCAGGGTTTCTTGAGCGCGGTCCAGGGAATGATCGACCAGTCGGGGTTGTCGCAGTTTCGCGCCACGCGGGCGAAGATCGCCCCGACATAGAGACCCTTGGCGGTCAGATACCAGGTCGGGAAGTCCCAGACGCCGGGATCGGAATAGTCGCAGCCGTCATCCGATCCCGGCGCCGCCATCTCCTTGGGGTGGAGGGCTTTCATCCTGGCGACCAGAGCCTGGGCGAAGACCGAGCTGCGATAGTCTCGCCAGGCGTCGGTGTCCGCCGGCGGGGGCTTGGCGAAGCCCAACAACCCATCGATCGTCAGTTCGCGGCCGGTCCGGGCCGAGAAGGTGCGCCCTTCGGTCCCGAAATCCGGATGCGCCGCGCCGGCGCAGCTCCAGCTCGACGTCCAGGCCCAGCTGACATAGTCGTCGGACAGATAGACCGAGCTGACCTTGCTCTCGTCCATGCCCGGACCGCCGCCGTCGCCGGGGCAGGCGAAGTAATCGTCCACCTCCCGCCACTGGGCTTTCTCGAGTGCGGCGTTGATTGCCGTCGTCACGGCGGCCGGATAACCGCCCTCGATCCGAAACAGGCGCATGCCGCTCTGGGCTTCGACGTACCAGTTAAGCGGATGACCCGAGACAACGTAGGACCCGGCCGGCGCGAGCGTCAGGCCGGCGCGGCGCTCGGCGGTGTAGCTGTCGCCGGCCGGCAGGGGATGCAGCGACACCGGCAAGCGCCGGCCCGCCTTGGTGGTCATCTCGCCGGCGTATCCGGCTCCGGCCGGCCGCAAACCGAACTTGTCGCCGGTGGTGTAGGCCTCGAGGCTCATCACGCCCGACTTGGTCTCGCCGCCGAGATTGATGTCGTAGCGCGTGCGTCGATAGAAATAGCGGCCGCTGGGTTCGCTGGGATCGGGTTGGAGCTCCATGACGATGGGCGAGGCGCCGACTTCTCCGGCCAGGAGGACCGATTTCGACGGAGGTTGAGCTGCGGCGGCCTCCGCGAAGAGTCCCAACACCAGCGCGGCGAAAACGGCGGATCTCATGGCGCGCTCCCAAACCCGAAGGCGGGACCATACAACCGCCTCGCCAAGGCGTCAGCCGGCGCCCAGCGCGGCGAGGCTGCGGGCGCTGTCGGCAAGGGTCTCGCGCGCCGGCCTGGGGCTCCAGCCGAGGGCCCGCGAGGCGCCGGCGTCGACCCGCCGGGTGCGACCCAGTTCGCCACGAACGGCGCGCGCCTGGGCGTCGATCAAGCCGTAGGCCTGCAGCACCCAGTCGGGGATATTGCGGGTCGGAACCTTGCCCGCCAGCTCGGGAACCTCTTCGCGGAGCACGCGGGCGAACTCGTCGAACCACAGAAACTCGCCGGTCGCGGGGTAGCGGCCGCCGGCGGCCCGCTCATCGGTCATGACCTTGACGTGCAGATCGGCGGTGTCGCGCACATCCACGACCTGGAAGCCGAGCCGCGGCAGGCCGGGCAAGGCGCCCTTGAGAAGCCGCTGGACGATGATCAGGGAGGTGCCGATGTCGCGCCCGATGGTCGGGCCGAAGATGCCAGACGGGTTGACCGTGACGAGTTCGGTGGCGCCGCCTTCGTGGGCGATGAATTCGCGCGCCGCGCGCTCGGCCAGGGTCTTGGACTTGGCGTAGGCAGAGACGTGCGAGCCGTCGATGTTGGTCCAGTCGGCCTCGGTCATCGGCGCGGCATCGGGCGCATAGCGCTCCGGTCCGTGTCCGTAGGCGATGGCGGCGACCGACGAGGTGACCACCACCCGCCGAACACCCGCGCCGACCGCGGCCCGCAGCACCCGCAGAGTGCCCTCGCGGGCTGGCCGGATCAGGTCGTCGGGATCGGTCGGGGCGGAGGCCGGAAACGGCGACGCCACGTGCAGCACGTAATCGCAGCCGGCGACCGCCACAGCCCAGCCGTCGTCCGACAGCAGATCGGCCTTCACCACCTCCAGCCGATCGCCGGGATCGACCTCGGATGAGACGCTCGACCGCAGCTCCGCCTCGCGCGACAGGTCGCGAACCGTCGTGCGCACGCTCCAGCCGCCCTGCAGCAGACGCACGACACACCAGCCGCCGAGATAGCCGGCCCCGCCGGTGACCAGCACCTTCGCCATCGTCCCCTCCCTTGCTCGCTCCGTGGCGACATAGGGGGCCGATGTGAAATATGAAAGCGACGCCGGGGAGCGTATAAGCCGCTTCGCACGTGCGCTTGTTTTCTGGGACTTCGATGACCGACCGCCGCTCCGCCCTAGCCTACCTTCTTCTCGCCCCGCTGCTTCCCGCCTCGGCCGCCTTCGCCGCTCCCAAGCCCAAACGGCCGGACGACGATGACGACGACTCCACGCGCGGCATCCCCAATATGTTCATCAGTCCATGCGGCGAGCCGTTCCGGGCCGCCGACGGCGCCCCCTATCCCGTCGTCGACTGGTTCAAGCAGGCCGACGCCAACGGCGACGACAAAGTCGACCGGGCGGAATTCCGCGCCGACGCCGATCGCTTCTTCAAGAAGCTCGACCTCAACGGCGACGGGGCGCTGAGCCGGTACGAAATCACCGTCTACGAGCACAAATGGGTGCCGGAGATCCTGGGCGGCACGGTCGGGGTCGGTTTCAATGACGCCGCCCCACGCCTTTGGCTCGCACAGTACAGCGGCGGCCCTGGCCCAGGTGGCGCGCTCGGCGGGGTCAATGCCTCAATCAATCCGCAGGGCGACAAACCGATGGCCACGCCGAAAGCGCCGGAGGGTCTCAACGAGACGGGCGTCGGCGCCTCGCCCTACAGCTTCTTCGACGAGCCAGAACCGATCATGACCGCCGACCTCAACGTCAACGGGCTGATCCTGCGCGACAACTTCCTGAAAGTCGCGGACATGCACTTCGACTCGCTGGATCCCGACGGCCGCGGCTATCTGACCCTGAAGACCTTGCCGCAGACCACGGTCGAGAAGCTGCTCAACCAGAGCCACCACCGGAAGTCGAGCCGCTAGCGGACCAACAACCTCGAGCGAGGACGTCGCGGGTCGGGCCGGCGACGCGGAAGACGGCGTAGGCCTTGCCGGGTTCGCCCGCCTCGCCGCGCGTCAGGGTTCCCAGCGGCGTCACTTCCTGAAAGCAGCCGCGCAGGTCGGCGGCGGTGAGCCGGCGCGTGAGATCGACGGCCAGCCCAGGCTTGGCGAGGTCCGGCGGGGGAGGCGCCGGCAGGCCGCGCCAGCGATCGCGCTCGGCGAGCTGCAGGACAGGTGCGCCCACGCCAGCCTCGTCGGCGAGTTCGGCGGCGAGGCCGTAGCTGGAGACGCCGATCCAGGCCGCGCCGGCGCTGGTCCGCAGGGCCCCGATCCGGGCCGCGAACGGCCCCCAGCCGCGGATCGGCAAGGCGGCGTCATAGCGGCCGAGCAGCGAGGCCGGAGCGACCAGCAGGCCGAGCAATAGCGCGCCCACCGCGAAGCCTGCCGGCGCGGCCCATCTGGCGAGCCGCGGCCAGTTCGCGGCCGCCGAGGCGGCGAGGATCGCGGCGGCCGGATAGAGCGGCGCCGGCCAGTGGGCCTGGACCCGGTCGTGCAGGCTGTGGAGGGCGAGGTAGGCGGCGAACGGCGCGCTGACGAGAATGAACGGCGCGAGGTCGATGTCGCCGGGCTTTCGCCGCGCCAGGCCGCGAACCACGAAGGCTGCGATCAGGGGATTGAGCAGGAGCGCCTGGCCGAGGACCAGCTCGAGCAGGAATCGCGGCGCGAAGGCGTGGGGCGCGATGCGGCCGAACTGCTTGGCGAAGGTGAGCCAGCCGTGGTCCGCATTCCAGATGACATTGGCGGAAAACACCGCGGCGGCGACAACGACCGCCAGCCACGGGCCTGGGGAGCGCAGCGTCCGCCGCCCTTCGGCGCTCGCGGCCAGCCAGAGCAGCATGCCAGGGGCGATGAACAGGGCCGAGTACTTCGAGAGGCAGGCCAGACCCGCCGCGAGGCCTGCGCCCAGCCACCAGGCGCGCGCCCCTTTGGCCCTCAATGCGCACCACAGCGTCAGCGCCCAGAAGAAGCTCGCGGCGGCGTCGGGCACGGCCAGGAACCCGCCGGCCAGAACCAGTAGCGTGGCGTTGAACCAGATTCCGGCGCGGCCGGCGAGATCGCGGGAGGCCCCGGCCAGCCGCGCCATATCAAAGACCAGGAAGCTGACGGCGGCGCTCGCCACGATCGGCAGAAGGCGGACGCCAAGCGCCGTGTCGCCGGCAGCGTGCCGCCCCAGCCAGATCCACCAGGCGATCATCGGCGGATGGTCGAAGTAGCCGAACGCCGGGGCGAACGACCAGAGCCGATAATAGGCCTCATCCTCGGTGAGGTGCGTGAGGCCGCCGACCGCCAGCCGCAGCGCCAGCGTGACGCCGACGACCGCGATCAGACTGAGTGGCGCCCCCCCGGTGTCTCTACCAGACGGCGACGGAGGTGCTGCCATAGTTCCAGACCGCGCCGAACACCGCGCCGGCGACCACCGCCAGCGAGTTGACGTGCAGCGCCTGGTGGACCAGCGCCGCGACGGCGATGTTGGCGATCAGGCCGACGCCGCAGAGCGCGCAGAAGCGCAAATAGCCGGTGATCAGCCGCAGACCGCGCAGGCGGCGGTCGCGATAGGTGACCTCGTTGTTGATCAGGAAGTTGGAGGTCATGGCGAGGATCGCGGCGATGGCGTCGGCTGGCGCGAACGGCACGTGCAACCCGATCAGGATCTTGGCTATGACGAGATTGACGATCAGGCCGCTGGCGCCGACCACGAAGAACAGCAGCGCCCGCGGCGGGATCAGATTGCCGGAGAGCTTGGAGAGGACCAGGCCCAGGTAGTCGGTGACCGCCATGGAATCCATCTTGCTCGCCCCGGCGTAGCGGGCCCGGAAGCTGTAGGGCAGCTCGACGATGCGGATCGGATTGGTGCGCGAGGCGATGAGGTCGAAGAGGATCTTGAAACCCTGCACCGAAAGCTTGGGCGCCACCTCGTCGAAGATCGGCCGGCGGACCATGAAGAAGCCGCTGACCGGGTCGGCGACGTCGGCGCGCAGGGCCAGGCGCGCAAGACGGTTGGCAAGTTTGCTGCCGGCCCCCCGCACGACCGAAAGGCCTTCCGTCGCGCTCCCCTCGCCCACGTAGCGGCTGCCGATAACGAGGTCGGCGCGGTCCTCGCGCAACTCGGCGAGCATGGCCGGCAGCAGGGTCTCGTCATGCTGCAGGTCGGCGTCGATGACCGCGACGTAGGGCGCGGCGCTGGCCAGCGCCCCCTCGATGACTGCCCCGGCCAGGCCGCGACGCTTCACCCGGCGAATGCAGGTGATGCGTGGATCGCTCTGCGCCAGGCCCTTGGCCGTGTCGGCCGTGCCGTCCGGCGAGTCATCGTCGACGACGATGAGCTGCCAGCGGACGCCTTGGAGCGCCGCCGCGAGCCGGCGCGCCAGTTCGGCGAGGTTATCGGCCTCGTTGAACGCCGGCGCGACGACCGTCAGCTCGAACCCCTGCGCGGCGCTCTCCGCCACCTCCGACGAATAGGGAATCGTTCCGCCCTCCTCGCCCCCTGAAGCGAGCTCAGGCTCGGCCTGTATCTGCGTTCGCACAAGTCCACTAGTCTGACGACCGAAGGCCGGAGTGAAGAGGCCATGGCGTCGCAGGTCGAGATCGTGGTGGAGGCGCGCGGGCATCGCTGCCCCGTCCCGACCCTGCGGCTGCGCCGCGCCGCCGAGCGTGCGCCAGCCGGCGCGGTTCTCAGATTGGTGGCCGACGATCCCCTGGCGCGGATCGACGCGCCGCATTTCGCCGGTCAGGCTGGGCTCGAGGTGCTGAGCGTCAGCGAGGCGGACGGCGCGGTGATCGTGCGGGTCAGGAAGCCGGCCGCAAAATGAGTGCGGCGCGCCGTTGGGGGAACGGCGCGCCGCCAGGAGAAACCTCCTGATCGATCTCCGTCGCAACGAGGGACGGGGGAGCGCGAACGGCGACCGACGCTGCAACCTTTAGGCCGGCCGGACTGAACCCAGCATGAACGCGGCCGTCACCCAGCGTTGTCGCCGACAATTGCGGCGGCCACGAAGGTCCGGGGCGGCGCCTGCAGGCCGTCCGAGCGCGGGCGCGGGAAATACAGCCGGCCGGTCTCGACCGGCGTCAGGAATTCGACCTCGGCGTAACCCAATTCAGCCAGCCGAGCGGCGAGGTCCGATCGCTGATGGTGGGTCAGCCAGGGCTCGCCCGCCGCCGCCGCGCGGGCGGCGACATCGGAATCGCCGGACGGCGAGAAGCTGAAGGCGACCTCGCTGCCGGCGGGAAAACCGGCCACGAGCTGGAAGACCGCGTCCCCCGCTTCGGCGGTCAGATAGACCAGCACGCCCAGACACGAAAAGAAGGCCGGGCGGTCGAAGTCGAGGGCGCTCGCCCTCAGGCCGGCAGCCAGAGAGGTCGCTTCGAAGTCGATCGGCGCAAAGACGAGGTTGTCCGGCGCCGCGACGCCCGCCGCCGCCAGGCGCGCCTGCTTCTCTGCCTGGGTGGCGGGGTGGTCGACCTCGAAGATCTGGAGGCCGCGCGCCCAGGCGGGTTGGCGATCGGCGAAGGAATCATAGCCGGCCCCCAGGATGACGTACTGATCGACGCCGCGCGCCACCGCCGCCGCCAGGCGATCCTCGGAGAACCGGCTGCGGACGACCAGGCGCGCCCGCATCCGGCGGGTGGCCGGCTCGTCGATCCAGGCCGGGCGTTCGGCCAGGGCGGCGCGCTCGGCCTCGCTGAGCAGCGAGGGCGCGATCGGGTCTCCCAGGATCTTGGGCGGCGCGTCGAAGATCTGGTGGACGGCGCGGTGGGCGACGACGCCAAGGGCGGTCCGGCTCGGCGTCCGCGCCTCCATCTCTAGTGGTCCGATTCCAACATTTGCGTCCTGCTTGATACGATCACCCGAGCAAATGTTGGAATCAAAGGGACGACTAGCAAATATCTGTTTTTCTGGCGGAACCTATGAATTTGGCATTCGCCCGGCGCGCGATGTCGGGCGAGATGCGAATGCCAAATTCGTTCCACTAGAGCGCGCCCGCTTGTTCCAGGTTCGAGATGGCCTCCGCCGAAAAGCCCCAGTCGCCCAGCGCGGCGCTGTTGTGGGCGCCGATGGTCGGCGGTGGTCCGGCGACGGCGCCGGGCGTGGCCGAAAACCGCGGCGCGGGGGCCGGCTGGGTGACGCCGGCCACCTCGACGAAGGTCTGGCGGGCGGCGTTGTGCGGATGGTGCGGCGCTTCGTTCATGTCGAGGATGGGGGCGAAGCAGACATCGGTGGCGTCCATGATCGCGCACCATTCATCACGGGTCTTTGCCGCAATCACGGCGGCCAGTTTCTCGCGCTTCGCCGACCACGAATCGCGGTCCATCTGCGACTTGAATTCCGGATCGGAAATACCGGTTTTCTCTAGCAAAAGCGCATAGAACTGCGGCTCGATCGAGGCGATCGATATCCAGCCGCCGTCGGCGCACCGGTAGGTGTCGTAGAAGTGCGCCCCGCCGTCCAGCAGATTGGCTCGCCGATCCTGCCGCCAGATGCCGGCCGCCTTCATGCCGTAGAACATCGCCATCAGCGAGGCGGCCCCGTCGCACATGGCGCAGTCGACCACCTGGCCCTCGCCGGTCGCCCGCGCATGAATGAGCGCCGCGAGGAGTCCGAACGCCAGGTAAAGTGCGCCGCCGCCGAAGTCGCCGACCAGATTGAGCGGCGGGATCGGCTTGTCATCGGTGCCGATCGCCGCCAGGGCGCCGCTGATGGCGATGTAGTTCATGTCGTGGCCGGCGGCCGATGACCACGGCCCGGTCTGCCCCCAGCCGGTCATGCGGCCGTAGACGAGCTTCGGGTTGCGGCCCAGCGCCACCTCCGGTCCGAGGCCCAGGCGCTCCATGACGCCGGGGCGAAAGCCTTCGAAGACAGCATCGGCCGTCTCCATGAGCTTGAGGCAGGCCTCGACAGCGGCCGGCGACTTGAGATCCATGGCCACCGAGCGGCGGCCGCGGGCGGTGACGTCGCTGGGTGACCCCCTCCCCGCGCCCTTGCGGTCGATGCGCACGACGTCGGCCCCGAGGTCCGACAGCAGCATGCCGCAGAACGGCCCCGGGCCGATCCCGGCGAACTCGAGCACCTTGAGGCCCGAAAGCGGTCCCTGTCCCATCGCGTCCTCCATAAATTTCGCTGGCGGAAGACTTGAAGGCTTGCCGCACCGTCAGGCAAGCATGGCCTTCGCGCGAGCGCGCGGCGCGGCTAGGATCGCCGGAGGATTGGGAAAGGATTGGATATGGGAACTGGAGCCTACGGCGGAGCGCAATTCTACAGCATCGCCATCACGCTGGTGGTGGTGGTGGCCATCGTCGTGGCGCGCAACAGCCGACCGCGTCGGCTTCGCCTTGAGGCCATGTGGATTCGGCCGGTCATCATCCTGGCCTTGGTGGCGCTGACGGTGATCGCGGCGCCGCCGCCGGCCACCCTCGTTTCCATCGCCCTGATCACGCTCGCCCTCGTCGTCGGGGTCGGACTCGGCTGGCTGCGCGGCAGCCTCATGCGCATCGAGGTCCACCCCGAGACCCACGACATCAGCGCCCGCGCCTCGCCGATCGGCATGCTGTTCATCCTCGCCGTCTTCGGACTTCGCATGTACCTGCGCACCGAGGGCACGATGACGCCCATTGTCGGACTCTCGCCTTCGACGATCGCCGACGCCCTGATTCTGCTCGCCGGCGGCATGCTGACGGTGTCGAATCTCGAGATGTGGCTTCGGGCCCGCCGGCTCCTCGGCGAAGCCCAGGCGGCGAAGGCGACCGGCGGCAGCACACCGATCGTCAGCTAGGCTCGTAAGTCAGGCCGCGCGGGCCATTCTGGCGATTTCTTCCAGAATGCGTTCGGCGGCGGCCAGGCGTCCCTTCGGGGTCGCCCATTCGCCCTTGATCGACAGCTTCTGGTCGGGCCGCAGGCGCCAGGACATCGGATGCTTCTGCACGTGGTCGACCAGACCGGCCGGATTGGCGAAATGATCGCCCCGAAAGGTGACGACGGCCCCCGCCGGCCCGACATCGATCTTGGCCACGTTGGCCTCGCGGCAAAGGCCTTTGATCGCCACCACCTTGAGCAGCTGGTCGGCCTCCGGCGGCAGAGGCCCGAAGCGGTCGATGAGTTCGGCGGCCAGGGCCTCGCGATCCTGCGAATGCTCGGCCTCCGAGAGGCGCCGATAGAGGGCCAGGCGCACGTTGAGGTCCGGCACGTAGGCTTCGGGAATGAGGACCGCCGCGCCGGTGTTGATCTGCGGCGACCAGCCCCGGTCGAGGCTCATCGGCGCCCCGGCCCCGGTCGCCTTCAGCTCGGCGACGGCGTCCTCGAGCATCTGCTGGTACAGCTCGACGCCGATCTCGCGGATATGGCCCGACTGGGCGTCGCCGAGGAGGTTGCCGCCGCCGCGGATGTCGAGGTCGTGGCTGGCGAGCTGGAAGCCGGCGCCGAGGTTGTCCAGCGACTGCAGCACCTCTAGCCGCCGCTCGGCGCCCAGCGTGATCGAGCGCTCGAACGGCGTCGTCAGGTAGGCGAATGCCCGCTGCTTGGCCCGCCCCACGCGGCCGCGCAGCTGGTAGAGTTGGGAGAGCCCGAACATGTCAGCGCGGTTTACGATCAGCGTGTTGGCGGTCGGGATGTCGAGGCCCGACTCCACAATGCTGGTGGAGAGCAGCACGTCGTAGCGGCCCTCGTAGAAGGCCGCCATCACGTCCTCGAGCTGGGTCGGCGCCAGCTGGCCATGACCGATCACGAAGTGCACCTCCGGCACGTCGCGGCGCAGGAACTCGGCGAGATCGGCCAGGTCGGAGATCCGCGGCGTCACGAAGTAGCTCTGCCCGCCACGGTACTTCTCGCGCAGCAGCGCCTCGCGGATCGAGACGTGGTCGAAGGGCGTGACGTAAGTGCGCACCGCCAGGCGGTCGACCGGCGGCGTGGCGATGATCGACATCTCGCGGATGCCGGAGAGCGCCATCTGCAGCGTGCGCGGGATCGGCGTGGCGGTGAGCGTCATCACGTGCACGTCGGCGCGCAGGGCCTTCAGCGCCTCCTTGTGCTTGACGCCGAAGTGCTGCTCCTCGTCGACGACCACCATGCCGAGGTCCTTGAACTGGACCTGCTTGCTCAGCACCGCGTGGGTGCCGATGACGATCTCGATCTCGCCCT
>JBEKQJ010000066.1:0-12218 GCA_049519835.1 Caulobacteraceae bacterium | reverse complement strand
GAGCAGGGAAGCGGGACGCCTATCCTGCTGGTCATGGGCCACCGCTACAGTTCGGCGATGTGGTACCCGGCCATCCCGGCTCTGGCCGCCGAGCACCGCGTCATCTGGTTCGACAATCGCGGCACGGGCGAGAGCGATACGACGCCCAAGGTCACCTTGCCGCAATTGGCCGCCGACGCCTTTGCGGTGATGGACGCCGCCGGTGTGGGCGAGGCGCACATCTACGGCGTCTCGATGGGCGGCGTCATCGTCCAGGAAATGGCGTTTCAGCAGCCCCGTCGGGTGCGCTCGCTGATCGTCGGCTGCTCCGGAGCCCTGACGGCGGACAAGCCGCGGGCGCCGGCCATCGTGCGCCTGCTCTACTATCTGCCGCCGGGCATGTTGAAGCTATTGGTCCCCACGAAGATCGCCAATCAGGGCTATGGCAGCGCGGCCGATCCGGCCGTCGTCGCCGCCGACCAGGCGATGGTGGCCAAGGACAAGTTCAACCTGAAGGGCGTCATCGCCCAGGCCGAGGCGATCTCAAACTACCGCGCGACGCGCGAGGTGATCGCGGGGCTCACCATGCCGTCCCTCGTGCTGCATGGCGACGAGGACGGCACGGTGCCGTTCAAGTGGGGCGAGGAACTGGCCGGGATCCTGCCCGACAGCCGGCTCGTCAGGATTGCCGGGGCGGGGCACAACTATCTGGTGGTCGACCCCGCCACCGCGAACGGCGCGGTGCTGGACTTCACGCGCGAGGTCGACGCCCGTCTGGCCGCCGCTTAGATCGTGTACTGACGAAACTCGGCTAAGAACCGCTAGCGGGGCCCGTCATAGTAGCCGTTGGCGCCGAAGTCTCTCTCCCAGGCGCCGGGGCCGTAGCGGGCGTTGTAGTCGTCCATGTGGTCGCGCCAATGGTGATAATAGGCGCCGGCTCCGTATTGGTCGTCGTAGGCGACTTGCTGCTGATGGAAACGCGCGCGGGCGTCTTCATAGGCGGCGCGCTGTTCGTGATAGACACCCTTCTGCGCGTCGTAGGCGGACTTTGAGTCCTGATATTGCTGTTGTTTTTGCTGATAGTCCTGCTGCTGCTGGACGTAGGTTGGGTCGGTGGAGGTTGGATTGACCGTCTGCGCATGCGCGAACGAGCCGATCATCAGGGTGGCCATGCCGAGGCCGACGAAGAGCGGCGTGGCGATTTGGGCGGCGGCGGGTTTCATTTTGGGGTAGCTCCAGGGCCGTCACGGCCCGCTTGTCGGTATGCTAACGGTGCGTCGTTGTATTGGTTGCTACAGCCTTGAGCGTGGCGATCCGGATTCGATCATTCGGCGAACCGAACCCTGCGGCCCTGGCCTTTGCAAATCCGTCAGACAAGCGTGCAATTGACGGGGCCATGATCCCATTGTTCCGCGGCGCCGCGCTCGGCGCCCTCTTGTCGCTCGCGCTTGCCGCAACTGCTGAAGCCACGACGCTCGCCCGCTATGTCCTGCTGGGTGAAGACGGCGCTCCCGTCGCTCGGGTGATCACCGACGCCGAGGCGTGTCCGGTCCTTGCCGTGGATGGCCGCCGCGCGCGCATGGCCTTGCGGGCGGGGCCTGAGACCCTGCCACTGCGCCCGACGGCCTCGCCGCCGGCCGACTCCAAGCCTGCCGCCTTCCCGGTGCGGGTCTGCGAACGCGCCTTGCCAAGGACCGCGCGACGCGTGCGCCTGGAAGGCCGGCTCCTCCCGCTGCCGCCCCGCCGCGCCGACCGCATCCTGGTGGTCGGCGACACCGGCTGCCGGGTGAAGGCGGCCGACAAGGCCTACCAGGCCTGCAACGATCCCAAGGCCTGGCCCTTCGCCGAGATCGCCCGCCGGGCCGCGGCCTGGAAGCCGGACGTGGTGCTGCACGTCGGCGACTATCTCTATCGCGAGAACGCCTGCCCGGCCGGCACGGCGGCGTGCGCGGGACCGGCCTGGGGTTACGGCTGGGACGCCTGGCAGGCCGACTTCTTCGCGCCGGCGGCGCCGCTGCTTGCCGCCGCACCGTGGATCGTCGACCGCGGCAACCATGAGAATTGCGAGCGGGCAGGGCAGGGCTGGTGGCGCTTGCTGGATGTGCGCCCCCTCGTCTCCGGGCGCGACTGCGTCGATCCGGCCCGGGACTTCGACAACGATGACGCGGCGCCCTACGCCGTGCCGCTCGGCGGCGGCGCGCAGGTCATCGTCGCCGACCTTTCCATCGCCGGAACCAAGTCCCTCGCCGATGACGATCCCCGCAAGATTCAGTTCGAGCGCGACTATGACGCCATCGCCGCCTTCGCCGGGCGTGGGACTTTCACCTTCCTCACCGACCACAAGCCGATCCTCGGCGTCGGGGCCACCGACAAGAAGGGTGAGATCAAGCTCTATCCGGGCAACGGCGCCATCCAGTCGGCCTTCGCCGCCCGCGATCCGGCCCTGCTGCCGGCCGGCGTCGACGCGCTGCTCTCCGGCCACATCCACCTCTGGGAACAGGCCAGCTTCGGCGGCAAGGCCCCCAGCCAGTTCATTGCCGGCTTCTCGGGCACGCAGGAGGACATCGTGCCCCTGCCGCGCGCCCTGCCGGCCGATTTCGAAGTCGCGCCCGGCCTGCACGCGGACGCCTTCAGCTCGTGGATCGACGGCTTCGGCTACATGACCCTCGAGCGCGCCGGCCCGCGCCGCTGGCACGTGAAGGTCTGGAGCCGCGAGGGCGAGGTCGTGAACCGCTGCGAGATCGACGGGCGGAAGTCCTGGTGCGAGGTCCCGCAGGTCGAGGTTCACAGCGGTTGAGGCTGAATGCTCGCGCGGGCGTGAGTTTGGTGGGCGGCCGGCCCGTAGTATGATGACGGCCATCGAGCGGGAGGACTGCGATATGTCGTCTGTCGCGATGATTCTTGCGGCCGCGGCCTTGGCGGGGGCGCCGCCGGTCGATTTGAAGCCCTCACCATCGCCCCACGTGCTGACGGCCGCCGCGGCCAGCGAGCGCGCGTGCGGACCCCAGCTCGATCCGCAATTCGTGCACTACGTGCCCCCGGCTCCATCCTCCGGCGACGACGGCCTCTTTCGGCTGATTTCGAGTCCGGAGCCGAAGGCCAACCAGCCAGACCTGAATCTGGATCGCATGGGCCGCCGCAACGGTTGCGCCCGGGCGCTGTTCACCGGGTACTGAGCCGGCAGCCTCGCGGCCTACTTCGCCGGGGCCACGGTCAGGACCGCCAAGGTCAGCGTCCTGATGCCGGTGGGGATCGCCGCATTGTGGTCCGGGGCGAAGAATGGCGAATGGTTGGTCGGTACGGGTTCGCCCTTGGCCTTGTAGTCGGCCAGCGTCGCGGCGTCGTAGCCGCCGACGGTCATATAGAGCGACGGCACGCCGGCGATGATGAACTCCGAATAATCCTCGCTGGCCGAGATGCCGGGCGCCGAGGCCGGCAAGAGGATGGTCTTGTCGCCGCCGGCCGCGGCGAGGGTCGCGCCGACCTTCACCGCCAGGTCGTGGTCGTTGACCACCGCGGCTGCCGCGCCTTCGGAGGTGATCACCGGCGGCGGCGCCTCGGCCATGGCGGCGGCGGCGTTGGCCGTCCGCGTCACTCCGTCGAGCAGCAGCTGGCGCACGTCGGGGCTGAACGAGCGCAGGGTCAGCTTCAGTTCGGCGTGGTCGGGGATGATGTTGCCGACCGTGCCGGCCTGGAACGCGCCGACGGTGATCACGCCGAAGGTCCCGGCGTCCTTCTGGCGGCTGACCACCGTCTGGACGTCGGTGACGAAGTGCGCCGCCTCGACGATCGGGTCGATCGAGGCGCTCGGCATCGAGCCGTGGGCGCCCCGACCCTTGAAGACGATGTCGAGGGCGTCGGCGTTGGAGTTGTAGCCGCCGTCTTTCACGATCACCGTGCCGACCGGCAGATTGGAGACGTGGGCGGCGAAACCGAAGTCCGGCTTGGGGAAGCGTGTGAAGAGGCCGTCCTTCAGCATGCCGGAGGCGCCGCCGACCGTCTCCTCGGCCGGCTGGGCGATGAACATCACCGTGCCGCTCCACTGCGACTTCAACGCCAGCAGAGCCTCGGCCGTCCCGACCCACCAGGCCATGTGGTTGTCGTGGCCGCAGCTGTGGGCGACGAAGGTGGTCTTGTCGCCCTCGGTCACCTGCACGTGGCTGGCGTAGGGGAGGCCGGTCTTCTCTTCCATCGGCAGGGCGTCGAGTTCGGTGCGCACCATTACCACGGGCCCTGGCCCGTTCTTCAGGATCGCCACTACGCCGGTGCCGCCGACGTGCTCGGTGACCTCGAGGCCGAGCCCACGCATCTTGGCGGCCAGCAAGGCGGCCGTGCGCGTCTCCTGGTGGCCGAGCTCCGGATGGGCGTGGATATCCTTGTAGAGCGCATCGAGCTCGGGCCAGTTCTTGGCGGTCACGGCGTTGATCGCCGCCACGGTCGCGGGCGGATCGAGCGGCGCCGCCCACGACGTCGTCGCGAGGGCGGTCGCCGCGGCGAGCGCGACCAGGCTGGCGATGGCGAGTTTCATGGGGCCCCTCCGTTGTCCTTCGCCGACCGTGTTAGGCCAAGGCGCTCGCCGATGCCAAGTGCGCGGCCACCGCTTCGGCGGCGCGGGTAAGGTCGGCGGCGTCCAGAGTCTCGAGGTGAATGGTCGCCAGGCGCGGCCGGGAGTCCTTCTTGGCCGAGCGGCGGTAGGCGGGGTCGTAGTGGATCTCGATGAGTTCGGCCGCCAGCTCGGGCCACGCCGCGTCGCTCGCCAGCTTTCTCCAGGCCTCCAGACGCTTGCGGCCCGGGCGGTCGGGCAGGCGGCCGAGCGCCTCGATCACGCGGCCGGGGTCGGCGACGATGTCGGCGTAGGCCGAGGCCAGGTAGCGCGCCCGCGCCGCCGTCGGGGCGACGACCTCGATGCGCGGCGCGGCGGCCATGGCGCTCCACACCGCCGGCGGCAGGATCAGCTCGCCGATCTTGCTCGACTCCGCCTCGACCACCACCGGCCGGGCGGGATCCAGCCCCTCGAGGGCCGCGAGCAGGCGGCTCTCGAATAGCTTCTGGGTGGGCTGGGGGTGATCGGGCAAGGCGCCGAACAGCGACCCGCGGTGGGCGGCGAGACCCTCCAGGTCGAGGGTCTGGACGCCAAGACCCGCGAGCCGCTGCAGGATCTCGGTCTTGCCCGTGCCCGTACAGCCTTCGAGCAACGCCAGGCGGCCCACCGGCGCCTCGCCATAGAGCCGCGCCGACACCCGCCGGCGATAGGTGCGGTAGCCACCGGCGAGCACGCTGGTGCGCCAGCCAACCTGGCTGAGGATCACCGCCATGGCGTTGGAGCGCATGCCGCCGCGCCAGCAGTAGACGAGCGGCTGCAGGGCCGGCGGCCAGTCGGCCATGATCGTCTCCAGGTGGCGGGCGACGTTGCGGGCGACGAGCGCGGCGCCGAGCCGCCGCGCCTTGAAGCGCGACTCCTGCACATAGATCTTGCCGATCTCGGCCCGCTCAGTGTCGCCCAGCACCGGCAGGTTGATCGCGCCGGGAATATGGTCGATCGCGAACTCGGCCGGACTGCGGGCGTCGACGATCACGTCGAAGGCGGCGAGACTCGCCGGCTCGGCGTCAGCAACGGTCGTCACGCCGGCCATGCGGACTTCCCACGTCGATTGCGCTATCCCAGACCACAAGGACTACGCCATGGACGCTGCCGACGCCAAACCGCCCCGCCTGACCTCGCTCGCCCATGGCGGCGGCTGCGGCTGCAAGATTGCGCCGAAGGTGCTGCAGGAGATCCTCGCCAAGACCCCGGCTGCGGCGGTTTTCCCCGACCTGTTGGTAGGGACCGAGACGTCCGACGATGCGGCCGTCTGGCGACTGAACGATGACCAGGCGATCGTGGCGACCACGGACTTCTTCATGCCCGTGGTCGACGACCCCACCGACTTCGGGCGGATCGCCGCGACCAACGCGCTCTCCGACATCTACGCCATGGGTGCGACGCCGCTATTCGCGCTCGCCATCGTCGGTATGCCCGTGGGTGTTCTGCCGCCCGAGACCATCGGCGCGATTCTGGCCGGTGGGGCGAGCGTCTGCGCCGAGGCCGGGATCCCGGTGGCCGGCGGCCACTCGATCGACAGCATCGAGCCGATCTACGGCCTCGTCGCCCTTGGTGTCGTGCGGCCGGACCGGGTGATGACCAACCGGACGGGCCGGCCTGGCGATGCGCTCGTCCTCGGCAAGGGACTCGGCGTCGGCGTCCTGAGCGCCGCTTTCAAGCAGGAGAAGCTGGGTGCGGCGGGCTACGCCGCCCTGATCGCCTCGACCACCCAGCTCAACAGGGTCGGACCGGAGCTGGCGGCGCTACCCGCTGTCCATGCGATGACCGATGTCACCGGCTTCGGCCTGCTCGGTCACGCCGTTGAGATGGCGCGCGGCGCGGGCCTGACCATCGAGATCGATCCGGACGCGGCTATCTTGCTTCCGGGCGTAGAGGACTTGGCGAAAGCCGGCGTGCGGACCGGCGCGAGCGGCCGCAACTGGGCCAGCTATGGCGCCGATGTCTTAGGCGCCGACGGCCTGCCGGACTGGAGGCGCGACCTGCTCTGCGATCCCCAGACCAGTGGCGGCCTGCTGATCGCCGTCGACCCGGGCGGGGTCTCCGAAGTCGTGGATCTCTTCCGCGCTCATGGCTTCGCGCAGGCGGTGGTGGTTGGGCGTCTGAAATCCGGGCCGGCGCGGATCGAACTTCGCCAGGCCGCCGGGCGCCTGTAAGCTCGGCCGCGGGAGCTGTTCATGGCGCCGCCACCGCAAGACCAACCGACCTGGACGCGGCCGACCCGGCGCGCCTCGGCCGTTTTCGCCGCCAAGGTTTGGATCCTGCGCGCCCGCCGCGGCTTGCGCGACCTGGCCGACGGTCCGCTTCGCCTGATGAAGGCCGAGCCGATCGAGGGGGCGCAAACGGTGGCGGAAAGCACGACTGCTCTCTGGTCCGACCTCGATCCTGCCGAGCGCGCCGCCCAGCTCGGCAAGGTCCAGAACCTGCGGCTCGCCTGCCGCGCTCTGGACGGTCTGGTCCTGCCGGCCGGGAGCGAGTTCAGCTTCTGGCGCCAGGTAGGGCCGCCTTCGCGCTTTCGCGGCTATGTATGCGGCCGCATGCTGCAGCAGGGCTGCATGGTTTCGGCCGTCGGCGGCGGACTCTGCCAGCTCTCCAATTCACTCTACGAGGTCGCTTTGCAAGGCGGCTGCGAGATCCTCGAACGACACGCCCACTCCCGCGTCGTGCCCGGCTCAGCCGCGGCGGCCGGCCGCGACGCCACGGTGGCCTGGAACTATGTCGACCTGCGGTTCCGCCCACGCCAGGACCTGCGGCTTACTGCCCGGCTGGACGCCGAGCGGCTGACTGTTGAACTGCACGGCCGCGAACTGGTGATGGACGCGGCGCCCGTCCTCGAGCGAGCGCTTTCACAGGTCGCGGCGCGCAGCTGTGCTTCCTGCGACGAGCTCGACTGCTTCCTGCGCGAGGAGGCTCCGGCGCCGGCAGGTCGCAGCCTGTTCCTGGTCGACGAGGCGTGGCCGGAAGTCCAGGATCATGTCCTCGCCAACCGCGGCGCGGACGACGTGCTTGGTCTGCCGCTCGATGGCGCCCGCTGGCGCCTGCCGCGCTACGCCTGGCGGACCGATGGCTTCGCGAGAACGAATGACGCGGCCGCAGAAACGATCGCGAGGGCCTTGGCGCAGCGCCGGGCCGGCCGGCAAGGGCCCAGGCGCCGAACCGCCGAGCTCAATGGCGCCCGGCGCGTCGCCGCCAGACTCGGCCGTCTGCTGACGCCGGATGTGACCGAGGTGGTCGTCGCCCAATCCTATCTGCCGTTTTTGTGGCGGGAGGGCGCGCTGGGCGGTCGGCGGTTCTCGGTGCTGATGAGCCGCCTGCCCATGGTCGAGCTGCAAGCGCGGCTCGACGCCCACGCCGCCGCTCACCCAGAACGGGCCACCCTCGCCGATTTCCGCGCGCCAGCCTGGCTGATCGAGGCTGAAGCCGAGGCCCTTGCGACGGCTGACCAGATCGTGACTCCGCACGCCGACATTGCCGCCATGTTTGGCGCCCGCGCCGAGCGACTCTCCTGGCGCAGGCCGCAAATCGACCGAGCCAGTGTCCACCATCCGCGCCGCATCGTGTTTCCGGGTCCCACCATCGCGCGCAAGGGCGCCCACGTCGTGCGCGCCGCGGCCCTCGCCCTCGACCTGGAAGTCATGCCGCTCGGCGCCGAGCTCGAGGGACCGGCGTTCTGGCGCGGTGTCCGCCTTGCGCCGCCGGGCGACTGGGTCGGCGCCGCCGCCATGGTCCAGCCGGCCATCATCGAGGACCAGCCACGCCGCCTCCTTGCGGCGCTGGAAGCCGGCATGCCAGTCATCGCGACGCGGGCCTGCGGGCTGGCCCCGCAGAACGGCCTGGTCCTCGTGCCGCCAGACAATCCCGACGCCCTGGTGTCGGCGCTGACAGAGGTGATGGCCGGGGAGGGCGCCGCCGAGCCGGCGATGGCGGAGGCGAGTGCGTCTCGCTCGTGAATGGCGCTGCCTCAGTTGGGGGCTCAGAGGTCGACGGGCCGCCCGGACTGTTCCTCTTCCAACGTCACGGCGATATCCGCGTTCGCCGACAGGCGAACCTTGTCCCTTTCCACGCCGGCCACGAAGCCCAGTTCGATGTAATGACTATGGTCGGCGTGTGCGCCGTGGCTGTCGCGCTTCTCGAGCCGGATGCGGCCTCCGTCGACCTCATCGACGACGCCGACGTGGACGCCGTCCGCGCCGATCACTTCCATGCCTTGTTTGATGTCGGCGCTCATTGTCGGCTCCTTCGGTGAAGACAGATGGAAGACAGGATGACATCCGACGCAGCAGCTTAGGCGTCGCGCCCGACGTCATCGCGGAGCTGCGCCAGAATGCGCCGCACCCCGTGAAGTTGATCGAGCAGATGCAGAATGACATCGATCCCCTCGTCGTTCACCCCCAGATCCCCTTTCAGGTCCAGGATCAGCCGCGCCCGCGCCACCTCCCGGTCGGAGAAGTTGGCGGTCTCGTCGGGGATCAGCCAGCGCTGCTCCAGCCAGACTTCCAGCGTTTCGGTGACGACGCCGGACCTTGCCAGGAATTCTTGCCGGGTCATGACGCAACCCCTTCGCGCGGGTTGAAGTCCTTGCCCCGGGTCCAACCGGCGACGAAAGCTTCGAGCTCAGGGTCCGGCGGCTTGGGCAGCACCACGCTCAGCCTCACGAACTGATCGCCGTGACCGCCCCCGCGCAGGGGCGCGCCCTTGCCTTTCAGCCGCAGGGTGGTTCCGGTGTTGGAGCCCTTGGGCACCATCATCGTCACCTCACCGGTCGGCGTTGGGACGCGGATCCGCCCGCCCAGCACGGCTTCGGAGAGCGAGATCGGCACGTCGATGGTGAGATCGTCGCCATCCCGCGCAAAGCGAGGGTCGGCAAGCACCTCGACCTCGATCAGGGCGTCGCCGGCCCCGCCGCTGCCGGCCCCTGGCGCGCCCTTGCCTCTCAGGCGCAGGACCTGTCCGTCGACGAGGCCGGGAGGGATCTTCACGTCGAGAATGTCGCCGTCCGGCAACGTAAGGCGCTTGTCGGCGCCGGCGATCGACTCGGCGAACTCGATCGCCAGGCGATAGTGGAGGTCCTGGCCGCGCCGATTGGCGCGCGCCGAACGGGTGCGGCGGAGAAAATCCGCGAAGACGTCGTCAGTGTCGGCGAAATCGGCAAAGCCGGAGGCCTCGGCGTAGGGGTCGCGTCCGTCCGCTGCGGCGTAGTCGCGATAATAGTGCTGTTGCGGCCGCTCCGCGCCGGTCGCGTCGATCTCTCCGGCGTCGAAGCGCCGCCGCTTTTCCGGATCGCCAAGCAGGTCGTAGGCGCCGGCGAGCTCCTTGAACCTTGCTTCCGCGGACTTGTCGCCTGGGTTCAGATCGGGGTGGAGCTTCTTGGCCAGCTTGCGGAAGGCCGTGCGGATGTCATCGGCGGACGCGGTCGGGGCGACGCCGAGGACCTCGTAGGGATTGCTCACGACCGACCTCGCCAGGATTTGCGGACGCGATCTGAGGCCGGCGCGCGACCGCGTGCAAGAGGGCTCGGCGGCGCGCGAAGCGTGGATACCCTTGGGTCGCTTCGATAAGCTGCGCCGCGGGACCGGTGAGGAGGGCTCCGAGATGACGACCCTGACGCCGGCGCTGATCGCCGCAGCCCTGGGCGCTCACGCAGGCGGGCTGACACTGGCCGCCGCCGTAGACCTCGGTCCGCGGCTAGCGGTGATTGCAACCCAGAAGGGTGGGGAGAGCCACGCCGATAGCGGGCGGATCGTCGTCCGCTACGTCGAGAAGACCGCCGCAGGGTTCCGTCGCTCGGCCGCGCCGGAGGTGAGCGAGAGCCGCGCCAGCTGGGGCGCGGCGCCGGAATGGAAGCTGCGCCGCGATCTCGCTGACGCACCGATGTTGGTCATCAAGGGCGGCGGCGCCTGGCAGGGCCAGACTTGCGCGTGGACGGCGCTCGTCGAGCTCGACATCGACGCTCCACGTGAGGTTGTGGTCGCGCTCACCGAGCATTCGGGCGACACCGGCGATGGCGACTACCAAGCCGAGATCGCGCGTGACGGGATGGGGCTGAAGCTCGTCTACAGCGGCGCGATCAACCGCACCTTCCGCCTGCGCCGGGTCGGCGGCCGGCTCGTCTCCGACCCGTCCCTGCCGATGGACTGCTGAACGCGGCTGGATATCCCTGCCGCCCACCCTACATGCCCGACAGGGCCAGGAACTCAGCCACGGAGCGCGCGCGTGATCGATGTCCACTATTGGCCAACGCCGAACGGCAAAAAGGTGACCATCCTGCTCGAGGAGCTGGAAACGCCTTACAATGTCGTGCCGGTCAACATCGGCAAGGGCGACCAATTCGAAGACAGCTTCCTCAAGATCAGCCCCAACAACCGCATGCCGGCCATCGTCGACCACGCCCCCAAGGATGGCGGCGCGCCGGTCAGCGTCTTCGAGAGCGGCGCCATCCTCCTCTACCTCGCGGAGAAGGAAGGCCGCTTCTGGCCGCAGGAAGATGTGCGCGCCAAATACGATGTGGCGCAGTGGGTTATCTGGCAGATGGCCAACCAGGGCCCAAAGTTCGGCGAGCGCGGCCACTTCTCGCGCCTGCCCGAGAGCGAGGGCGACCAGACCTACGCCAAGCGCCGGTTCAACGATGAGGTGCATCGCCTCTACGGGGTGATGAATAATCGCCTCTACGATCGCCCCTATCTAGCCGGCGAGGCCTACTCCATCGCCGACATCGCCGCCTTTCCGTGGACGGTCAGCTGGCAGCTGCAGGGCATCGACCTCGACGAGTTCAAATACTTCAAGCGCTGGTTCGAGGAGCTCTCGTCTCGGCCGGCCGTGCAGAAGGGTCTGGCGGTGACCGCTGGCCCGCAAATCGATCCCGCGACGCTCAGCCCCGAAGAGCAGGCGCGCATCCGCAAACTGCTTTACAACCAGCGGGCGCGGCCGGTTCCTGTCGCCTGAGGCCCGTTGCGGCGACTCGGGGCGCGGCTATAGTCGCGCCTTGAGAAGTTGAGCGCGTTCGGATCGCAAAACCGGGTTCCACTTTTGCGGAACGCGCTCCGGGAGGGGCCGCCGAACATGATCTTCGAGGCGTTCGCCGCCGGCGGTTGCCGTTCCTATCTGGTGGGCTGCGAGGCGAGTTGCGCGGCGGCGCTGATCGACCCTGAGCTCAGCCTGATCGACCGCTACATTGGCGAAGTCGGGCGTCGTGGCCTGCGCGTGCGCTACGTGATCGACACCCACACTCACGCCGACCATTTCTCGGCCGGTCGGGAGCTGGCCCGGCAGCTGGGCGCGGCCCTGGTGATGAATCGCCTCAGTCCGGCGCCGTTCGCCGACATTCGCCTCGACGACGGCTGCATGCTGATCGTCGGCGACCTGCGTCTCAAGGCCTTGCACACGCCCGGCCACACGCGCGATTCGATGTGCCTGGTCATGGACGACCGGGTGTTCACCGGCGACACCCTGTTGATCGGCGCAACGGGGCGTACGGACCTTCCCACCGGCGATCCGCATGCGCTTTACGAGAGCCTGTTCGACAAGCTTCTGAAGCTGCCGGCCGAGACGCTGGTGTTTCCGGCGCATGAGTACAAGGGACGCGACCACACCACCATCGGAGCCGAGATCGCCGACAACCCTCGCCTCCAAAAGTCAGATC
>JBEKQJ010000065.1:0-12297 GCA_049519835.1 Caulobacteraceae bacterium | reverse complement strand
GAACTGGTCGCCGCGCACCAGCACCTCGGGGACCAGCGGGCGGCTGTTGTATTCACTGGCCATCACCGCGCCATAGGCGCCGGCGGTGGCGAAGACCACGAGGTCGCCGCCCTCGAGCGGCGGCAGGCGGCGTTCGCGGGCGAAGGTGTCGCCGCTCTCGCATACCGGGCCGACGACGTCGTGCGGGGCGAGTTCGCCCTCCCGCGGGCGGAGCGGCCGGATGTCGTGCCAGGAATCGTACATGGCCGGCCGCAGCAGATCGTTCATGGCCGCATCGAGGACCAGGAACCGCCGGCCGTCGGGGCGGAGGTTCACGTGCAGCACCCTCGCGACCAGCATGCCGGCGTTGGCGACCAGCACCCGGCCGGGCTCGAAGGAGACCTCGATCTCCAGGCCAGCCAGCACGCGCGCGACCATGGCGGCGAACGCGGCCGGCGCCGGTGGCTCGGACTGATCGAAATAGGGCACGCCGAGGCCGCCGCCGAGATCGAGGCGCTCGACCGTATGACCAGCGCCTCGCAGGCGCTCGACCAAGCCGCGCATGCGGACGAAGGCGTCCTCAAGCGGCGCAAGCTCGGTGATTTGGCTGCCGATGTGGCAGGCCAGCCCGACCATGCGCACGCGCGGATCGCCGGCGGATCTGGCGTAGAGCGCCTCGGCCTCGGAGATCGCCACGCCGAATTTGCTGGCCCCCGCGCCGGTGGTGATCTTGGCGTGGCCGCCGGCCCCGACGTCCGGATTGACCCGCAGGGCCAGCGTCGGTCTTCGGCCGCGCCCGCCTGCGAGGCGCGCGACCAGGTCCAGCTCCGGCGCGGACTCGACGTTGATCTCACCGACTCCGACCTCGAGCGCGAAGGAGAGTTCGGACTCCGTCTTGCCGACGCCCGAGAACACGATCCGCTCGGCCGGAACCCCAGCGGCCAGCGCGCGGCGAATCTCGCCCTCCGAGACCGTGTCGGCCCCGGCCCCGAGGGCGGCCAGCACCTTCAGGATCGAGAGGTTGCTGTTGGCCTTGACCGCATAGGCGATCAGCGGCGAACCGAGTGATGGATGGGCGGCCAGGGCGTCGCGGAAGACGCGGTAGTGCCGCTCCAGCGTGGCCGTCGAATAGACGTAGACCGGTGTTCCAACCGCCCCGGCGATCGCCGCCAACGACACGTCTTCGCAGAAGAGCTCGCCGGCGCGGAGCTCGAAGTGATTCATTGCGGCGGGGCGACCGCTGGGGTCGGCGGCAGGGGCTCGGGCGTCTTTTCGTCCGGCTTGGACGTCTTGGCCGCCGCCTCGGCGGCCTTCTCGGCGCGGTAGTGCTCCTTGGCCTTCTCGCCGAACAGCGGCGCCGGACGGTCGAGCGTGCCGACCTTGGCGCAGGCGGCCAGAGCGAAAGCGGCGGCGGCGAGAGAGATGAGGCGGATCATGCGAGGCGCTCCTTCCAGCGCTGGATCTGAGCGCGAACCTGAACCGGCGCCGTGCCGCCGTAGCTGGTGCGACTGGCGACCGAACCTTCGATCGTCAACGACGGCAAGGCCTCGGCGGTGATGCGGGCGTCGATCGCCTGCAGTTCGACCAGCGGCGCCTGCGCCAACCCCAAGCCCAGCTCATCGGCGCGTTTGACGGCCCGCCCGACCACATGATGCGCTTCACGGAACGGCAGGCCGGCGGCGCGCACCAGCCAGTCGGCGAGGTCGGTGGCCGTGGCGTGGCCTGCGCCGGCCGCGGCGGCCATCCGCTCGCGGTTCACCGTCAGGTCGGTGATCATGCCTGTCATGGCGATGAGGGCGAGGAAGAGGGCGTCGAACGCCTCGAAGGTTGGCGCCTTGTCCTCCTGCATATCCTTGCCATAGGCGAGCGGCAGGCCCTTGAGCACAACCGTCAGGCTGGTCAGCGCGCCCAGGATGCGGCCGGCCTTGGCGCGCACCAACTCGGCGGCGTCGGGGTTGCGCTTCTGCGGCATGATCGACGAGCCGGTGGTGAAAGCGTCGGACAGGACGACGAAGCCGAACTGCGGGGTGGTCCACAGCACGATCTCCTCGGCCAGGCGCGACAGGTGGATCGCGCAGATGGACGCGGCAGATAGCGCCTCCAAGGCGAAATCTCGGTCGGAGACGGCGTCGAGCGAGTTGGCCATCGGGGCGGCGAAACTGAGCGCCGCGGCCGTCATGTGGCGATCGATGGCGAACGACGTCCCGGCCAGGGCCGCGGCGCCCAGCGGACTCTCGTTGGCCCGCGCCCGGGCGTCAGCGAACCGGCCGGCGTCGCGGCCGAACATCTCCACGTAGGCCATCAGGTGGTGGCCGAAGGTGACGGGCTGGGCGGACTGCAGGTGGGTGAAGCCCGGCATCAGGCTCGCCGCATGGACCTCGGCTTGACCGAGCAGGGCCCGTTGCAGGTCCTTGAGCGCCCCGCCGGCCGTGTCGCAGGCTGCGCGGACCCAAAGGCGGAAGTCGAGCGCCACCTGGTCGTTGCGCGAGCGGGCGGTGTGCAGCCGCCCCGCCGCCGGGCCGATCAGCTCGGCCAGGCGCGCCTCCACGTTCATGTGGATGTCCTCGAATTCGGCCCGGAACGGGAAGACGCCGTCGGCGATCTCCGTCTCGATCCGAGCAAGGCCGTCCTGGATCGCCCGCTCGTCGTCGGCCGAGAGTACGCCGACGGCGGCCAGCATGGCGGCGTGGGCGCGCGAACCCTCCAGGTCCTCGGCCGCCAGGCGCTTGTCGACATCAATGGAGACATTGATCGCCTGCATCGCCTCGGCGGGCTTGGCGGAGAAGCGGCCGCCCCATAGAGAGTGACCGGCCTTTCCGGAGTTGTCGGTCATATGAAAGAGATCCCGTTCGCCCTGGCGGGGGCCCTGGCGCTTCTATACGGCGTCTCTGGGTGTTCCAAGCCGGCCGCCGGCCTCAGCGACCTGACCGTCGGAGCCATGGCGGCGCTGAAGCCGACGGCAGCGCCCAAGCCGGCGCCGGCCACGCCCTTCACCGACGCCGCGGGGGCTCGGCACACCCTGGCCGAGTTCAAGGGCAAGGTAACGATCGTCAACCTGTGGGCGACCTGGTGTCCGCCGTGCAAGGCGGAGCTGCCGTCGCTCGCCGCCCTCGCCAACGCCGAGGCTGGCAAGCCGGTCGCGATCGTGCCGATCAGCGTCGACAAGGCGGACAGCGTGCCACAGGCCCGGACCTTCATCGCCGCCCATCCGCCGCTGACCTTCTACAGCGAGCCCACCTACAGCCTTGCCTATGCGTTCTCGCCCCCGGCCGACGGCATGCCGACGACGGTCATCTTCGATCGTCGGGGTGTCGAGCGGGCGCGCCTGGCCGGCGGCGCCGACTGGTCGAGCCATGAGGCCAGGGCGGTGGTCGAGCGGCTACTCGCCGAACCGAACTAGAACGGGACGTCGCTCTTGACCGGTGGCCCCGCCGGTGGCGCTTCGTCGGTAGTCGGCTTGGTCGGCGCGGGTGGCTTCTCCGCGGGCGAAGCCAGAATCTTGTCGATGTCCCCGCCTTGCTTGGAGGCGGTGGACTGCACCTGCTGGGCCTCGGCGGTCTTGGCCTGAAGGTCGGCGGCGCTCGTGTCGTCCGACGCATCGGAGGTGTTGTCCGCGGTGTTGGCGGCGACATTGGCGGCGGCCGGAAGTTCGACGATCGGTTTGGCGGTGAGCGTATCGGCGGAATCGGCGCTGCTCGCCGCGGCGCCGCCGAGGTCGGGCGCGCCGGTGTCCTTCCAGGCTGCGCGGAGGCCCATGCCGGCGCCGACGAAGGCGAGCAGCACCATGGCTCCGCCGATCCCATAAGCGAGACCGCGGGGAGGAACGGTTACAGGGCCGTCACCGGTCCAGGCCGACGCCATCGCACTTCCTTCGACACCAAGAACGCGCCCGAATCTTACCCCGCCAGCACGGCGCGCGAAATCCCTCCCCTCGCCTGATCCCCTCGATCGTGGTCACATGGCGAAAAATCGGGAGGCCAAGTCCATGAACCGCCAGATCGTGCTCGCCGAGTTGCCCCAGGGCCGGCTGGAGCCCAGCCACTTCAGCCTGCAAGAGGGCGAGCGCCCGTTGCCTGAAGACGGCCAGGTGCTGGTCAAGGCGCTCTATGTGTCGCTCGACGCGGCCAACCGCGCCTGGATGCAGGGCGCCACCTACCGGTCGGCGCTCAAGGCCGGCGACGTCATGGCCGGCGGGGCCCTCGCCGAGGTGGTCGAGAGCCGTGCGCCTGGCCTTGCGCCCGGCGACCTCGTCTTTGCCGACACCGGCTGGCAGGAATGGGCCGCGGTTTCCGCCCGCGGCCTCTCGCCCCTGCCCCGCCTGGAGCCGCTCACGCATCTGCTCAGCGTCTTCGGCGTCGCCGGCCTCACCGCCTATTTCGGCCTGTTGGAGTGCGGGCGGCCCAAGGCCGGCGAAACCGTGGTGGTCTCCGCGGCGGCCGGATCGGTCGGAACGCTGGTCGGTCAGATCGCCAAGATCAAAGGCTGCAAGGTGGTTGGCGTCGCCGGCGGGGCCGAAAAGTGCGCCCTGCTGACGCGCGAACTCGGCTTCGATGCGGCCGTTGATTACAAGGCCGGCGATCTGAGGCGTGCTCTTCGCGCCACATGTCCCGACGGAATCGACGTCTATTTCGACAATGTCGGCGGCGACGTTCTCGAGGCCTGCCTGTTCAATATGAACCTCCACGGGCGCGTCGCCTGCTGCGGCGCGGTCTCGCAATATGACGGCGCCGCACCCCCGCACGGGCCGCGCGGCGTGCCCGGCCTGATCGTCACCAAGCGCCTGACTCTGCAGGGCTTTGTGGTCATGGACTTCTACGCCAAACGGGACGCCGCCCTGGCCGAGCTGAAGGCCTGGGTCGACGAGGGCAAGCTGGTGGTGCGCGAGGATGTTCTCGAGGGTCTTGAGGCCCTGCCGGGCGCCCTGGTCGGCCTGCTGGCCGGCGAGAATATTGGCAAGCGCATGGTCAGAATCGCCTGATTTCAACCAAAATGAACGGCGAATAACCGCCGGCTTCAGATTTTCTTCAAATCTTAGAGATCACAGTGCGTCCATCGGTCACGTTTCGTGAACGGTCGATCGATGCGAGGAGACTTGGTTATGGCGACTCAGGCCCGTCAGATCGACTGGCAGTTCATGGATAGCGACGCGGCCAGGACCGTGCGCGAAGGCGATATCGTCTCGGCTGCGGCCGGCGGACTGCCGATCTATAAAGTGATGAACCTTGAGGGTGGCCGCGCCTGGCTGCGCGACATCGACACCGGCGCCGACCAGGTGACGCCCCTGACCCTCTTCCACTGGAAAGCCGCGAACGCGCGCTAGGCCTTAGGCCTCCGTCAGTTCTCGCGCCGGCGCCGCGACCTTGGCCGGAGCCGCGCCGGGCTTCGCAAACCGCATCACGCCGTCCTCCAGCCGTCCAAAACGGAAGGCCAGCAGGTCCAGGAAATAGTTCTGGTGGACCCGCCAGGGCGCCTTGCTCCCCTGCAGGGGCAGCCGACCCAGAGCCCGCTGCACGTAGCCTGAAGAAAAGTCGAGCCATGGCAGCGCCTTGACCGTCGGGTCGGCGTTGATCGGCCGGCACTCGGTCTGTCCGCGCCGCTTCATGTGGTTCAACAGCCGGCACAGGTAGCCGGCGGTGAGGTCCGCCTTCAGCGTCCAGGAGGCGTTGGTGTAGCCGAAGCTTGAGGCGAGGTTCGGCACGCCGTCGTACATCATGCCTTTATAGCTGAACCGCTTGGTGAGGTCGGCCCGCTCACCGTCAACGCTCACCTCCAGGCCGCCGATCAGCTTGATCTCCAGGCCCGTCGCCGTGACCACGACATCGGCCGGCAGCTCGCGGCCCGAGGCGAGGCGCAGGCCCCTGGGCGTGAAGCGCTCGATGGTGTCGGTGACGACCTCCGCCGCCCCGGTGCGCACCGCCTCGAAGAGGTCGGCGTCCGGCACCAGGCAAAGGCGCTGGTCCCAGGGATTGTAGCGGGGCGTGAAGTGGGTCGCGACGTCGTAGTCCGGACCCAGCTCGGCGCGGACGGCGTCAAGGATGGCTTTCTTGACCTTTTCCGGCCGCTTGCGGGCGAATTTGAAGAACCACAGCTGCAGCAGCACGTTGCGCCAGCGCACGAGGCCATAAGCGAGCTTGGCCGGCAAACGGGCGCGCAGCCAGTTGGCCTGAGCATCCTCGGCCGGCCGCGAAACGACATAGGTCGGCGAGCGCTGCAGCATCACCACGTGGGCCGCGTGCTTGGCCATCTCCGGCACGAGGGTCACGGCCGTGGCGCCGCTGCCGATCACCACCACGCGGCGGTTGCGGTAGTCGAGGTCTTCCGGCCAGAACTGGGGGTGCACGATCTGTCCGGTGAAGACGTCCTCGCCCGGAAAGGCCGGGCGATAGCCGCGGTCGTAGTCGTAGTAGCCGGCGCACATGTGCAGGAAGCCGCAGGCGACCTGGTCCTCGCGCCCGGCCTCTTCGAAGGTCACCGTCCAGCGCGACTCCGCCGAACTCCATGAGGCGCTCCTGACCTTGCGGCCATAACGGATCGCGCCATCCACGCCGTGGATGCGGGCCGTCTCGCGCACGTAGTTGAGGATCGAGGGTCCATCGGCGATGGCCTTGGCCTCGGTCCAGGGATGGAAGGCGAAGCCGAGGGTGAACATGTCGGAGTCGGAGCGCACGCCCGGATAGCGGAACAGGTCCCAGGTGCCGCCCATGTCCGGCCGCGCCTCGAAGATGGCGAAGCTGCGGTCCGGGCAATGACGCTTCAGGTGGCAGGCCGCGCCGATCCCGGAAATGCCGGCGCCGACGATGAGGACGTCGAAGTGATCCATCGCTCCCTGCCCTGAACGCGCGCCGCACGTGACGGCGTCGTCACCATTTACATTGTGGCGGGCCCTTGCAAGCTTCCCCTTTAGGATCCCGGGGGAACGCGCGCCGCATGACTTCGCCGCAGGACATCGCCAACCGCTGGTCGATCACGGCGGCCCTGATGTTGGCGACGCTGATGAACACCCTGGATTCGACCATCGCCAACGTCGCCCTGCCGCATATCCAGGGCAGCGTGCAGGCCTCGGCCGACCAGGTCACCTGGGTGCTGACTTCCTACATCATCGCCGCCGCGATCATGACGCCGCTGTCCGGCTGGCTGTCGATGCGCTTTGGCCGCAAGCGGGTGCTGCTCGCCTCGATCGCCATGTTCGTGCTCGCCTCCATGGCCTGTGGCCTGGCGACCAGCCTGCCGGAGATCGTGCTTTTCCGCTTGCTGCAAGGCATCGCCGGGGCCTCGACGATCCCGCTCTCCCAGAGTCTGATGCTGGACGTCTTTCCGCAGCGCATGATCCCCACGGTCATGGCGATCTGGAGTTCGGCGGTCATCGTCGGCCCGATCTTGGGGCCGGTGCTCGGCGGCTGGCTGACCGACAACTACACTTGGCGATGGGTGTTTTATATCAACGTGCCGATCGGCATCCTGGCCTATCTCGGCTTGCAGCTGTTCATGGCCGACGACCCCGGCGGCCGGCAGCGACCCTTCGACTTTCTCGGCTTCGGCGCCCTCGTCACCTTCATCGTCGGTTTCCAGCTGATGCTGGACCGCGGCACGGACAAGGACTGGTTCTCCTCCAAGGAGATCTGGTTCGAGTGCGCCTTCGCGATCATCGGCCTGTGGATGTTCATCGTTCAGACGTTCACGGCCCGCGACCCGTTCTTCCATCGCGACATCGCCCGCGACCGCAACTTCGTGGCGACCACCGTGTTCGGCTTTTTCGTCGGGGCCCTGCTCTTCTCGAGCACCGCCCTGCTGCCGTCGATGATGCAGAACCTGATGGGCTTCTCGGTCATGGAGAGCGGCCTCGCCAGCATGCCACGTGGCATAGGCTCTCTGTTCGCCTTTCTCGCCGTGCCGCTTCTATTGAGCAGGTTCGGGCCCCGACCGGTGCTCCTCACCGGCCTCTGCCTCACCGCCGCCGCGCTATGGCAGATGCGCGGCTTCGACCTGTCGATGACCGCCCAGCCGATCATGGTCAGCGGCTTCATCCAGGGCCTCGGCACCGGCCTGATGTTCGCGCCCCTGACGGCGCTGGCCTACGTCACCCTCGCGCCGATCCATCGGACAGAGGGAACGATCATCAGCACAATGGTCCGCAGCCTGGGCTCCAGCGCCGGCATCTCGATATTGCAGGCCGGCGTCACCCGCCAGTCGGCGCTGGCCCACTCGGTCCTGGCCGAGCGGGTGGTCCCCGGCGACCCGGTGTTCACCTCGGCCGTGCCCTCGACTCTGAACCCGGCGTCGGACGTCGGCATCCAGGCCCTCAACGGCGAGGTGACGCGCCAGGCCTCGATGATCGGCTACGACAACATGTTCACCATGATGATCGCCATGGTGGTGATCATGGCCCCGCTGCTGCTGATGGTGCGCACGCCGCCCCGGGTCGTCCTCGATCCGAGCGAGGTCGAGGTCGGCCACTAGGCGCTGCCTTGCCGCCAATGAGCGGTTATGCGCCAATGAATGCGGGGAATCTTCGAGGGGGTTGAATGGCGGCAACGGCGGCGATCCGGAGAGCGGAAACCCCCCGCCTTGGCGCGGCCGTCGTGCCCCTGCTCGCCCTGGCCCTGCTGATCCAGTACGTGGACCGCGGCAACCTCGGCACGGCCGCGCCGATGATCCAGCGCGAGTTGCGGCTGAGCGCCTCCCAGATTGGCCTGCTGCTCTCGGCCTTTTACTGGACCTATGTCCCCGGCCAGCCGCTGAGTGGATGGCTGGCCCACCGCCTCAACCCCTACCGCACGCTCGCGCTCGGCCTGGTGGTGTGGTCCGTGGCCACCATGGCCACCGGCCTGGTCGGCGGCTTCGCGGCTTTCCTGGGGCTGCGCCTGCTCCTGGGTCTTGGCGAGAGCGCATTTTTCCCCTGCAGTTCACGCCTGCTCGCCCGCCACCTGCCGGCCGGCTCGCTCGGGGCGGCCAACGGGCTTATCGCCATCGGCCTCTCGCTGGGGCCTGCCGTCGGCACCTACGGCGGCGGCCATCTGATGGCCGCTGCCGGCTGGCGATCTTCGTTCCTGATCTTCGGCGCGATCTCGCTGCTGTGGCTCGCGCCGTGGTGGTTCGCGACGCGACGCCTCGATCAGGCCGAGTCTGCCGAGACCCCCGAAGCCGGGCCTTCCTACCTTGAAATCGCCGGCCGCCGCCAAGCCTGGGGCGCCGCCCTCGGCCACTTCAGCATCGTCTGGGCCTTCTATTTCGTCATCTCCTGGCTGCCGCTCTATCTGGTCAAGCAGCGCGGCTTCTCGATGACCGAGATGGCCACCATCGCCGGCGTGATCTACGCCGTCCAGGCCGGGAGCAATCTCGGCTTCGGCTGGCTCGCCGACCGCTGGGCGGCGCGCGCCGCCGACCCTGGCCGCGTGCGCAAACTGGTCATCGTCGCCACCCACATCGTGGCGGGTCTCGCCCTCATCCTCGGCGCCTCCGGCGACATCAAGCTGTCCATCGCCGGCCTGTTGCTGGCGGCGGTGGCCTTCGGCGCCAACACGCCCATGCTTTACGCCAACGGCCAGACCCTGGCCGGGCCGCGGGCTGGCGGCAAATGGATGGGTTTCCAGAACGGGATCGGCAACATCGCCGGCATCGTCGGCCCGCTCGCCATCGGCGCCATCGTCGACGCAACCCACAGTTTCAGCTACGCGTTCCTGGTCTCGGGCGCCGTTGCGCTAGCCGGCGCCCTTTGCTGGGGCGTGATCGTTCCTCGGATCGCGCCGTTGGAATGGGAGGCTGGGCATTGAAGCAGATCACCCTGACTCTGACCATCCTGGCCCTGGCCGCGGGAACGGCGCAGGCGGCCGTTCACCATCACCCGCTACGCCACCGCGTGGCCTATCATCACCGCCGACCTATCCGGCGCCTGCATCTGACGGCGGAGATGAGGGACAACGGCCGTCAGGCCCCGGCGGTCAAGGCGGCCGCCTTGCGCCAGGAGGGCTACCTGAACCCCACGGTTTCCAGGCGCGTCGGCAAGGGCGTGTACGCCTCGTTCGGCTATCAGTCGGGCATGGTTCGCCCGACCCTGCAGCCTGGCGAACTCAGCGGCGCCGCCGACACGCGGCTCAGCCACTCTGAGAGCGCGGCCGGGGTGAAAGTCGGCATTCCGTTCTAAGTTGTGCTCTCCGAAAAAGTCCGCGTCATCCCGAACGAGGCGCGGAGCGCTTTGCAGGGGATGACGCAGGAGGTTGGCGGCGGCTTACAACTTTGAATAGATCTCCACGGCCTTCTCCGACTCCTTGCCGGGGACCCAGACGGTGCGGGTGAGCGTCTTGCCATCGGCAGACACCGACAGCGCACCCTTGACGTAGGTCTTGCCCTTGAGGGTGATTTCGTAGCTCCAGCGGCCGGCGCCGGCGGCTGTGTAGGTCGCCTGGGCGCCCGGCGGCACAGTCGGTCCCGTGATCGGCGAAGGGCCGCCGCCGATCGTCCCGGCCATGGTCTCCTTGAAGGCCGGGAAAGTGACCTCGTAGCGGTTGGCGGCCGAGGTCGAGATTTTCATCGTGTCGGCCGTCGCTTTCGTGGCCGTGTCCTTCCACTCGCCGGCCAGGCCGGGGCCGCCGCTGACGCGCGTGAAAACGTCGGACTCATGGACCACGTCGCCGTTGGGATGGAACTCCGTGTAGCTGGCGGTCAGGGTCTTGCCATCGGCTGAAAGAGTCCTGTGCGCCTTGCTGACCACCACTCCATGGGCCTTCGAGACCGCATCCCAGGCGTTCGGGCCGGCCGCCGTCCAGGCGACCGTCCGATCGGAGAACATCGGATAGTCCTTGCCATCGACGGCGAAATCATAAGCGATCGTCGAGCCATTCGAGTAGTGGAACCCCTTTGCCGCCTTGCTGTAGGTAAAGGTGTCGCCGGTCAGCTTGCTGCGGGCCGGATCGAGCTTCCAGGTTCCATCGAAGGGCGAGGCCAACGCCCCCCCGCAAAAGCACAGCGCCGCGCTCAGGGCGAGCGCGCCCATCTGGAGTCGCATGCAGCGTTCCTTCCTGGCCCCCCCGGGCCAGCTGCCGAGCCTCCCACCAAGCTGGGCGCTCGCAGGTCTGTTAACCATATCCCAAGGCAAAGCTTTCCGGAAGCGCCCTCGGATGGTCTATTCGCGGGGGGCTGAAACGGAGGGAACATGGCTCTCGAAGGCGGATGTGCTTGTGGCGAGGTGCGCTACCGCCTGACCTCGGCGCCGATGTTCAACCACTGCTGTCATTGCCTTGACTGCCAGAGGCAGACCGGCAGCGCCTTCGTGCTCAACGCGCTCATCGAAACCGACCGGATCGAGATCCTCAAGGGTGCGCCGGCGCCGACCGCCGTTCCCACCGACAGCGGCGGCCCGCACGACATCTGGCGCTGCCCCAATTGCCTGACGGCGGTCTGGAGCGACTACGGCCGGCGGCCGGCCTTGCGCTTTGTGCGCATCGGCACGCTGGACGATCCGTCGGCTCTGAAACCGGACGTGCACATCTTCACCCGCTCCAAGCAGCCGTGGGTGGGTCTGCCGGCCGATACGCCCGCCTTCGAGGTCTACTACGACACCAAGGCCCTGTGGCCGACCGAGGCGCTTGAACGGCGCAGGGCGGCGTTGGGTCAGGCCTGAGCCAGTCTCGCGGCCCGCGTCGACTTCATGTCTTCCAGGTCCGCTTCGAACTTGTCGCGCGCCGCCTCGCGCAACTTCGGCAAGTGGTAGGAGGGGAAGAGGTCGTTGTCGGGCTGGTAGTCGCGCAGCACCTGCTTGGCGACGGTGGCCTTGTGCACCTCGGTCGGCCCATCGGCGATCCCCATGACGAGCGCGCTGGTCACCATGCCCATGAACGGCATCTCGTTGGAGACGCCGAGCGCGCCGTGCAGGTGAAGGGCCGCCGCCGCGATGTCGTGGTAGACCTTCGGCATGGCGACCTTGATAGCCGCGATGTCCTTGCGCACCAGCTTGTAGTCCTTGTGCTTGTCGATCAGCCAGGCGGTGCGCATGACCAGCAGGCGGAACTGCTGCAGCTGGATCCAGGCGTCGGCGATCTGCTCCTGCACCACCGGCATATCGGCCAGGCGTCCGCTACGGGTCTGGCGTGACACCGCCCGGCGGCACATCAGGTCGAAGGCGTGCTGGCAGGCCCCGACGGTGCGCATGGCGTGGTGCACACGGCCACCGCCGAGCCGCGTCTGGGCGATGATGAAAGCGCCGCCGCGCTCGCCGAGCAGCGCGTCCTTGGGCACGCGGACGTTGTCATAACGCAGATAGCCGTGGCCGCCCTCGCCCTCGCCGCCGACGCCGATGTTGCGGATCGTCTCGACGCCCGGCGT
>JBEKQJ010000064.1:0-12402 GCA_049519835.1 Caulobacteraceae bacterium | reverse complement strand
ATGGCGCCGGCGGGCAGGCTGTAGGAGGTGATCATCGCCCCCTGGTCTTCCTCGGGCAGGAAGGCGCTTGGCAGGGCGACGAAGAGGCCGATCATCACCGCGACGACGACGCCGTAGACGATCAGCGCCGGCAGCGGTCGACCGACCACCCTGCCGACCGTTCCCTGGTAGCGGGCGACTGCGGCGGCGAAGGTGCGGTTGAACCAGCCGAAGAAGCCACGCTGATGGACGGCCTCGCCCTTGGCGATGGGCTTGAGCAGGGTGGCGCAGAGGGCCGGCGTGAGGGTCAAAGCCACCAGCACCGAGAGCACCATGGCCGAGACGATGGTGATCGAGAACTGGCGGTAGATGGCGCCGGTCGAGCCGCCGAAGAAGGCCATGGGCAGGAACACGGCCGAGAGCACGAGGGCGATGCCGACCAGCGCGCTGGTGATCTCGCCCATGGACTTGAGGGTGGCTTCCTTCGGCGAGAGGCCCTCCTCGCTCATGATCCGCTCGACGTTCTCGACCACCACGATGGCGTCGTCGACGAGCAGGCCGATGGCCAGCACCATGGCGAACAGCGTCAGGGTGTTGATCGTATAGCCGGCGGCCGACAGCACCCCGAAGGTGCCGAGCAGCACCACCGGCACGGCCATGGCCGGGATCAACGTGACGCGCCAGTTTTGCAGGAACAGGTACATCACCCCGATGACGAGGATGATGGCCTCGATCAGGGTCACCACCACCTGGGAGATCGACAGGCGGATAAAGGTGGTGGTGTCGACCGGAAACGACAGTTTCACTCCCGGCGGAAAGCTCGCGGCGAGTTCGGCGGCGCGTTTCTTGACCGCCTCGGCCGTTTTCAGGGCGTTGGCCCCGGGGGCCAGACGGACCGCGAGCCCGGCGGCCGGATGGCCATTGATACGGCTCATGAAGCCATAGCCGTCGGCGCCCAGCTCGACCCGCGCCACGTCGCCGAGGCGGACCTGCGAGCCGTCGGGCTGGGTCTTGAGGATGACATTGCGGAACTGTTCTGGCGTGCGCAGCCGCGCCTGGGCGGTGATGGTGGCGTCGAGCTGCTGGTTCGGCACCGACGGCTGGCCGCCGATCTCGCCGGCCGGCACCTGGACGTTCTGCGCCTGCAGGGCCTTGCTGACATCCGACGGCATCAGCTTGAAGTTGGCCAGCTTGAAGGGATCGAGCCAGATGCGCATCGCGTACTGGCCGCCGAACACATTGACGTTGCCGACGCCGTTGACCCGCGACAGCGGGTCGCGCAGGCGGCTGACGAGATAGTCGCCGATGTCGATGTCGGTATAGCGGTTCTCGGTGTCCGAAAGCCCGACGATCATCAGGAAACTGGCGCCGGACTTGTAGACGCCGATCCCTTCCTGCTGCACCTCGGACGGCAGCAGCGGCGTCGCCTCGGCGAGCTTGTTCTGCACCTGCACCTGGGCGATGTCCGGGCTCGTCCCGGGTTCGAACACCGCCTCGATGCCGACCTGGCCGCTCGCCTCGCTGTCGGAGTCGAAATAGAGCAGGTGGTCGATGCCCTGCAGCTGCTGCTCGATGACCTGGGTCACCGATTCCTGGGCGGTCTGAGCGTCCGCGCCGGGGTAGTTGGCGCCGATCGCCACTTCAGGCGGGGCGATGGTGGGATACTGGGCGATCGGCAGTCGTAGGATCGCCAACGCGCCGGCCAGCGAGATGACAATGGCAATGACCGTCGCGAAGATCGGCCGCTCGATGAAGAAGCGTGACACGACTATTCGAGCGCCGGGGCGGGGACGAGCGTGACCGGCACGGCGTGCACGGCCTGATTCGCCTTCACCCGCTGCAGCCCCTGCACGATCAGCCGGTCGCCGGATCTGAGGCCCGAGGTGACCAGCCACTTGTCGCCCACCGCCTGGCCGAGCTCAAGGTTGCGCAGTTCCGCCTTGCCGGCCGCGTCTACGACCAGCGCCGTCGGCCGGCCGCGCTCGTCACGGGAGACGCCCTGTTGCGGCGCCAAAATGCCGGACGGCACGACGCCCTCGGCCACCTCGGCGCGCACGAACATGCCTGGCAGGAGGACGCCATCGGGATTGGGAAACAGCGCCCGCAACGTCACCGCGCCGGTGGTCTGGTCGACGGTGACGTCGGCGAACTGCAGCTTGCCTTCCTGCGGATAGGACGAGCCGTCGTCGAGCTTCAGGCGTACGGGCACGCTGGTCGGACCGCCGGTAAGCTGACCGGCCGCCAGCGCCCGGCGCAGGCGCAGCAAGTCGCTGGCCGACTGGGTGACGTCGACATAGATCGGGTCGAGCCGCTGGATGGTGGTCAGGGCCGCCGTCTGGCCGGTGGTGACCAGCGCCCCCTTGGTCACCGTCGAGGGGCCGACCCGGCCGGAGATCGGCGCGGTGATGGTGGCGTAGGCGAGGTTGATGCGGGCCGCCTCGGCCGCGGCCCGCAGCTGCGCCACCTGGGCGACGGCCTGCTTGTAGGCGGCTTCGGCGTCGTCATAGTCCTGCTTGGCGACGCCGTTGATCTTGACGAGGTCGCCGTAGCGCTGGGCCTTGAGCTGGGTGGTGACGAGGTTGGCCTCGGCGCTGGCCGCCTGGGCTTTGGCCTGGTCGTAGGCGGCGCGATAGGGGGCCGGGTCGATGCGGTAGAGCACCTGGCCGGCCTTGACGTTGGCGCCCTCGATGAAAGGGCGGGCGACGATGATGCCGCCCACCTGCGGACGCACGTCCGAGGACTCGAAGGGCGTCGCCCGGCCAGGCAGTTCGGTGGCCAGGGTGACCGGCTGGGCGCTGAGGGTGACCACGCCGACATCCGGCGTACCCTCGGGGCCATTGCCCTTCGGATCGGGCTTGCTGCAGCTGGCGACGGCCGCCAAGGCCGCGAGCGCGAGGATCCGGACTGTCGCCTGGAACGCCACTCAAGGTCCCCGTCTGCTGGTCGCGTCCCCGTTCGGCGCGGCCGGCAGGAAGTCCGTGGCGCAGGCCGCCAAGTCAAGCACGGGAAGGCCTTCTTACAAAAGCTTAACCCCGCGCGGCGATTTCTTACCGAAGCTTAATCCGCCGACCTTAGTCCGCGCCGACGAGGTCGCGGCGGGCCTTCTCGAGTTCCTCGGCGTAGCGGCGGGTGGCATAGGCCTCGGAGACCACGCCCAGCACCTCGCGGTCATCGCCCAGGACAGCCAGCTCGTCGGTCGCCGCCTGGTCGAAGACGCCCATGATCTCCTTGATGGCCATGTCCGTGGTCAACCAGTGGTCGCGGGCGATCATTACCTCGGCCACGGGCGTCGCCGGATCCTCCAGCGCATAGACGGCCGAAACGGGAATGAGGCCTGCATAGCCACCGAGGGCGTCGAGGCCTGCCACGCGGCGGGTCGAGCCGAGCGGGTAGCGGGCCCGGAAAGCCGCCGCAGTGGTGTCGGCGCTGATCACCGGCGCGTCGGCGCGCATCATCCGCTGGGCCGTCAGGGTTCGCAGCCAGCTGACATCGTGGGCGCTGCGAATCGTCTCGCCGCGCAGGTGCAGCCGCCAGGTCGAGAACGAGTAGCCGAAGGTCTCGCGCACCAGCAGACTGGCGACGATCGAGGCGGTGAGCGTCGCCGCCGTCAGGGCGAAATCTCCGGTGGTCTCCAGCACCAGAAAGGTCATGGTGAAAGGTCCGCCGATGATCGCCACCGCCAGGCCGCCCATGCCGACGAGAGCGCCGGCCATGGGATCGATGCCGGTCTCGACCCCGGCCGCCGCCAAGGCCAGGACGCAGAACTTGCCGACCAGCGCCCCCAGGTAGAGCGAGGCGAAGAACAGGCCGCCGCGGAAGCCGAAGCCCAGCGCGACGATCGAGGCCGAGGCCTTGGCGATGATCAGGAAGGCGAGCGCCGCCAGGCCGATCGACGCGGCCATCGCTTCGGTCATAGCGCCGTGGCCGGCCGAAAGGGAATGCGGGTCGACTAGCGCCAGGGCGGCCAGCACCGTCCCGCCGATCGCCGGGCGCAGCCAGCGCGGTCCCGGCAGGCGGGCGACGCCCCGCTCCAGAAAGGCTTCCAGGCGCATCACCGCCACGCCGAGGCCGGCGCAGATGACGCCGAGGGCGCCGAAAAGCAGGTAATGGGTCGCAGTGAGAGAATCGGTCACGGCGGTGTGCAACACGGTCGGCTCGACCGCCAGGGCGCGGCTCACCCAGGCGCCGGCGATGGCCGCAGCGACAACGACAGCGACGTTGATCACCGAATAGGAACCGATGATGATCTCGAAGGCATAGAAAGCGCCGGTGAGCGGCGCCCCGAAGGCGGCGGCGATCCCCGCCCCCGCACCCGCCCCGACGAAGGCCCGCATGTCGCTGCGGCGCAGGTTGAGGCTGCGACCGAGCGCCGAGCCGAGGCCGCCGCCGAGCTGGGCGTAGGCCGCTTCCAGGCCGACCGAAGCGCCCGAGCCGTTGGAGATCACGCTCTGGATGGCCAGGAAGAGGCTGTCGCGCGCTGACATCCGGCCGGCATGCAGGGCGTTCGCCTCCACCGGGTCGACCACCGCCGCCGGCCGGCGGCGGGCGCGGAGCCAGGACACCAAGCCAAGAACGAGGCCGCCGGCCGGCAGGGCCAGGGCGCGCAGCGGGTCCAGATGGGTAATCGCCGACAGCCTCTGGCCCGGACCGAGGCCGTAGATCAGGCTTTGGGCCGCGTGGGCGGCGTAGCTGACGGCGGAGGTCAGGGCCCCGGCGCCGGCGCCGACGGCGATCGCCACCAACACCAGCAGCAGCTCGCTCGCGCGGATGCGCCCGCGCAGGAAGGCGATGACGCCAAGCGCGCGCCGGCGCGGTCTCCCTGTGGGCGCGAGCTCGCGCACTTCCCCGGTCGGACCCGTGGGCTCCATGCCTCCATCTAGAGGCCGCCGCGGCCGGCGGCAAAGCCGCGCTTCAGGCGCCGGCCAGAGCCGCCAGCTTCAGCACTGTGTTCCAGTTGCGGCCGGTGCCACGTGCGCCGAGCGCCCTGTCGAGGATCGCGCCGGTCAACTTGGTGTCGGCCTGGCCGGCCGGATACCAGATGAAGGCCTCGCGGCCGATCACCCGCGACTGTTCGGGCCCCGGGACGGCCGCCAGAGCCGCCTCGGCATGTTCGGCCGGCGCGGTTTTGAGGACCACGGCCACAAGACGGCCCGGATCGGTCTCGGCCTGATGCGGAAACGGGTTGGCCTCGATCATCGCGCGCCAGGCCGCCGCACCGCGAACCATGACGTCGACCTTCAGGCTGACGCGCTCGCGCAGCGCGCTCTCGATCTGCGCTTCGAGGGCCGCACCTTCGGCCCTGTTCGCCTCGAAGACCAGGTTGCCGCTCTGCAGCAGGCTGCGCACGGCCGCGAAGCCGGCCGCCTCCAGCGCGGCCCGCACATCGACCATGGCGACGCGGTTGGCGCCGCCCAGGTTAACGCCGCGCAGGAGGGCGATCTGGCTCATGAGGCCCGGCTTAGGTCGCCCAGCGGAACGGCGCAATTGGCGCGATCCCGGACCCTGGGTTAAAGCCGGCCTCATGAAGCTGGAGCGGCTCGAAGCGGGCATGGTCATTCCCTATGCCGGCGATCGGATGACGGTCGTCAGCGAGGACCTCGCCGCGGCCTTTGCGCCCGGCGATCGACTGATCGTGGTCCAGGCCAGCGGCGATCTGTTGCGCGTGCCGGCGGCGGTGGCGGCGCTCGCCGCCGAATCTGTTGACCGGGCGGCGGCCGCATTCCCGGCGCTTAGCGGCGTCGACGACGAGCGGATCAGCCGCTTCTTCGATCGGTTCGCCGCCCGACTCGGAGATGACGCGTTCTGGGACGGCATCGCGGCGGCGAATGCCGCGGATGTGGCCAAGGCGCGCGCTGCTGGCCGCTCGATCAACCGCCTGATCGCAACGCCGGCCATGCGCGCGGAAATGGTCGCCGGCCTCGAGGCATGGCGCGACGCGGCGCCGGCGCGCGATCGGCTGGTGGAGCGCGTCGACCACCCCGGCTGGAGTGTCGAACTGGAGACCGCGCCGCTGGGCGTCGTCGGCTTCGTGTTCGAGGGCCGGCCGAATGTGTTCGCCGACGCTTGCGGCGTCATCCGCGGCGGCAATACGGCCGTATTCCGCATCGGTTCGGACGCGCTCGGCACGGCGCGCGCCATCGCCAGCCTGGCGCTCGAACCGGCCCTCGCCGAGGCCGGCCTTCCGGGCGGGACGGCCGTGCTGCTGGGCAGCCCCGAGCGGGCGGCCGGCTGGGCCCTGTTCTCCGATGCTCGGTTGGGGCTGGCGGTGGCGCGGGGCTCGGGTCCAGCGGTGGCGCAACTGGGGGCGGTGGCGCGCCAGAGCGGCGTGCCGGCCAGCCTGCATGGGACCGGCGGGGCCTGGCTGGTCGCCGACGAAGCGGCGGACGCCGAGCGGTTCGCCGCCGCAGCACTTCACTCCCTCGACCGCAAGGTGTGCAACACGCTCAATGTCTGCTGCGTCGCGCGCGCTCGGTCGGCCGAACTCGTTCCCCTGTTCGTGGACGCCCTCTGGCGAGCGGGCAAGGCTCTGGGCCACGGCGCGCGGCTGCACGTTGCGGCGCCAGACGCAGACCTCGTTCCGGAGCGGTGGCGTTCGTTGCGGGTGATGGCCAGACGGCCGGACGGCGATCATGACGAGCCGTTCGTCGACGTTCATGGAACCCTCGATCTTGGACACGAGTGGGAATGGGAGGCGACTCCGGAAGTCTCGCTCGTGGTGGCCGATGACCTCGGCCACGCCATGACGCTCTTCAACGCCTGGAGCCCGCGGTTCGTCGCCAGCCTGATCTCTGGGGACCCGGCGGCGCAACGTCGCTTTTACCAGGGCATCGAGGCGGCGTTCGTCGGCGACGGCTTCACCCGCTGGGTGGATGGGCAGTACGCGTTCGGGCGGCCGGAACTCGGCCTTTCCAACTGGCAGGCCGGACGACTGCTGGGGCGCGGCGGCGTGCTTTCCGGCGACGGCGTCGTGACTCTTCGGGCGCGCATGCGCCAGAGCGACCTCGGCCTGAAGCGCTAGAGGCGCCTATTCAGGGATCGCCTCACCGGAACCGCCGAACTCGGCCGGGAAGTCTTTGAGCTTGGGCAGGCCGTCCTTCATCGGCAGGACGGTCTCGGCGTAGTTGACATGGACGCCGGGCTTGAAATCGAGATCCGGCAGGGTGGCGGCGAAGACGTCGATCAGGCCGAGCGGCGGATGGTTGGTCATCAGGTGGCCGCCGCACTTCGTACAATACCTGCGTTCGCTGAGTGGCGAACCAACGTAAGTCGCCACGAACGCCTCGCCCTCAGTCACCTTGATGGCGTCGGGTCGCCATAGGCTGAAAGCGTTGACCGGTCCGCCCGACCACGATCGACATGAGCGACAATGGCAGTAGCCCATGGCCTCAGGGGCGCCGGACGCCTCGAGCTTCACCACGCCGCAGAAACACTGTCCCTTGAGCGACATCCGCTGGCCCTCCCTTGTGAGAGGTCGAGGTTGGCGACGCTGGCGCGGACCTGTCAATCCGCCCTTCGCCCTACTCTTCCGGTTCGACCGCGCCGATCAGCAGCTCTTCCTCGATGCGGGTGGAATTGCCGCGCACCTCGGTCTCGATCGCCAGGGCAATGTCCGGATTGTTCTTCAGGAACTCGCGGACATTGTCGCGGCCTTGGCCGATCCTCTGGCTGTTCCACGAGAACCACGAGCCGGACTTCTCGATCACCCCGGCTTTAACGCCAAGGTCGATGATCTCGCCGAGCTTGGAGATGCCGGCCCCGTACATGATGTCGAACTCGACCTCGCGGAACGGTGGGGCCACCTTATTCTTCACCACCTTCACGCGGACGTTGTTACCGACCACCTCGTCGCGCAGCTTCACCGAGCCGGTGCGGCGGATGTCGAGCCTCACCGAGGCGTAGAACTTCAGGGCGTTGCCGCCGGTGGTGGTTTCTGGGCTGCCGTACATCACCCCGATCTTCATGCGGATCTGGTTGATGAAAATGACCAGGGTCTGGGTCTTGGAGATCGAGGCGGTGAGCTTGCGCAGGGCCTGGCTCATCAGCCGCGCCTGCAGGCCCGGCAGGGAGTCGCCCATCTCGCCCTCGATCTCGGCCCGCGGCGTCAGGGCCGCCACCGAGTCGATGACCACAATGTCCACGGCCCCCGAACGCACCAAGGTGTCGGTGATCTCCAGGGCCTGCTCGCCGGTGTCCGGCTGGGCGACCAGCAACTCGTCGAGATTGACGCCGAGCTTGTGGGCATAAGACGGATCGAGGGCGTGTTCGGCGTCGACGAAGGCGGCCGAGCCGCCGGCCTTCTGAACCTCGGCGATGACGTGCAGCGCCAAGGTGGTCTTGCCCGAACTCTCGGGGCCGTAAATCTCGACCACCCGACCCTTGGGCAGGCCGCCGATGCCAAGCGCCAGGTCGAGCCCAAGCGAGCCGGTGGGCACGGACTCGATCTCGACGATCTTGCCCTTCACGCCCAGCTTCATCACGGCGCCCTTGCCGAAGGCCCGATCGATCTGGGCCAGAGCCGCTTCAAGGGCCCGCTGCTTGTCGCCGTCTTCCTTGCCCACCAGCCTCAACGCCGCGCTGCTCATGTTGCCCGCCTTATCCCATGATTCCGACGGCCGCGCCGGAATTCGCCCCGGCCCTGCGCCGGGACTCATCTCGTACCCTGTTTGTTCGATGTTCGCAATATGTTCCTACGCCTGGGCGATGGCCCGAGCGCCGTCAGGCAGCGCGCCCTTGATGGGCGCGCGCCCGGCCTATTCGTTGGTGCAGTAGCTGGCGCCGGAGACGGTGATGCACTGCCGCGTATGGTGGTGATGGCGGCCGCCGCCAACACTCGCCTGGGCCACCGCCGCGGGCGGAGCGATGGCGGCGCGGGCTAGAGCCGCCTTATCGGCCTTGTCGGCCGCGTCCCGCGTGACGAACAGGAAGATAAGAACCACCGCCGCAGCGACGCCGCCCAGCACGTAGAGCACCCGCTGGACATTCTTGGAGTTGCCTTCGGTGTCGAAGCGCTCGTGGGCGGTGAAGATCAGCTGAGCATCCATGAATGCCGCCGCCGCCGCCGCCGCGCCGTGTTCGCCTTCGCCCCAGCCGTCGCCGTGCGGCGCGTGCACCTCGGCGAAGCCGCCGCCGACCGCCGCGACCAGACTCACCGGCTCAGGCGCCGGTTCAACGACAGCGTCATCGTTGGCCGGCTCGGGGGGCGCAGAGGGATAGCGATCCTCGTATTGCCGGGTCAGCTCGTCGAGGAAGGCGCCCGTGGCGGCGTCCGGCCCCTGAGTGATGGTGGCCAGCGCGAAGGCCGGATCGACCTGGGCGCTGATCGCCGCCATGGCCGAACCGGCATGCAGCATGGCGATGGCCCGCAGAGCCGCGTCGAGCTGGCGCGAGCTGACGCCGCCGATCGGGATGGCGCCATGGATCTCGTTGATCAAGGCAAGCAGAGCGGCTGAATCGAGGGCGTTGTGCGCCTGGGCCAGCGGCCGCAGGAACGCCGCAGATTTGAGACGGCCGCAGGCGTCCGCCGCCACATTGGCCTTGGTGAGCGGCGGCTGGCCGGCAAGGGCGTCAAGCAGAGCCGACTGATTGCCGCCGGCCATGGCGCCCAGCAAGCCAACAGCCTCTTTCGGGCCGACGTCGATGAGCCACGCGACTTCCGCCGCCAGACGGCTATCAGGTTCGAGGAGCAGCCGGCGGGCGCGGGTCAGCGCCATCTCGTCCTGCGGCCGGGAGGACAGGCGCCGTTGGAAGGACTCTTCGATGTCGCGAGGACCCGCTCGAAGCGAAACGGGCAGCACGACGAACGGATTGTAGGCGAAGGAGAACGCCGCCATTACTTGCGCCCCCCCCGGGGCTCGGGTTCGAGCGGCTCCTCGCAGGTCTGGCGCAAGCGACTCATACACGGTGATACCCAACAAAGCCAAAACAATGGGTGACAGTCGGAATCTAGCGCGACTTCAGTTTGTAAAAAAGTCGCGTCGCCGCGACGCATGATCGCACCCCCCCTGCCGCCCAGAATGGTCGCCGCGTGGCCGTTCAGAGGCCGCTCATCGCTCGAGCAGCACACTTAGACGGGCGGCGAGATCGGCTGGCCAGACCGGCTCAGAGGTAGCGACGAGCGCCTCCAACCTCCACCAGCGTATGTCGTCGACGAATTCGCGCTCCAGCGCCTGCCAGCCGGCGCGGCTCACCTCGCCACCGCCACAGCGGGCCAGAATAAAGGTGTCCTGGAACAACACGGGTCGTTGCTTGCGGTCAGGCAGCGTCACTTCGCCGCGCCACGCCACCTCGCCAAGCACCACGTCGTCGAAGCCGGTCTCCTCACGCGCCTCGCGAGCCGCCGCCTCGTAGACGCTTTCGCCGGGCTCGACGCCGCCGCCGATGGTGAACCAGACCCCCGGGGCGTTGGGGCTGGCAGGCAGACGACCCTTCATCAGCAGGATGCGGTCGTCCGGGTCCAACAGCAGGATGCGGGCGGTCGGCCGTACGCGAAACGGCGCGTCTGATGCGTTCACGAGGCCCGGTCCGGTGGACGCAGCTCGGCCTTGACCCGCTCGGCCAGGGTCTTGATGTCGAGCGGCTTGGGCAGGAACGAGACCCCGGGCTCGCCCTCGAGCAGGTCGGAGAACTCCGCCTCGGCGTAGCCGGAGATGAAGATCACCGGCGCGGCGCCCAGGAACGGCCGCGCCGCTTTCATCAGGGCGGGACCGTCCATGCCGGGCATGATCACGTCGGAGATCATCAGATCGATGGTTCCGGCGTGTGTTTCCGCGAGGACCAGGGCCTCCTCGCCGTCGGCGGCCTCGATCACCTCGTAGCCGCGGGCGCGCAGCAGACGGGCGGCAACCCCGCGCACCAAGGCTTCATCCTCGACGAAAAGGATGCGGCCGGCGCCGGAGAGATCGCGCGGCGCCTTGCGCGCCTTGGCGCCGCCGGCCGGCTCGAAGGACAGCGGAGGGGCCCAGACCGGCAGGAAGATGCGAAAGGTTGCACCGCTCCCGACCACGGAGTCGGCGGTTATCCAGCCGTCAGCCTGTTTGACCACGCCATAGACGGTGGCGAGGCCGAGACCGGTGCCTTCGCCCAGCGGCTTGGTGGTGAAGAAGGGCTCGAAGATCTTGGCCAGGGCGTCCGGCGCGATGCCCGGACCGTCGTCGGCGACCTCCAACAGGGCCAGCTCGGACTGGTCGGGACCGGCGTACCCCAGCACCTTGGCCGGCTCGAGGCCCACGCGCGCCACGCGGATGCGCACAGCGCCGCCGCCCTTGGCGCGTAGAGCGTCGCGGGCGTTGACGACGAGATTGATGATCGCCGTTTCCAGCTGTGAGCGGTCGATCCGAACCTGCGGCAAGTTGGGTCCGTAGTCGATGGCGAGGTCGACGTCCTCGCGCACCAGGCGGCGCAGCAGCACCGCGGTGTCGGTCAACGCCTCGCCGAGATCGAGAGTCTCACGCTGCAGGGTGGCCCGGCGCGAAAAGGTCAGCAGCTGGCGCACCACCGAAGCGGCCCGATCGACGGTCTCGCGGATCTCGGAAATGCTGTCGTAGGAGGGATCGCCGAGTGCGTGGCGCACCAGCAGCTCATCCGTACGCAGACGGATGGCGGTGAGCAGGTTGTTGAAGTCGTGGGCGACGCCGCCGGCCAGCTGGCCGATGGCCTGCATCTTGTTCACCTGCACCAGCTGGGCCTGCAGCTGCTTCTGCTCGGTCACATCGACGAGATAGGCCACGCAGCGGTCAGGCAGATGGGTGACGTAGAGGTGCGACACCCGGTCGGTGTTCGCCGCCGGCGTCACCTCGAACGGTCCGACGCCGCCGGCGGCGAGACGGGCGGAGGCGCCCCGGCGGCTCTCCTCGGTGATCGCCGGCCCCAGCGTCGCGCCCGGCGCGGCCGCTTCGCCGGCGATGCTGGCCCAGGCGCCGTTTACCTCCAGGATCTTGCCGTCGAACGGGTCGTCGCCCTCGACCAGCGCGGCCCCGAACGGCGAAGCGGCGGCGAAGGCGTCGAGGCGGGCGGTCGTCTCGACGCTTTTGGCCAGCTGCGGCGCCGGATCGTTCGGAGCCGGGGGGGCGACCCGCGTCAGCCGCACCAGGAAGCGGCCGCTGTCGAGCCGCGCGGCGTCGACCCGTTGCGTCGCACCTCCGAGGACGACAGTGTCGCCGGCGAAGCGGTCGCGCGCGGCGGTTCGAAGCAGGGCCGGCGCTGCGGCTAGAGGGCTGCGTTGCAAGCGGCGATAGGCGCCGATGCTGTCTCGCCAGGCGTCGTTCGCCGCCTCGATCTCGCCGTCCTCGGCCACCAGCGCCGCCGGCTCGGCCAGAACCCGCACCAAGGCCTCGGGACTGGCGTCGCCTTCGCTCGCGGCGACTTTGCGCCGCAGGGCGGGCAGGGCGATCGCGGCGGCGACGGCCAGCGCGGCCAGCAGGCCCA
>JBEKQJ010000063.1:0-12466 GCA_049519835.1 Caulobacteraceae bacterium | reverse complement strand
GAGGGGGGAGAGAGTCGCTCTACGAATTCAACTCCCGCCACCGGGTCATCGCCTCGGTGGGGCCGGCGAAGGCTTCCTGGGTCGTCGGGTTCCAGTAGCGAAGGGCTTCCAGCGGGACGCGCCGGCCGCTCACCGCGCAGATGACATAGCGGCCGGGGCGAACGACCGTGAACTCGCCGTCGCCGTAGCTGACCACCGCCGGCGGCTCGTCCGGGCGACCGAGAGACTTGTCGTGGGCGTTCATGGCGGATGACTTAACGCAAAAGGCGGCTCGCCGTCGACATGCCCGGAGAGATGGCCATCGGCGAACTCTATATCCAGGACCTCACCCGGCTCGAGCTCTGTGGCGCTCGTGGCCAGCCGACCGCCCGCGCCGCGCACCAGGGCGAAGCCGCGCCGCAAGGGGGCCTTGGGCTCCAGCGAGGCGAGCACGCGGCCCTGCCCGGCCAGGCGCTCGCTCAGCGCCTCGAGCCGGCGCGTCACGGCCGGGGCAAGGCGGGCGCTGGCGCGGGTGAGGTCGCGATTGTGGATGTCCAGGCCAGCGGTGAGCAGGCCCGGCCGCAGCCGCCCGCCGACCCCAGCCAGCTGACGGCCATGGCGCTCGACATTGCCTCGCAGTGCGCCACCGAGCTTCAGGGCCGCGTAGTCCAGCCGCTGGGCCGCGGCGGCCAGCAGGTCGTCCGGTCGGCCGAGGCCGCGCACCGCGAAGGCCAGGGACCGCCGCCGCTGCTCCAGGGTCTGGGCGCCGGAGCGGGTCAGGCGGCCAGACAGCTCCTGCACGGCGCCGACCAGATCGGCCAGCACCGGCGTCGCCAACTCGGCGGCCGCTGTCGGCGTTGGGGCGCGGCGGTCGGAGACGAAGTCGATCAGGGTGGTGTCGGTCTCGTGGCCGACAGCCGAGACCAGCGGGATGGCCGAGGCGGCCGCGGCTCTCGCCATGGCCTCGTCGTTGAACGGCCAGAGGTCCTCAACCGAGCCGCCGCCGCGGGCGACGATCAGCAGATCGGGCTTCGGGATCGCGCCCCCGGCCGGCAAGGCGTTGAAGCCCTCGATGGCGGCCCGCACCTCGCCGGCCGCCCGCTCGCCCTGGACCAGCACCGGCCAGACGATCACCCGGCAGGGCCAGCGGTCGGCGATGCGGTGCAGGATGTCGCGGATCACCGCCCCGGTCGGACTCGTGATGACGCCGATGACGCCCGGCATGGCCGGCAGCGGCCGCTTGCGCTCAGGGCTGAACAGGCCCTCGGCGGCCAGCTTCTGCTTCAGCCGCTCGAGCTGGGCGAGCAGAGCCCCGGCCCCGGCCGGGGCCATGGTCTCGATGACGATCTGGTACTGCGAGCGGCCGGGATAGGTGGTGATGCGGCCGGTGACGATCACTTCCAGGCCGGTCTCGGGTCGCACGGCCAGCTGGCGGACCGTCCCCTTCCAGATCACCCCGGAGATGGCGGCCTTGTCGTCCTTGAGGTCGAGATAGACATGGCCGCTGGCCGCGAAGGTGACTTTGGAGAGCTCGCCGCGCAGGCGCACGAAGCCGTACGACTCCTCGATGGTGCGCTTCAACGCATTGGCCAGCTCGGAGACGGAATAGGCCCGGGCATTGTCCGCCGGTTCGACGAGCGCTTCGGTCATGGGGGGCAGTCTAACGCAGCGCCGCCGATTCCGCTCTCACCGCGGCGCGGGCGCGCGCAGGACCCCGTCGATGACCCGCTCCAGGCCCTCCAGGGTGTTGCAGGAGGTCGCCACCCGGCAGAAGCGGGCGTAGACGTCCATGCGCGAATCGCCCTGGCCCCAGTAGGTGGTCGGCTCCGGGTTGAGCCAGACCACCTGGCGAGTCTGGTCGGCGAGGCGGCGCATCAGGTCGAGGCGCGGGTCGGCGTAGTTGCTGCGCGCATCGCCGAGGATGATCACCGTCGTCCGTCGGTCAAGACGGGCCTGGGCGACGAGGTCTTCCAGCGCGCGGCCATAGTCGGTCGGGCGAAAGCCGATCCGCTCGAGGATGAGGGCGGTGGAGTCCTGAACCCTCGCCTCGTCCAGAAGGTCGTCGACCCGCACCAGGCGGTCGGAGAAGGCGAAGGCCTCCAGGCGCTCCACCGCCTCGCCGAGGCTGTGCAGGAAGAGCAGCAGAAACTGCGCCGCCGAGGCCACCGAGCGGGAGACGTCGCAGGCGACAACGATCTGCGGTCGGTCGATCTTCTCGTGCTTCCAGATGAGCTCGAAGGGCGCGCCGCCATAGCCGAGGCTGCGGCGCACCGTGTGGCGGACGTCGAGCCGACCCTTGCGGGCCCGGCGGCGACGGCGTGCGTAGCGCTCGGCCAGCCGCCTGGCCATGCGGCGGACCAGGGTCTGCATGGCCTTGACGTCCGCCTCGTCGATGGCGGTGAAGGCCTGGCGGGCCAGGATCTGTTCGCGCAGTCGGCGGCCGGTCTCCGAGGCGTAGAGCGCCGCCTGGCGGTCCACGAAGGCATTGGCGCGCTCGAAGAGCTCGGCGCGGCCTTCGGCCAGGCGCTCGGCGCGTTCGACGTCGCCAGCGGCGCGCAGGGCGGCGATGCGCGCCTCGAGACCCCGCAGGCCCATCTGGTCGAGGGTGCGGCGGACGACGAGGCCGCGCTGGGTGGGGATATGGATATCGGCGGCCCCGGCGCGATCGGCGGCGGCCTCCATGGCCTGGGCGAGGCCGGCCTGATCGCCGGCGACGACCAGGGCTTCGAGGCCGGGTCCGGCGGCCCGCACGCCCTGGTCCGGATGCGCCGCCAGCGCCTCGCGGGCGAAGTAGAGGTCGAAGCAGGCGTCGAAGCGCGCCGCCTCGGCGGCCGACTTGGCCAAGGTCGCGGCCAGGGCGTCACGGACCAGGGCGCGGTCCGCCCAGCCGACCTCCGCCAGGGCCCGGTGGGCGTCGATCGCCTCGGCCGGCGAGACGCGGACATCCTGGGCCCGCAGGGCGCGAATGAAGCCTGCGAGCGGCTCAGTCACGATCGGCGGCGGCCAGCAGCTCGGCCAGGCGCGGCTCGGCGGCGGCGATGTCCTGCTCGAACTTCAGCAGCAGGTTGAGGGTCTCGCGCACCAGGCCGGCGTCGAGGGTGCGGGCGTGCAGCAGGACGAGCGCCCGGGCCCAGTCGACCGTCTCGGAGATCGACGGCGGCTTGCGCAGATCGAGCCGCCGCAGGCCCTGGACGAAGGCGACCAGTTGGGTCCTGAGCCGCGCCTCGACGTCCGGCGCCCGGGCGGCGACGATCCGCTCTTCCAGGGCCTGGTCGGGCAGCGGGATGTGCAGGTGAAGGCAGCGGCGCTTGAGGGCGTCGCCGAGATCGCGAGTGTTGTTCGAGGTCAGGAACACCACCGGCGCGACCCGCGCCTTGATCACTCCGATCTCGGGGATCGAGACCTGGAAGGCCGACAGCATCTCCAGCAGGAAGGCCTCGAAGGCCTCGTCGCTCTTGTCGATCTCGTCGATCAGCAGAACGGCGCCAGCCACGGCCTGCAGGGCCTGCAGCAGCGGACGCGGCTCCAGGAAGGTCTCGGAGAAGAACAGCTCGCCGACGCCCTGCAGCCGGCTCATGGCGGCGGCGAGGTCGGGCTCTTCGCCGAGCGCCGGGCCGAGGTGGTCCTTGAGGATCTGGGTGTAGAGCAGCTGCTTGCCGTACTTCCACTCGTAGAGGGCGCGCGTCTCGTCGAGACCCTCGTAACACTGCAGGCGGATGAGCGGCAGGCCGAGGAGGCGGGCGGCGCTGAGCGCCAGCTCGGTCTTGCCGACCCCGGCCACGCCCTCGACCAGGACCGGCTTTTCCAGATGGGCGGCCAGCCACAGCGCCGTGGCGATGCGCCGCGAGGCGATGTAGCCGACCCCGGCCAGTCCCTCGATCAGCGCCTCGACGGAGGTCAGGGCACCGGACGCGGCTGCCGGGGCGGTGCGGTCATGGGGCTGGATGGTCACGCCCCACTATGGCGTGCTGACGTTGGGGAGGGAAAGGGTCGATGCCGGCGCCCATATCGCGGGCGCCCGGCGCCCCATCTGCCGCTGGGATGGGCAAGCGCGTCGATCGCGGCCGCCTGGGTCCCACCCGCAGGCCGCATCGCGATCAGCCTGCCCCATGCGTCTGCCGGCGTCACTCGCGCAGGAGATTCGGAACCGCCCATGAAAATGGTCGTGGCGATCATCAAGCCGTACAAGATAGACGACGTCCGAGACGCGCTGGTGGAGGCGGGGGTGGAAGGCATGACCGTGACCGAGGCCCACGGCCACGGCCGGCAGAAAGGTCACACCGAAATCTACCGTGGGGCCGAGTACAAGTCGACGTTTCTGCCCAAGATCCGCATCGAGGCGGTGGTCCAGGACGACATGGCCGCCAAGGCGGTCGAGGCGATCGCCCGCACCGCGTCGACCGGCAAGATCGGCGACGGCAAGATATTCGTCCTGCCGGTGGAGGAGGCCATTCGCATCCGCACCGGCGAGAGCGGCCTCGCGGCGCTCTGAGGCTCGAGACCCTGGGAGGACAGGATTGAGTGGAATGAACTTCGCATCCAGGTCGCTGAAGGCCATCCTGGCCATTGCCGGCACGATCTTGCTCAGCGCCATCGCCGCGCCGGCGCTGGCCGCTTCGGCGCCCAACTACAATGCCAATCCCAACAGCGGCGACACCGCCTGGATGCTGACCTCCACCGCCTTGGTGCTGATGATGACCATCCCGGGTCTAGCCCTTTTCTATGGCGGCATGGTGCGCCGGAAGAACGTCATCGGCACAGTGGCGCAGTCGTTCGCCATCACCTGCCTGGTGACGGTGATCTGGTACGCCGTCAGCTATTCGATCGCCTTCGGGACCAATGCCGACGCCGGCCAGAACCAATTCTGGGGCGGCCTTGGCGGCGTGTTCCTAAAGAACGTCACCATGGACAAGCCCTACCTGATCGCCGGCTCGCCGGTGACCATCCCAGAATACGTCTACATGATGTTCCAGATGACGTTCGCGATCATCACCCCGGCGCTGATCTGCGGGGCCTTCGCCGAACGGATGAAGTTCTCGGCCCTGCTGCTGTTCATGACCCTGTGGTCGATCTTCGTCTACGCTCCGATCGCGCACTGGGTGTGGGGCGGCGGATTCCTGGGCGCCAAGATCGGCGTGCTCGACTTCGCGGGCGGGACGGTGGTGCATATCAATGCCGGCGTCTCCGGCCTCGTCTGCGCGCTCGTGCTCGGCAAGCGTAAGGGTCTCGGCCACGACAACATGGCCCCGCACAACCTGGTGCTGACCATGATCGGCGCCAGTCTGCTGTGGGTTGGCTGGTTCGGCTTCAACGCCGGCTCGGCGACCACCGCCAACGCGCTGGCCGGCGCGGCCATGGCCAATACGCAGATCGCCACCGCCGCGGCGGGGCTGGCCTGGATGCTCGCCGAATGGATCGTCTCCAAAAAGCCGACCATGCTCGGCCTGGCGTCAGGAGCGGTGGCCGGCCTCGTCGCCGTGACGCCGGCCTCCGGTTTCGTGAACCCCAACGGCGCCTTCTTCATTGGCGTGGCGGCCGGGGTCGGCTGCTATCTGTCGGCCGTCTACCTCAAGCGCATCTTCAAATACGACGACAGCCTGGACGCCTTTGGCGTGCACGGCGTCGGCGGCTTCATCGGGGCGATCCTGACCGGCGTCTTCGCCGACGCGGCGATCAACTCGGCCGGAAAGATCCACAGTCCGTTGACGCAACTCTACGGCTGCATCGGCACCATCGTTTGGTCGGGCGTCCTGACCTTCCTGATCCTCATGGTGTGCAAGTACACCACCGGCCTGCGCCTCTCATCGGACGACGAGTTGGAGGGCCTGGACATGGCCGTCCATGGCGAAACCCTGCACGAGGCCTGAGCGAGCCCTTCAGGGATTGAGGCGCGCGGCGCGGACGCTCGCCTCGCCGGTGAGTGGAGCCTCGCCCGCGTTGGGCCCCACGGCTACGCGGTAGGCTCCGCCCGCCACCAGCCAGGCATGGTCCGCCTCGCTCCAGCTGGCGAGGAGACGCGCTGGCGCGGCGATCCTGACCCGCCGTGATTGGCCTGGCTTGAGCGTCACGCGTGTCCAGCCGACCAGGCGCTCCTGGCTTCGCCCCGGCTCAGCCATCAGGTAGGCCTGAGCGGTCTCGGTCCCGGCGCGGCCGCCCGTATTGGTCAACGTAAAGCTGACGCGGACGGTGTCGCCGCCCGCGACCTTGAGGTTGTCGTATCGGAAGCCGGTGTAGGTCAGTCCATATCCGAACGGAAACAGTGGCTTCGCGCCGGTGTGGGCGAACCAGCGATAGCCGACGTCCGAGCCTTCGTCATAGCTGACGGTGATCGGTGCGGCGTCCGGACCGGTCAGAAGACCGGACCCCGTGGGTTTGGCGCCGGGCAGCTGGGGCCGCGGCAGCTCGGCCTCGCCGGCCGGGAAGGTTTCCGGCAGTCGCCCGGACGGACCCACTTCGCCGTACAGCACGCGGGCGATCGCCTCCCCGCCGCCCGAGCCCGGATACCAGGCCTCGATCACCGCGCCGACCTTGTCGAGCCAGGGCATCAACACCGGGCCACCGGTTTCCAGCACCACCACGGTGTGTGGATTGGCCGCCGCTACGGCAGCGATCAGGGCGTCCTGACCGATCGGCAAGGACATCTCGACGTCCGCGCCCTCGGTCGACCACTGGGTGGCGAAGACGATCGCCACGTCGGCATTCTTGGCGAGCGCAGCGGCCGCGGCAGGATCAGCGCCGTCTACGAACATCGACTGGGCGTTGCGTGCGGCGATCGCCTTTAGAGGAGAGGAGGGATGAAAGATCATCCCTTGGCCCCACGGCGGCGCGCCTTTCGGAGCCGGCAGACGCAAGGAGCCGAGCGGGATCACCTGGGACGAGCCGCCGCCGGAAATCACGCCCACGTCGGCGTGACCGCCGATGACCGCAATCTTCCCTGCCGTCAGCGGCAGCAGGCCGCCGTCGTTCTTGAGGAGGACGATGCCGCCCTCGGCGACGCGTTGGGCGACCTTGGCGTCGACGGCAGTGTCGAGCCCACCCGGTGTAAGCGGTCGGTCGAACAGGCCCTCGGCGAACATGCTGCGTAGCACGCGCTGGGCCATGTCCCGCAACCGGCCCGGCAGGACCTCGTTGCGGGTGACCGCGGACTTCAGCGGCGCCTCGAACCACATGGTCTTGTCGAGGGGCTTGCCGGATTCCTGATCAAGGCCGGCATTGGCCGCAAGGACGGAGTGGACCGCCCCCCAGTCGGACATCACGAAACCCGGCCAGGCCCAGTCCTTCTTGAGCACGCCGTTGAGGAGAGTGTCGTTCTCGCAGGCGTAGGCGCCCGCCACTTTCTGGTAGGCGCACATGACCGAGCCGGGCTTGCCCTCCTCGATGGCGATCTCGAAGGCCAGCAGATCGGATTCGCGCGCCGCCGCCGGGTCGATGCGCACGTCGAGCGCCATGCGACTCGTCTCCTGGTCGTTGAGCGCGAAGTGCTTGACCGTGGAGATGACGCCCTGGCTCTGCACGCCCCGCACCGCCGCGCCGTCGATGACGCCGGCCAGAAGCGGGTCCTCGCCGAGGTATTCGAAGCCGCGCCCCCCGCGGGGATCGCGGTCCAGGTTCACGCCGCCGGCGAGGAGCACGTTGAAGCCCTTTTGCCGCGCCTCCAGGCCGATCATCGCCCCTGCGGCGAAGGCGAGGTCCGGATCGAAAGTAGCGGCGATGGCCGGCCCGGACGGCAGGGCCGTAGCGTCGTCGTTCTTGCGGGTGGCGTTGGCGATCCCGAGGCTGGCGTCGCTCTCGAACAAGGGGGGGATTCCCAGCCGCTCGATGCCGGGCAGATAGCCGGCGGAAGTCGGAACTCCGGCCGGCCGGATCCTCATCAGCTGCGCGATCTCGGTTACCACCAGCGACAGCTGCTCCGGCTCAGTCATCTGATCGACCAGAAGGTCGGCCCGACGGTCTGGCGAAAGCTTCGGGTTCATCCACGGCTGCGCGACCGGCTGGGCCCAGGCGACCCCTGCCGAGAGGGCGGCAATCGCCGCGCCGGTCATCATCGCCCGTTTCATTTCCGCTCCACGGTGGTCGCTGGTTCTGCGGGGCCTATCAGCGGAAAAAGCGCGCCGTCTAGAGCGTCAATCCGTCGGCGACGGCGCCCGGATTCTCGGCCATGGGCTGGCCGGTCAGCGACTTTCCGTAGAGTCGGTAGGTCTTGTAGATGCGGGCGCCGAAGGCCTCGAGGATGTGCCGCATGGGCATATTGTCCTCAAGGATCCAGGAATATTCCGCCTCGGTGATGCCGAGCTTCACCGCTTCGCGCCGGAAGGCGTCGAGGATGAGGAAGGGGGCGAAGGCGCCACGTGCGTCGCGGGCGAACTTGCGCTTCACCCCCATCAGCGGCACCCGGCCGCGCTTCACGCCCTTGACCTTCAGCCGCCACAGAAGCTTGGCCCAGCCGAATGGGAAAAGCTTGCCCTTCAGGTCGAAGATCGCGTCGTTGAGGTTGGGCAGCAGCGCGCCGAATCCAGCCGACTCGCCATCGATCTCCACAAACCAGATGAGTCTGGGGTGCAGCAGCAGCTTGAGCGACTCGCCAAGGTGCCGCGTCTCGGCCTCGGTAATCGGCGCAAAGCCCCAGTTGCCCGCCCAGGCGTCGTTCCAGATATCGACGAGGGTCCGCACTTCGCCGTCGAAGTTCTTCATGTTGATCGGCCGGATCACCAGTCCCACCGGCATCGGGCGTTCGAGACGAGATTCGATCGCCCGCGTGAAAGTGGGAACACCGGAGATGTAGGCGTAGACGTCCTTCACCTTGCCGTAGCCCTGCTCCTCGATCCGGCCGCCCGTCCAGCGCGCGTCGTGACCCATCATCAGCATTGGCGGGGTGTCGTAGCCGTCGACGAGCAGGCCGACTTCCTCGTTGATCGACAGGTTGAGGGGCCCGATGATCCGCGCCCGGCCCTTAGCCCGCAGCCAGTCCTCGGCAGTCTTCAAGAGGGCCGCGAAGATCTCTGGATCGTTCTCGGCCGCGATCAGGCCGAAGAACCCGTCCGGCGCGGCCGGGTCTGTTTTGGCCAGATGATCGATCTGGGCGCTGATCCGGCCGACGTCGCGCCCGTCCTTCACCGCTAGCCAGAATTGCCAGTCGGCATGTTGGAAGAACGGATTGACCTTGGGCGAGAGCGCCTCGCGACGCTCGAACATCAAGGGGGCGATATAATTGGGGTCGCCTTCGCCCAGGCGCATCGGGAGGCGGATGAACCGCTCCAGCTCGGCCTTGCTGACGACAGGGCGGATTTCCACCGACATAACTAACCCTCGGCGTAGAGGAGGTAACTGACCGCGCCTGCGGCGAAGGCCACCGGAGCGCCCCAGGCCGCTGCCCAAGGCGGCAAGACGCCGGTTTGACCCATGGCCGTCAGGATGCCGTCAGTGACCAGATAGAACAGGCCGAAGCAGAGGCCCAGGATGACCGGGATGGTGCGGTTGCTGCGCGCGTGTCCTAGCGCCGTCGGCAGGGCGAAGAGGAGCATGATCAGCGGCGCCAAAGCCTCGGCCAGGGTGCGGTAGAGCCGGGTCTGGAACTCGCTCGGGCTCTGGTCGATCGGCCCTTTGCCGAACAGCGAACGGTAGGCCGCCTCGGACGTCATCTGATAGGCGCCGGCGAACAGGCGGGCCGAGTCGGCCGGACGAAGCGTCGTCGGCCAGTCCATCGCGCTGACCGTCATCCGCTCGGCGTGGTCCTGGCGCAGGTCGGTCACCGTGGCGTTGTCCAGCCGCCAGCCATGGCCCGTCCAGACCGCCTTGGCGGCTTCGATGCGGCGAACAAGTTGCTGGCCTGCGTCCCGATCGTAGATCGACACGCCGCGCATGGAGCGACCGTTGGGCGCACCGGCCCGGGCGAGCACCACATCCCCGTCGATGCGGAACCACCTTTCGCGGGTGTTCACCGGGTGTCCTGGCGTGCTCTCCGCCCACCAGGCGGCCAGCGCCTGCTCCGCCCGGGGCGTCACCTGATCGGCCACCACCAGGTCGAGCGCCGCAACGGCCAGGGCGACCGGCAGGGTGCGGCGGAAGATCTGCAGCAGCGAGAGGCCGCTGATCCGCATCACCACCAGCTCGCTGTTGCGCGCCAGTTGGGCAAAGGTGAAGAGCGCGCCCGCCAACACTGCGAACGGGGCCACCTGCTCGAACATGTAGGGCAGGCGAAGGAGCATGTAGCGTGCGATTTGGATCGCCCCGCCGCGAGCCAGAAGATCGTTCGTGCGCTCAAGCAGGTCGATCAGCTGCAGCAGGCCGATCATCGCCACGCCGGCAGCGGCGGTGCGCACCGCCATGATCCGGGTGAGGTAGGCCGAGATGCCGAGCGAGCCGCGGGTCCGCATCGCCGCAGCCGGGGTCTTGCTGCGACGCTCGAACAGCTGCTCAAAGCGCCGGAACAGCCCGGAGAGCGGCGTCTCGCCCGGACGGCGGCGGCTCGACATGAACAGCCACAATCCGAATCCAGCCTGAACGAGGAACAACCCGCCGATGCTGATCAGCGGATCGACGGCGCCGGAATCAGCCAGACCCTTGCACAGGGTCACCCCGTGGTGGAACGCCACCAGGATCACCGCGCCAAGGATCATGCCGGGGGTACGGCGACCTCGCTTGACGGCCATCGCCAACGGCAGCGCCAGAAGCGGCAGGAACGGCACGGCCAGGGCGCGCGCGATGCGCGAATAGAGTTCGGCCAGCAGCACTCGCTTTGGAATCACCGCGTCCGGGCTCTGCGCCTCGCGGATCAGCTCCGGGAGGGTCAATTCCGCCTCGCTGCCGCCGCGCGGCGCCAGACGCTGGTCGTTGCTGAGGATCTGCTGGTCGCTGAAGCCCTGGAAACGCAGGAGCCGGTCGCCGTGCGGCGTATCGGTGAGGATAAGGCCGCCGGTGAGATCGAGGTCGGTGGTCTTGCCATCCGGCGCCAGGGCGAGGGCGCCGCGCTGGGCGGTGACCACCGTTTCTCCCTGCGGCGCGACGCGCCGGATGAAGACGCCTTTGAGCTGGCGGCCGGTGGGGTCGACCGCGTCGGCCGTGATGGTGAAATTCGGCCCGGCGTTGATGAACATCTGCGGGTCGAGCTGGGCTGTCCACCCAGCCTGGGTGGCGGCATTAAGCACCGCCCGATAGCCGTAGGCGCTGTACGGCTGCAGGAAGCCCGAAATCAGCAGGCTGACCGCGGCGAGAACCACTCCGACCGCCACCAGCGGCGCGGCGATGCGGGTGAAGGAGACACCGCCGGCGAGGATGGCGTCGAGCTCGGAGTCATCGCCGAGACGCGCGATAACGATGAACATCGCCACGCAGAACGCGGCCGGCAGCGCTAGACCCAGCTGGTAGGGGACCAGGTTGGTCACCAGGCCGAACAGGTAGCCCATGCGGGCGCCGTTGGACTCGAGCTGGTTGATGAGATGCAGCGTCTGGTCGAGCAAGAAGGCGACCAGAGTCACACCGAGAACGCCAAGCGCCGGCATGGCCAGCATGCGCAGCAGGTAGCCGTCGAGAATCGACGGCCGCCAATTGGTCTTGCGCGCGGTGGGGGCGGCGAGCGCCAGGGAAGTCACGTGGTCAGGCGGCTCCGCCGGCACGCCGCTTCTCGGCGTCTAGGAATCCGAGCCGGCGGCCGACGTCCTCGAAGACCGCCAGAGCGGTGTCGATCTGGGCCAGCGTGTGGGCGGCGCTCACACTGGTGCGCAGCAGGCAGACGTCGGTCGGCGTGGCTGGCGGAATGGCGAGGTTGACGTAGAGGCCCGATTCTAAAGCCATCTTCCAGAAAGCCACGGCGGTTTCCTGATTGGGCATGGCCACCGCGACAATAGGGTTCGGCTCCGGGCCAGTCTCGAAACCCAGGGCCAGCAGGCCGTCATAGAGCCGCTGAGCGTTGCGCCGCAGATTGGCGCGCAGGGACGGCTCGCTGCGCAACCGCGAGAGCGCCTTGAGAGTCGAGGCGACGATGCCTGGCGGCAGCGAGGCGGTGAACATGTAGGGCCGGCAGACGAAGCGCAGGACATCGAATTCGACGCTGTCGGAGACGCAGAAGCCGCCGACGCTGCCGAGGCTCTTGGAGAAGGTGCCGACGATGAAGTCGACATCGGCCTCCACACCGGCCGCTTCGGCGAGGCCGCGCCCCGTTTCGCCAAGGACGCCCAACGAATGCGCCTCATCGACAAGCAGATAAGCGCCCATTTCGCGTTTCACCGCCGCGATCTCCTTCAGCGGGGCGGTGTCGCCCAGCATGGAGTAGATCCCCTCGACGACGATCAGCCGGTCGCCGGGCTGTCCGGACAAGCGACGCAGACGCTTGTAGAGGTCTTCGGGATTGTTATGGCGGAAGCGGATCACCTCCCCATGACCGAGGCGCGAGCCGTCGTAGATGCTCGCGTGACTGTCGGCGTCTAGGAGCAGATGGTCGCCGCGACCCACCAGAGCCGAGAGCACGCTGAGGTTGGCCTGGTAGCCGGTG
>JBEKQJ010000062.1:0-22595 GCA_049519835.1 Caulobacteraceae bacterium | reverse complement strand
TTGCAGCGAACACATCAGCGATGATCAGGCGGCGGCCACCCTGCTCGGCAATCTCGACGGCAAGGCGCTGGCGGATCCGCGGCCGCTGCGATTCACCACTGGAAAGCGCAAGAAGGCCTGGGTGAAGAACGTCGTGGCCGTCGGCTTGGCCAGCGGTTTCCTGGAGCCGCTCGAGTCCACCAGCATCCATATGATCCATACGGCGCTGTTCCGTCTGTTGGCTCTGTTTCCCGACAAGAAATTCGTTAGCGCCGACATCGACGCTTACAACGCCCAGACGGATGCCGAATACGAATGGATCCGTGATTTCATCATCGCGCACTACAAGCTGGTCGGAGGAACCTCGCCTCTATGGCGTTACTGTCGCGAAATGAAGGTTCCGGACTCCCTGCAAGAAAAACTCGATGTCTTCGCGTCGGCGGGTCGAATCTTTGCTGACAAGCACGACCTGTTTCGCGAGGTCTCCTGGATTCAGGTTCTAATCGGGCAAGGTCTAATTCCGGAACGCTATGATCCGGCCGTAGATATAACCTCCGCGGAAGAGATCCTGACCCACCTGGACGGAGTCGAGCAGACGATCAGCAAGTGTGTCGATGTCATGCCCTATCACGGCGACTATATCCAAAATACCTGCCGCGCCGGCCCTGTATTAGGATGAAAACGCAATTCGGCGCGCCGCTCCTTCGGGGGAGCCGTTGCCCCGCACCCTGATCGCCCTGCTTCTCGGCGCCGCGGTGCTCGCGCCGGCGGCCCGGGCGGCCGAGCTGCGCCCGCTGCCGGACGGGGTCGAATGGCGGTCTGGCGACCTCATTGAGCGCGTCACCGCCCTGCGGGACGATGTGGTGCGGGTCCGCGTCGGACCGCATGGCGTCCTGCCGGAGGACGCCTCCTGGGCCGTGCTGCCAGAGGCCCGGACGGCGCACGCGGCGGTGAGGCCGACGGCGACGGGCTTCATCACCAAGGACGTCGTGGTGCGGATCGATCCCGTCGACGGCCGCCTGACCATCGAAGATCGGACCGGCCGGGTGATCCTGGACGACGCCCCCGAGCGCCACCTCAGCTACGGCGGCAAGGCGTTCGAGGTGCGCAAGGCGCTGCCAACCGATGAGCACATCCTTGGTCTCGGCGACAAGGCCGGGCCGCTCGACCGACGTGGTCAGGCGTTCGCGATGTGGAATACCGACGCCTACGGTTGGCGGGAGTCGAGCGACCCGCTCTACAAGTCGATCCCCTATTTCGTCGGCGTCGATGGCAAGGGCCGAGCCTTCGGCCTCCTGCTCGACGACACCTTCCGCACTTCGTTCGATTTCGGCCGCGCCGATCCGGCCGTGCTCACCTTCGGCGCGGTCGACGGACCGCTCGACTACTATGTCCTGGCCGGGCCGACGCCCAAGGACGTCACCGCCGCCTACGCCTGGCTGACCGGGCCTTCACCGATGCCGCCGCTGTGGACGCTGGGCTTTCAACAGTCGCGCTACAGCTACATGACGGCGGTTGAGGCCAAGGGCGTCGCCGACCGCCTGCGGTCCGAGAAGATCCCGGCCGATGGCCTCTACCTCGATATCGACTACCAGGACCGCAACCGCCCCTTTACCGTCAACACCAAGACCTTTCCCGACCTGCCCGGCCTGGCCCGCGACCTGAAGGCGGAAGGCATCCATCTGGTCGTCATCACCGACCTGCACATCGCCGATGCGCCCGGCCAGGGCTATGCGCCCTACGACAGCGGCGCGGCCGGCGATCACTTCGTCAAGACGGCGGATGGCAAGACCTATGTCGGCGTCGTCTGGCCGGGCCCCTCGGTGTTTCCCGAATTCACCCGGGCCGCGGCCCGGGCCTGGTGGGGCGGCCTCTACCGGGGTTTCCACGACGCTGGCGTCTCGGGCTTCTGGAACGACATGAACGAGCCGGCGGTCTTCGACGGTCCTGGTCACACCATGCCGCCGGACGTCGTCCACCGCATCGACGAGCCGGGCTTTGCGCCGCGCACGGCGACCCATGCCGAAATCCACAACGTCTTCGGCATGGAGAATTCGCGGGCGACCTATGAAGGCCTGCTGGCCATGGATCCGGACGAGCGCCCGTTCGTCCTCACCCGGGCCAGCTACGCCGGCGGCCAGCGCTATGCCTGGACATGGACCGGCGACAACGACGCGACCTGGAACCACCTGAAGCTGAGCGTCACCCAGTTGCAGAACCTCGGGATGAGCGGCTTCGCCTGGTCGGGCGCTGACGTCGGTGGTTTCGCCGGCTCGCCCAGCCCCGAGCTCCTCACCAAGTGGATCGAAGTCGCTGCCTTCACGCCGATGTTCCGCGATCACGCCGCCAAGGGGACGGCGCCGCACGAGCCGTGGGTGGACGGGCCGGAGCAGACGGCGATCCGCCGCCGCTTCATCGAGGCGCGCTATCGGCTGATCCCTTACCTCTACCAGCTCGCCGACGAGACGGCGCGCACCGGCCTGCCAGTGATGCGGCCGGTGGTGCTGGAGTTTCCGGCCGCGGCGCCGCTGATGCGCGACCTCGGCGAGGCGTTCATGCTGGGGCCCGATCTCCTCGTCGCGCCCCCGGACGACTTCGATCGGCGCGACGCCTGGGACGCCATGCTGCCCGGCGTCGGCTGGTACGACTACTGGACCGGCCTGCCGGTGACGACCGGCGCGTCGCCGGCAGGGACCCTGGTCCATGAGACGCCGGCGCTCGATCGGCTGCCCGTCTTCGTGCGGTCGGGCGCGATCCTGCCGCGCCAGCCGCTGGTGCAGAGCACCGCCGAGACGCCGGATGGCCCCCTCGAGCTCGAGATCTATCCGGGTCCGGACTGCCGCGGCGCGCTCTATTGGGACGACGGCCATTCGCGCCGGCGCGAGCGGGGCGAGGTCCTTCGCCAAACCGTTCGCTGCGAGGCGCAGGGCGGCAAGCTTCGCGTGCTCTTCGAGCGGCGCGACGGCGGCTATCCGCCATGGTGGAAGGCCATCCGGGTCACCGTCCATGGCCGGGGGCAGGGGGGCGCCGCAAGCCTCGACGGCAAGGCAGTTCCCGCCGCCTTCGACCCGGCGGCCCAGACCGTAACCATCACCGTGCCTGACCAGCCGGGACCCGCCACCCTGGAGATCGGATGAAGCGTCTCGCCGCCGCGCTCCTGGCCTTTGGGCTTCTGGCGGCGGGCGCCGCCGAGGCCCGGCCGGCCGAGATCGTCTATCAGATCATGACCCGCAGTTTCCGCGACTCCAACGGCGACCGCATCGGCGATCTCGACGGCGTGCGTGAGGGCCTGCCGTACCTGAAATCGCTTGGCGTTACGACGGTGCTGCTGACGCCGATCCAGCCATCGCCGTTCTACCACAACTACTTCCCGTCGGGCTTCGAGGATGTCGACCCGGCCTTCGGCGACGAGGCAGCGCTACATCGCCTGATCGCCGCCGTCCACGCCGCCGGCATGAAGCTCTACCTCGACGAGGAGTTTCAGTATGTCGCCGAGGGCAATCCGTGGCTAACCGCGGCTCGCGACGACCCCAAGATGCGGCGCCGGATCTTGATGAATCCCGCTAGCGGTCAGCCCGAGGGGGCGCTGGGTCACGTGCTGCGCCTGTCGACGTGGAACGGCGGCAAGTACGAGGTTGTGACGGTCAACCTCGCCGACCCGGAGGTGCGGGCGTTCTTCGCCGGCTACCTGACCCGACAGGCGCGCGAGGGCGTCGACGGCTTCCGTCTCGATCACATGATGGACGACCTCGACAACAAGGGACGCCTGACCAACCTGTTCGCGACCTTTTGGGGTCCGATCATGGCGCAAGTCCGGGCCGCGCGGCCGGACGTGACCTTCATCGCCGAGCAGGCCGACTGGGGAAGTTATGGTGAGCCGTGGCTGACGCGCGGCGGCGTCGACGCGGTCTTCGCCTTCCGCCTGCGCGACGCCATCGCCTCGCTCGACAAGGTGAGGATCTTGACGGCCATCGCGGCGACAGCAGCGGCGACACCGCCCGGCAAGCGGCAGTTCGTCCAGATCGAGAACCACGACATCGACCGCTTCGCCTCGGTCGTAGGCGGCGATCCGGCCAAGGAACGCCTTGGCGCCGCTTTCGACCTCTTCATCGCCGGGACGCCGCTCATCTACTACGGCCAGGAGCTCGGCATGCGTGGCTCAAAGAGCCACACATGGGGCACCGACGCCAACGACATTCCGCAGCGCGAGGCCTTCCGCTGGTCGGCCGACGAGGCCGCGCCGGGCGCCGCGACCTGGTATCAGGGCGACTGGCCGTGGTGGAAAGACCGTTTCAACCGCTCGCACGACGGCGTCTCGGTCGAGGAGGAGGGCCACGACCCGGCCTCGCTGCTCAACTGGTACCGGGAACTGACGGCGCTGCGACGCGAGCGGCCGGAGTGGCGTGACGGCGACCAGACCGTCGCCTGTCCGAAGGCGGAGCATATCGTCTGCCTGCTGCGGACCGCCGGCGGTTCACAAAGCCTGCTGGTCGCCAACCTTTCCGCCGAGCCGGCGAAGGCGCCGGTCGGCGCCTCGCACGCCTGGAAAACGCTGATCGCCAATGGCGGCGCGTTAGCGGGCGCTGAGCTAAGCCTTTCTCCCTGGGGCGTGGCCATCCTGGGATCGCCGTGACCCATGCGGCGGGCGCCAGTCTGAAGCCCAGGCTGAGCCAGGCTCAGATCTTCAACATGTCGTTCGGCTTCATGGGCATCCAGATCGGCTTCGCCCTGCAGAACGCCAACACCAGCCGCATCTTCCAGACCCTTGGCGCCAACCTGGACACCCGGCCGCTCCTGTGGATGGCGGCGCCGCTGACTGGCTTCCTGGTCCAGCCGATCATCGGCCACCTGAGCGACCGCACCTGGGGGCCGCTCGGCCGCCGCAAGCCGTATTTTCTGGTTGGCGCGCTGCTGGCGGCGGCGGCCATGGCGTTCATGCCCAACGCCCCGGTCCTGGCGGCCGCCGCGGTCGGTCTCTGGCTGATGGATGCGGCGATCAACATCTCCATGGAGCCGTTCCGCGCCTTCGTGGGCGACCTGTTGCCCGATGATCAGCGCACCACTGGCTACGCGGCTCAGAGTATCTTCATCGGCGTGGGCGCGGTGGCGGCTTCGGCCTTGCCATGGCTTCTCGCTCACGTCTTCCACGTCCATGACACCGGCGTTGGCGTCCCAGGCTCGGTGCGGCTCGCCTACTACATCGGCGCGGCGGCCCTTCTGGCCTGCGTCGCCTGGACGGTGGTCTCGACGCGGGAATACAGCCCCGTTGAAGTCGCCGCCTTCGCCGAAGCCGCGCCAGCGACGCCGCCCGCGGCGTCCAGCCGCACGTTCCTGGTCGTGGGCGCACCCTGCCTGATCGGGGGTCTCGCCGTCGCGGCCTGGCTGCATGTGGCTCACGCCGACCTCGGCCCCCAGCTTCTCGCCGGCCTGGCGGCGGCCTTCGGGGCGGCCCTCCTTGTCGCCTGGCTGATGCGCCGCGCGGGCGGCAGCGGCGGCTACGTCGAGATTCTCGACGATCTCTTCCGCATGCCGCGAGCGATGCGGCGCCTGGCTGTGGTGCAGTTCTTCACCTGGTTCGCGCTCTTTGCCATGTGGATCTACGCCGTCCCAGCGGTGACGACGCGCCACTACCACGCCGCGCCCGGATCGGCAGCCTATGACGCCGGGGCCGACTGGGTTGGCGTGCTGATGGCGGCCTACAACGGCGTCGCCGCGGTGGCGGCCTTCGGTCTGCCGTTCCTGGCCCGGAACCTGGGCCGGCCGCGCGCCCACGCGCTCTGCCTGACGTTGGGCGGCGTCAGTCTGCTCTCGTTCCTGCTCATCTCAGACCCGCGCTGGCTGGCGGTCTCGATGGTCGGCGTCGGCGTCGCCTGGGCCTCGATCCTCTCGACGCCCTATTCGATCCTCTCGAGCGCCGCGCCGTCCCACAAGCTCGGCGTCTACATGGGCATCTTCAACATCACCATCGTCACCCCCCAGCTTCTGGCGGCGACGATCCTCGGCCTCGTCCTGAAAACCTTTTTCGGCGGCCAGGCGATCTGGGCCCTGGCGCTCGGCGGGGCCGCATTCCTGGCGGCGGCGCTCGCGGCCTTGTCCGTTGAGGACCCCGCCTAGCCTAGCCGAGCCGCGGCGCGAACGGCAGCAGCATCGGCGTCTTGCGGCTGTAGGCGTCGTAGGCGTCCGGCCCGAGTTCGGCGCGCAGGAACTGCTCCTCGAGCCTCGCCCGCAGCAACAGGCCGAGGGTCGCCAGCGCCAAGCCGAGGATGGCAGCCGCGGTGCCCTTCAGGAGCGTCACGGCCAGGAGAGCGGTGAGGATGCCGGTGTAGATCGGATGGCGGACGAGGCGATAGGGCCCGGTGTCGACCACGCGGTGGTCAGCCTTTCGTCCGGTGGTTCCGGACCACAGCCGTCCGAGATGCAGCCTCGCCCACCAACAGAAAGCGAAGCCGGCGGCGGTCAAGGCCACGAGCCCCCAGGCCGCCGACGTAGGCGCCCGCCGCGCGGGCCTTCGCGGAAGGCTACGCTCAAGCGGCGCCGCGCGCCATCATCTCGGCGAACCGGCGGAAGAGGTGCAGGGCGTCGTTCGGGCCGGGCGAAGCCTCGGGGTGGTGCTGCACCGAGAACACCGGCCGGCCCTCCAGCTCCAGGCCGGCGTTGGTGCCGTCGAACAGCGAGACGTGGGTCTCCCGGGCGCCCGCCGGCAGACTCTCGCGCGCCACGGTGAAGCCGTGGTTCATCGACACGATCTCCACCCGGCCGCTGGCGAGATCCTTGACCGGGTGATTCGCGCCATGGTGGCCCTGGTCCATCTTGTGCGTCGTCGCGCCCATCGCCAGCGCCAACATTTGATGGCCAAGGCAGATGCCGAACACCGGCTTGCCGCTGTCGACCAGGGCGCGGATCACCGGCGCGGCATATTCGGCGGTCGCCGCCGGATCGCCCGGACCATTGGAAAGCACGATCCCGTCGGGCTGCAGCGCCAGGATCTCGTCGGCTGAGGCGGTCGCCGGAACCACGGTCACCCGCGCGCCGACCGCGGCCAGCGAGCGCAGGATGTTGCGCTTGACGCCATAGTCGACGACCACGGCATGGAGACCGCCCGCGCCGGCCTGATAGCCGTCCGGCCAGCGCCAGGCGCCCTCATTCCAATCGAACGGCGTCTCGACCGAGGCGTCCTCGGCGAGATCGAGGCCGACGAGGCCGTTCCAGCCGCGGGCGCGAGCCAACAGTGCGTCGATATCGAACTGGCCGTCGGGGTTGTGGGCGACGACGCCGAGCGGCATGCCCTGCTCGCGGATGCGACGGGTGAGGGCGCGAGTGTCGATGCCAGTCAGGCCGACGACGCCGCGGCGCGCCAGCCAGCCATCGAGGTCCTCTCCGGACCGCCAGTTGGCCGGCGGCGTCGGCGCATCGCGGAAGATGGCGCCGCAGGCGGCCGTGCGCGCCCCGCCGGCGATCTGCTCCACGTCCTCTTCGTTGGTCCCCACGTTGCCGATATGGGGGAAGGTGAAGGTGACGATCTGGTCCATGTAGGACGGGTCGGTCAGGATCTCCTGATAGCCGGTCATGGCGGTGTTGAAGCAGACCTCACCCAACGCCTCCCCGACCGCGCCGCAGCCATGGCCGGGAAACACCGTCCCATCGGCGAGCGCGAGCAGGCCTGTCACGCCGGCGGGGAGGGGAGGGCGCACGTCCGGTTCCTTGGGGTTGGGGAGCGCGCGGGGGTTAACGGGGGTCGCCGGCGCCGTCAACATTGCTGAGCGGCGGGCCTCGCCTCAAGCCTCCACCTCGCGGGGCGCAACGTGGCCAATCCGCGGCAGGAGGACAGTCAGCAGAGGCCCGGCCATCAGCGTCGTCAACACGGCCATGATCACCAGCATGGTGAACACTTTCTGCGGCAGAAATCCCATATCGAGACCGATGTTGAGCACGATCAGCTCCATCAGCGCGCGGGTGTTCATCAAGGTGGCGAGGATGCAGGATCGGGCGGGGTCGAACCCGGATATGCGTCCGGCGAGATACACCGGAACACACTTGCCGAGGATGGCCGCGGCCAGGATCAAGGCCAGCCATTCGAGATCCGCCAGGCTGTTCAGGCCCAGTATGTTGGTTCTGAGGCCCGTGTAGGTGAAAAACACCGGCAGGAAGAAGATCAGCACCATTTGTCCGACCTGACGCCGCCAGGCTTCCACGAAGACGACGTGGCTATGGACCAGAAGGCCGGCGGCGAAACCGCCGAAGATGGTGAAAATGCCCAGCCGATTGGTGGCGACGCCGAAGGCAAAGATCACGCAGAAGATGATCGCCATCAGGTTTGGCGCCACCTCGCCGTCCCGGATGGGAAAGCGGGCGATCAGGCGCCCGATCAACGGGCGCAATCCAAACCAGGCGATCACGCCGAAGACCAGGATCGCTCCCACTTGCAGCGCCATGCCCCCGCCGGAAAAGCGACCGCCGGCATAGGCCGACACGCCGGCCAGCATGACCCAGCCCACTACATCGTTGAGCGCGGCCGCAGAGATAGCCACCACGCCGAGCTCCATGCGCGTCAGGCCATATTGGCGCAGGATGCGTCCCAGAATCGGCACCGCCGTGATCGCCAGGCCCACGCCCAGGAACAGGCTGTAGCGGATCGGATCGATTGTCGGCGCCAGGGCCGGCGCCGACAGACGCCCCAGGGCCAGGCCGAGACCAAACGGTACGGCGACCGAGACCAGGGCGATCAACGGCGCGGCGCGCCTGGCCCGTCCTTCGCGCATGCGGCTGAATTCGAAGTCGGCGCCGATCTGAAACATCAGCAGGGTCAAGCCGATCTGGCTGATGATCGTGATCGCCTGAGGCGGCCGGGCGCCGAAGAGGGCGGCGGCCAGCCCGGGAAAGACATGTCCCAGCAGGGATGGACCCAGAACCAGGCCCGCGACGATCTCGCCGATCACGCCCGGCTGGCCCAGCTTTCGAAAAACCGTGTTGAGAAGCCGCGCAGCGGCGATCATCACGATCAGCTGGATCAGCACGCTCGACAGCACCTGCTCAGCCTGGTGCGTCGCCCCGCCCATGATGGGTGCTCCTTTCGCCGCCGTTCCTACGGATCGGCCCTAAAGCGCGGAGATGTCGTACGCGCGCCTCCGGCCAAGTTGCACGATTCGACTTCCGAGCCCCGCCCCTGGGGCCGACGAGGCGCGGGTCCGCTGGCCAATTTCCTCAACAGCCTGCTAGTCAGCGGGCGGAACGTGAGAGGCGCAAAACCATGCTCGAGCTGCGGCCCAATTGTGAATGCTGTGACACCGATCTGCTGCCGGAGAGCCCGGCGGCGCGCATCTGCAGCTTCGAATGCACGTTCTGCGCCGACTGTGCGGCGGAGCGGTTCGGCGGTGTGTGCCCCAACTGCGGCGGCGGCCTGGTCGCCCGTCCTGTGCGGCCGGCGGCGATGCTGGCGCGCTTTCCGGCTGCTACCCAGCGAGTCACCAAGGCGCACGCCGCCTGCGCCTAGGCCCGCGGCTCCTCGGCGAATTCAGCCGGGCCTAGCCGGCGGGCGATCCACACGCGCAGGCGCCAGCCGACCAGGAAGAGTGCGATGAGCATGCCCGGCACGAGGCCGAGAGGCGGACGCACGAGGCCGGCCGTGAGCAGCAGGAAGGCTGGCGGGGTCAAGAGGATGAGGACGAAGAAGAACCAGCGCTGGGCTCGCGTCACGCCCTTGGCGACCAGGCCGGCGATCAGCGAGGCATAGCCCCAAAGCGCGGCGCAGGCGACGCCGATCGCCACCACTAGGCCGCTGTAGATCAGCATGGCGTCTGGCGAGCCGTGCTGGCCATCGGCCAGGCGCGTCGCCGCCGGGATCAGGGCCACGAGCGCGAGCATGACGAGCGTGATGACCGTGACCGGCGCATCGACGGTCAGGGTCATGGCCATGAATCGCCGGTGGGCCAGCCAGAAGACGCTGATCACCACGACGCTGAGGCCATAGGCGTCGAGCTGCGGCGCCAGCCCGGCCCAGAGCAAGGCGAGCGAGGCGCCAGGCTGCATCGGCGACGTGATCTCGGCCGCCAGCAGCGTGATGGCGATGGCGAAGACGCCATCGGAGAGCAGCATCAGCCGGTCGTACCAGTGCCGGTGGCGCCACTTGGCGTGGTCCGCATCGCCGTCAGGGTGTTCCAGCTGGCCCATGCGCCCTCCCGCTCTTTGCCGAACATACACCACTCGGCGCGGCGCTCTACGCACCGGTGATTGCGAGTCCGAAAGCCGCCAGACGGCAAGGCGTGGCGGCCCTATCTGCGGGGACGAGATCATTGGAGCACCGCCATGTCCTACGTCGTTTCCGGACTTCCCGTCGAAGACTTCGCGCCGCTGTTCGACCTCACCGACGCCGAGCTGGCCGAGCGGGGCGCCGAGCGGATCACCGCCGGCGACGACGGCGGCTATCCCTGCCGGTTGACGCTGGAGGACGCAGCGCCTGGCGAGACCCTGTTGCTGCTCAACCACGAGCACCAGCCGGCCCAGACGCCTTACCGCAGCCGCCACGCGATTTTCGTGCGCGAGGCCGCGCGAGAGACCGCCCGCCTGACGGATGTCATGCCGGCGATCCTTTCGACCCGCAGGCTGATGGCGTTGCGGGCCTTCGACGCCAGCGGTCGGATGATCGCGGCCGAGATCGTCCCCGGGCCGGAGGTCGAGGCGACGGCGCTGCGCCTGCTGGACGATCCATCGGCGGCCTACCTCCATGCCCACAATCCGGCCTGGGGCTGCTGGGCGGCGCGCATTGACCGGGCGTGAGCCGCCGACGCTTATTGGACTTGGCGGCTAGCACCAGATGAGATTGTCTAGCCAGATGGCCCCCGCCCTCTTAATCTAGGCGCAAGGAGCCGTTCCATGTCCCGCGCCAAGGCAACTCAACTCAACGTGCGCTCCGCCTTCGCCCGCGCTCGAACGCGTGAGTTGTCGCGGCTCACCGGCATGACCGCGACCGAGATCGTTGAGGATGCCCTGCGCGGCTATGTGCCGCCAGGCGCGCCGGCCCAGACGGGTCGCTTGGTGCGTCGCGGCCGCATTCTCGTGATTCCCGCTGGCGGAAGCTCGGTGAGCCTCGACGAGGCCAACGCCGCCCTGGATCGGGTGCGCGAGCGCGACCTTGACCGCTGAGGCGCTGCTCGACAGCAATGTCGTGGTGGCGATCGTCGCTGAGGCCCACGAACACCACGGGCCGTCGCTCGATCTACTGATCGGCGGCGCCCCCGCGAGCTTCGCGGTCGGCGCCCACAGTTACGCTGAAGCCTACAGCACGCTCACGCGCCTGGGCGAGCGTGCGCCGTTCCGCTTTAGCTCCGACGAGGCCTGGGCTGCGCTGCGGAGCGTCCGCGCGGCCACCACCCTCGTCGGATTGACGGCCGCCCAAACGTTTGACGCCATCCAAAGCTACGCTCGGTCCGGAGGTGTGGGTGCGCGCCTTTACGATCGGCTGATTGGTGAGGCTGCGATCGCGCATGGCATGAAAACCATCGTTACCTGGAACGTGGGCCACATGCGCAGCCTGTTTCCGTCCCTGACGGTCTCCACGCCGCCCGAACTGCTGCGTGCGCGTCAGTCCGCATGAGCGTCGCGAGCGCCCGTGACATGCGACTCGACTCGCGCGAGGCGCTAACATCGGCGCGTGCGCTACGACGAGCGATTTCTCGACGAGGTGAAGTCGCGCCTGCGACTCTCCGACGTGATCGGCAAGACGGTGAAACTGCGCCGCCAGGGCCGTGAATACGTCGGCCTCTCGCCGTTCAGCAAGGAGAAGACGCCATCGTTCTTCGTCAACGATGACAAGGGCTTCTTCCACGACTTCTCGTCGGGCAAGCACGGCGACCTGATCAGCTTCCTGCAGGAGACCGAGCGCCTCACCTTCGCAGAGGCGGTCGAGCGGCTGGCCGCCGAGGCCGGTGTGCCCCTGCCGGCCCGCGACGCCCGAGCCGAAGCCGAGGATCGCACACGTCAGGGCCTCGCCGACTGGCTGGAAGCGGCCGCCGCCTGGTTCGAGGCGGAGCTGCGCCGGCCGGTCGGCCGCGGCGCCCGCGAGTATCTGGAGCGGCGCGGCCTGCCGGAAAGCGAATGGGCGCGCTTCCGCATCGGCTACGCCCCCTCCGGCCGCACGGCCCTCAAGGACTACCTGATCACCAAGGGGGCGAACGCGCCTGACCTTGTGGCCGCCGGCCTGCTGGTTTCGCCCGAGGATGGCGCCAGCCCGTTCGACCGGTTTCGCGACCGGGTGATCTTTCCGATCGCCGACGGGCGCGGCCGGGTCATTTCCTTCGGCGGCCGGGCGCTCGATCCGAGCGCGCCAGCGAAGTATCTGAACGGCCCGGACAGCCCGCTGTTCGACAAGGGCCGCACCCTCTACGGCCTCGCCGAGGCGAGGCGCCTGCTGCATGCCCGGCGATGGGCACCTCGCTCACCGAGGCCCAGATGGAGGCGCTCTGGCGGCTACACACCGAGCCGACCCTCTGCTTTGACGGCGACGCGGCCGGCATGCGCGCCGCCTCGCGGGCCATCGACCGGGCCCTTCCCCTCCTCAAGGCCGGGCGCAGCTTCCGTTTCGCCATCGTCAGCGGCGGCAAGGATCCGGACGACATCCTGCGCGAGCAGGGGGCGGCGGCGCTACGCGGCCAGCTCACCGCCACCACCGCCTTCGTCGAGGCGCTGTTCCGCCGCGAACGCGACCTGACGCCCCTGGAGACTCCCGAGCAGCGCGCCTCGCTGCGCAAGCGCCTGCGCGAGGCTGCGCGCGTCATCCCCGAATCCGACCTCGCCACGGAATACAGTCGGGCGCTCGCCGAGCGTTGCGACGTCCTGCTGGCGCCGCCGCCCCGACACCAGAGCGGTCCGTGGCGTGGACGCGGGCGCGAGCGGGAGCCATTCCTCACCCCCCTGACCGCTGAGGGCCGAGCGGGCGCGCGGCGGCTCGCCAAGGCGGTCAATCCGGTCTCCGCCGCGCTCGCCCGCTGGGCGATCGCCGACCCGGCGGTGCTGGACGACCATCTGGAGGCCCTGGAGGCGCGGGGGTTCGGCGATCCGGCGCTCAGCGAGCTCGCCGGGCAGATCGTCCGCCTGCGTCTTTCCGCCGAGCGCCTTGACAGCGAGGGGCTGCAACGCCATCTGGCGGACTGCGGATTTAACGCGCTGCTGAAAGACATCGACAGGGCCGCCACTTTAGCTGGCGCGCCGTTCTTGAAATCTGATGTCATCGTCGGCGACGCGAGGTCCCAGTGGTCGCGCGCCTTCGACGCCCTGAGCCGGCTGGCCGCGCTGGATGATGCTTTGACCGCCGCCAGGGAGGAACTGGCCGGCGGCAAAGATTCGTCGGCGCACTATGCTCTCAAGGCTGAGCGCGACCGACTGAGACGCGCGGTCGAGACGGGAACCATTTGGACCGAGGAACCATAAGAGGTCGGGTCATTCAGCCCCGGCCGGCATTGAATTTGTCGGGCGGCGTCGTCGGCGCCCCCTACGGAGAGAAGCATGAGCACCACCACGACCGAGCCGCCTGAGGCCCCGCCGCCGCCGGACGGCCCGCTGCTCGACCTGACGGACGCTGGCGTCAAGAAGTTCATCCGCCAGGCCAAGGCCCGCGGCTACGTCACCATGGACGAGCTGAACAAGGTCCTGCCGTCCGACGAGGTCACGTCCGAAGCGATCGAGGACACCCTCGCCATGCTCTCGGAGATGGGCGTCAACGTTGTCGAGGCCGAGGAGGAAGCCGCCGAGGGCGGCGAGGTCGCCGTTCGCGAGGACACCGCCGCGGTCGAGACGACTGAAAAGCCGAACGCTTTCGACCGTACCGACGATCCGGTGCGCATGTACCTGCGCGAGATGGGCTCGGTAGAGCTGCTGTCCCGCGAGGGCGAGATCGCCATCGCCAAACGCATCGAGGCCGGGCGCGACACCATGATCCGCGGCCTCTGCGAGAGCGCGCTGACCTTCGAGGCGATCATGGTCTGGCGCGAGGAGCTGGCCCAGGGCCGCATCCTGCTACGCGAAGTGATCGACCTCGAGCAAACCTACGGCGGCCAGGTCGCCCAGGCGCTCTCCGACGCGGCCTTGGCCGGCGAAGCGGAAGACGACGCCGCGGCCTCCACCGCCAGCGACGAAGAAGGCGCCGCCGTGGCCGGCGAGGGCGACGACGACGATTTCGACGACGGGGCTGGACCGACCATCAGCGCCATGGAAGGCGAGCTGCGCGAGGGCGTCATGGCGACGCTGGACGCCATCGCCGCGGAGTTCGAATCTTTCCGCCGCCTGCAGGAGAAGCTGGTCGAGCATCGCCTCAAGGGCGAGGACCTGCCCGGGACCGACCGCAGCGCCTACGAGGCCGCGACGACGACCATCGTCCATCACCTCAAGACCCTGAAGCTCAACAACAACCGCATCGAGGCCCTGGTCGATCAGCTCTACGCCATCAACAAGCGCCTGATGGGCCTGGAAGGCCGGCTGCTGCGCGCCGCCGACAGTTACGGCATCTCGCGCCCCGAATTCCTCAAAGCCTATTACGGCTCGGAGCTCGACCCGACCTGGCGCGAGAAGGTCGCCCAGCTCGGCGTCCGCTGGACCAAGTGGACCGAGAACGACGCCAAGGCGATCGCTCAGATCCGCCAGGAAATCGCCCTGCTGGCGACCGAGTCCGGCGTGCCGATCGACGACTACCGCCGCATCGTCCACACCGTGCAGAAGGGCGAGCGCGAGGCACGTCAGGCCAAGAAGGAGATGGTCGAGGCGAACCTGCGGCTCGTGATCTCAATCGCCAAGAAATACACCAACCGCGGCCTGCAGTTCCTGGACCTGATCCAGGAAGGCAACATTGGCCTGATGAAGGCGGTGGACAAGTTCGAGTATCGCCGCGGCTACAAGTTCTCCACCTACGCCACGTGGTGGATCCGGCAGGCGATCACCCGTTCGATCGCCGACCAGGCGCGCACCATCCGCATCCCCGTGCACATGATCGAGACGATCAACAAGATCGTGCGCACCAGCCGTCAGATGCTGCACGAGATCGGCCGTGAGCCGACGCCCGAGGAGCTGGCCGAGAAGCTGGTCATGCCGCTCGAGAAGGTGCGCAAGGTGCTGAAGATCGCCAAGGAGCCGATCAGCCTCGAGACCCCGATCGGCGATGAGGAAGACAGCCACCTCGGCGACTTTATCGAGGACAAGAACGCCGTCCTGCCGATCGACGCGGCCATCCAGTCCAACCTGCGCGAGACGACGACGCGGGTGCTGGCCTCGCTCACCCCGCGCGAAGAGCGGGTGCTGCGCATGCGCTTCGGCATCGGCATGAACACCGACCACACGCTCGAAGAGGTCGGCCAGCAGTTCAGCGTCACCCGCGAGCGCATCCGCCAGATCGAGGCCAAGGCGCTGCGCAAGCTCAAGCACCCCAGCCGCAGCCGCAAGCTGCGGAGTTTCCTGGACAGCTAGACCCGGGGCGACTTGCCCCGCGGCGTCATTGGCGTAACCCTTCGCCCGTCCGGAGCGAAGGGTGTCTGTATGCGCAAGCTCTTCATGGCCGCCACTCTGTCGACGCTGGTCTGGGCGGGCGCCGCGTGGTGCGCTGACCAGACGGCCCCGCAGCCGCCGATCCGGCTGAACCTGACCGCGGATGATCTTAGGACAGACCTCGATCGCGCCCATCTCGCGGGCAGTTCGATCGAACGGCCGATCGAGTCCCGCACGGCTGTCGACTATCATCTGCCTTCTTCGGGCCTGACCGGTCAGGCGGGCTATCTATGCGGGCTGGGCGGCATCGGGCCGGATTCCCAGCCGATCCCCGGCGGGCCGGCCTCCACCTATGGTCACGCCGGCACTTTCCTGGGCGCCAAGCTGGCCCTGGCGATCCGTTAAGTAGAATTGTCCGATAGCTCTTCCTTGGCCCCACGAAGTGGGGAGAGGGCAGGGTGAGGGGTGGCTGGACCGTGCGCAGATCTCCCGGAAGGTTCTGGCGGCCGAACCGCCCCCTCATCCGGCCTTTCAGGCCACCTTCTCCCCCGCAGGCGGGGGCGAAGGAGAAGAAGGTGGCCAGTGTTGCAGGGGAGCGATCGAGCGCCAACCCCTACTTCCCCAGCGCCGCGTAGACCTGTTTCTGGAAGATCGGCAGCGCCAGGCGGGCGCCCATGCGTTCGGTGTTGGCGATCTGGGTCACCGCCTCGGGACCGAGCGGCATGGAGTTCTGGATCAGGTAGATGACGATCATGTCCTCGACCGGGTCGGCCTGCCACCAGGTGCCGAAGGCGCCCGGCCAGCCGAACGAGCCTTCCGACGCCGCGCCCATCCAGGCGTGTTTCTCGGCGTCCAGGACCACGGAGACGCCGAGCCCAAAGCCCTGGCTCAGCCAGAATGGCATGCCGAGGAAGTCGATCTGACGCTGCGCCTCGGAGAGGCGATTGGTGCGCATCAGGTCCACGGTCTCGGGCCTCAGGAGCCGCACGCCGTCGACCTCGCCGCGATTCAGAAGCATGCGGGCGAACTTCAGATAGTCGTCGGCCGTGGAGATCAGGCCGCCGCCGCCGCCGCAATAGACGGGCGGGGCTTCGTGACGGCGGAAGGCCACGCTCTCCAGCGCGCCGGTCTTGGGGTCCTGACGATAGACCACCGCGGCGCGCTCGCGCTTCTCGGACGGGATCCAGAAATCGGTGTCCGCCATCCCGAGCGGCTGGAAGATCCGCTCCATCAGGACCTCGCGGAAGTCCTTGCCGGCGATCCGGCCGACCAGGAAGCCGAGCACGTCGGTGGCGTGGCTGTAGTGGAACCGCTCGCCAGGCGCGAAGGAGAGCGGCAGGCCGGCGAGCGCGGCCATCCAGGCGTCGGGGGTCATGTCGGCGTTGAGCACATCGCCGAGCGCCGCCTGGTGGGCGTGAGCGATGGGGCCGACGGAGGTAAAGCCGTACGCGAGCCCGGCGCGATGGGTGAAGAGGTCGTCGAAGGTGATCTGGCGCGGGGCGGGATAGGTCTCATCGAGCGGGCCGGTGGGCGATTTCAGCACCTTCATGTCGGCGAACTCGGGCGCCCACTTGGTGATCGGCTCGTCCAGCCGAAACGCGCCTTCCTCCATCAACATGAGGGCGGCGACGGAAGTCACCGGCTTGGTCATCGAGGCGATGCGGAAAAGGGTGTCGCGGGCCATCGGCGTCGCCGTCTCGATGTCGGCCTGGCCGACCGTGTCGACGCGGACGATCTCGCCTTTGCGCCAGATCAGCGTCACCGCGCCGGCCAGGTCGCCATTGTCGACCACGCCCTGCAGCGCGCCCGGAATCTGACCGAGGATGGCGGGGTCGAAGTCGCGCGTCGAAGCCGGGGCGTCCATGGTCGTCTCCTCGTGGTGTTTGGAAACTCAGATAGCTTCGAACGCGCGTTTGGGCGAGATCATCTGCGCGCGGCGTAGAGGCCGACGGTTTCACCGCTGGCGATGACGTGGCCGCGCATCGCGGTCGCCAGGGCGTCGCGATCCGCGCCGGCAGCCAGAGAGAGGGGCGCGTCGAGCGCGAAAACCCGGAAGTGATAGTGGTGGGTTCCGCTCGGCGGCTGCGGGCCGTCGTAGGCGACATCGCCAAAGTCGTTGCGGCCCTGACTGGCGCCCGCCGGCGCGTGGCCTTCGAGAATGACACCGGCCGGGATGTTCCACGCCAGCCAGTGAACGAATGGCCGCGGACCGGGTGCGTCGGGATCATCGACGATCAACGCGAAAGCGCGGGCGCCCGCCACCGGCGTCCAGGTCAGCGGCGGCGAGACATTGCCGCTCCGACGTGCATAGCGGCTGGGTAAGTGATCGCCGGATTTGAAGGCAGACGAGGTGACCTGGATCGGAGCCGCGCCTGCAGCGCCCGCCCAGAGCGGCGCCGCGGCAATAGAGAGAGCAATGCCGAGCCCGACGCCGATGCGCATGCGCGCTCGTTCACACCGTCTTGCCATAAACGATGAATCCAGAATGCGCGGCGACCTTGTCGTAGAGCGTCCTGGCCACACGGTTGGTTTCATGGGTCTGCCAGTACACCCAGGTCGACCCCGCGGTCTTTGCCGCCACATAGACCCCCTCGATCAAGGCGCGGCCGACGCCTTGTCCACGCGCCGCTTCACTGGTGAACAGATCCTGCAGGTAGCAGCTCAACGCCAACGCCGTCGTGCTGCGATGGAAGAGATAGTGGGTGAGGCCGAGCAACTGACCATCCGACTCGGCGACGAGCGCGTGAACCGGTTCGGCGGGATCGAAAATGCGCTGCCAGGTGATGTCGGTGATCTGCTGCGGCAGAGCGGTTGGCCCGAGACGGCCATAGAAGGCGTTATAGCCCTCCCACAGCGTCTCCCAGGGCCCACGATCGTCGCGGTTCAGTGGCCGGATGATGATTGGCGTGGTCACCGGTTCGGCCTCCCGATTGCCCCCCGTGGGGGTCTGATATAAGGCGAGCTTTATATTCCCAAACGAGAGACTTCGTATCCCATGACGTCCGCGCGCGCGAGCTACCTGTTCACCAGCGAAAGCGTTTCCGAGGGCCATCCGGACAAGGTGGCCGACCGGATCAGCGACACGGTCGTCGACGCTTTCCTGGCCGCCGATCCCGAGGCGCGCGTGGCCTGCGAGACCCTCGTCACCACCAACCGCATCGTCCTGGCCGGCGAGGTGCGTGGTCCGGCCGGCGTCGTCGAGGGGCTGGAGGATAAGGTCCGCGCCGCGATCAAGGACATCGGCTACGAGCAGGAAGGCTTCCATTGGCGGACCGCCGACTACGCCTGCTACCTGCACAGCCAGTCGGCCGACATCGCCATGGGCGTGGACGCCGGCGGCAACAAGGACGAGGGAGCCGGCGACCAGGGCATCATGTTCGGCTACGCCACCAGCGAGACGCCCGAGCTGATGCCGGCCACCCTGCAGTACTCGCACAACATCCTGTCGACGCTGGCCAAGGCGCGCCACACGGATAAGAACCTCGGCCTCGAGCCCGACGCCAAGAGCCAGGTGACCCTGCAGTACGATAACGGCAAGCCGGTGCGCGCCACCCAGATCGTGCTCTCGACCCAGCACCGCGAGGGCCTGACGCCCGCCGACGTGGCCGAGATCGTCAAGCCGTACATCCTGAAGGTGCTGCCGGAGGATTTCGTCGACGCGAGCACGGTGTGGCACGTCAATCCGACCGGCAACTTCGTCATCGGCGGCCCGGATGGCGACTGCGGTCTGACCGGCCGCAAGATCATCGTCGACACCTACGGCGGGGCCGCGCCGCACGGCGGCGGCGCCTTCTCCGGCAAGGACCCGACCAAGGTCGACCGCTCGGCTGCCTACGCCTGCCGCTACCTCGCCAAGAACGTGGTCGCCGCCGGCCTCGCCGACCGCTGCACGATCCAGATCGGCTACGCCATCGGCGTCTCCCACCCCTTGAGCTTCTACGTCGACCTGCATGGCGCCGACACCGTCGATCCGGCCAAGCTCGAAAAGCTGCTGCCGCAGCTGATCGGCGGGGCGACGCCGCGCGCCATCCGCCAACACCTCGGCCTCAACCGGCCGATCTATGCCCGCACGGCGGCCTACGGCCACTTCGGCCGCACGCCCGAAGCCGACGGCGGCTTCTCGTGGGAGAGAACTGACCTCGCAGACCAGATCCGCGCGGGAGTCTAGACACGCGGCTCTCTTCCCCTCGTGGGGGGGGGGAAGAGCAGGGGCGCTTTGTCCCCCACCCCACGCAGTGCTATGCGGCGGGCGATGCCCAGCCTCACCGACATACGCTCGCTCTTCATCGACTTCTTCGCCAAGGCGGACCACCAGGTCACGCCTTCGGCGCCGCTCGTGCCGCGCAGCGATCCGACGCTGCTGTTCGTCAACGCCGGCATGGTCCCGTTCAAGAACTACTTCACCGGCGCCGAGACCCCGCCGGCGCCTCGGGCGGTGTCGTCCCAGAAGTGCGTGCGGGCCGGTGGCAAGCACAACGATCTCGACAACGTCGGCTACACCGCTCGCCACCTGACCTTCTTCGAGATGCTGGGGAACTTCTCGTTCGGCGACTATTTCAAGGAAGCCGCCATCGACTACGCCTGGAGGCTGGTCACCCGCGACCTCGGCCTGCCGAAGGACAAGCTGCTCGTCACTGTCTACGCCGAAGACGATGACGCCGCGGCGCTTTGGCGCAAGATCGCCGGGCTTTCAGACGATCGCATCATCCGCATCGCCGGCTCGGACAACTTCTGGTCGATGGGTGACACCGGCCCGTGCGGTCCCTGCTCCGAGATCTTCTACGACAACGGCCCGGGCGTCGCCGGCGGCCCGCCGGGCTCCCCTGACGAGGACGGGGACCGCTTCGTCGAGTTCTGGAATCTGGTCTTCATGCAGTTCGATCAGGCCGCGGACGGGACGCGCACGCCGCTCCCCAAGCCCTCGATCGACACCGGCATGGGTCTGGAGCGCATGACGTCCATACTCCAGGGCGTGCACAGCGTGTTCGAGACCGACCTCTTCCTGGCCCTCATCGGAGCCAGCGAGGCGGCCACGGGCGTTCGCGCCACGGGCGAGCACGCCGCGTCTCACCGCGTGATCGCCGACCACTTGCGCTCGACGAGCTTCCTGATCGCCGACGGCATCAGCCCGTCCAATGAAGGCCGCGGCTACGTCCTGCGGCGGATCATGCGCCGGGCGATGCGCCACGCCTTTCTGCTGGGCGCCAAGGAGCCGCTGATGCACCGCCTGGTGCCGGCGCTGGTCGAGCAGATGGGCGCGGCCTATCCGGAGCTGAAGCGCGCCGAACCGGTGATTGCGGAGACCCTTCGCCAGGAGGAGGAGCGCTTCCACCGCACGCTCGGCCGTGGCATGGCGCTGCTGGACGAGGCGACGTCGGGCCTCAAGGCTGGCGACACGCTATCGGGCGAGACGGCGTTCAAGCTCTACGACACCTACGGCTTTCCGCTCGACCTGACCGAGGACGCGGTCCGGGCTCGCGGCCTGCACGTCGACGTCGCCGGCTTCGAGACGGCCATGGACGCCCAGCGGGCGATGGCGCGCGAGAACTGGCAGGGCTCTGGCCAACAGGCGGCCGGCGCGGTCTGGCTGGCGCTACGCGAGCGCCTCGGCCCGACCGGGTTCGACGGCTACGAAACCACCGAGGGCGAAGGCAGGCTCCTGGCGCTCATCAAGGACGGCGCGGAGGTTTCCGCCGCGCGGGCCGGCGACGAGGTCTGGGCGCTGTTCGACCGCACGCCGTTCTACGCCGAGAGCGGCGGCCAGGCCGGCGACCAGGGCGCGGCGTCCTGGGCAAATGGCGAGGCGAGCGTCGCCGACGTGCAGAAAGAGGCGGGGGACCTGCACGCCCACGCCTTCAAGATCACGTCGGGAGACCTCAAGGTTGGCGAGACGGTGCGCCTGGCGGTCGACGCCGAGCGCCGGGCGAGAACGCGCCTCAACCACTCCGCCGCCCACCTCGTCCATGCGGCCCTGAGCCATGTGCTGGGCCCGCACGTCGCCCAGAAGGGCCAGATGGTCGACGGCGAGCGGATGCGCTTCGACTTCAGCCACGGCGGCCCGCTCACCGCGGCCGAGATCGAGGCCATCGAGACCGAGGTCAACGCCGTCATCCGCCAAAACGTGGTGGCGGACACGCGGCTCATGGCCCCCCAGGCGGCCATCGAAGCCGGCGCCATCGCCCTCTTCGGCGAGAAGTACGGCGACGAAGTGCGCGTCCTGACGCTCGGCCACTCGCTCGCCGGTGAAGGCGCCTATTCGGTCGAACTGTGCGGCGGCACCCACGTGGCGCGCACTGGCGACATCGCGCTCTTCAAGATCGTTTCCGAACAGGGCGTTGCGGCCGGCGTGCGCCGCATCGAGGCGCTCACCGGCGAGCCGGCGCGGCGCTGGCTGCTCGACCGCGCGGCGGTGACCGCCAGACTGGCCGACCAGTTCAAGGTCCCGGCCACCGAGGTGGCGGCCCGCGTCGACACCCTGGAGGCGCAGCGGCGCAAGCTGGAGAAGGATCTCGCCGAGGCCAAGCGTCAGCTGGCCATGGGCGGCGGCGGCCAGGCCGAGGCCGGTCCTGAAGAGGTCGGCGGGGTGAAGTTCATCGGCCGCGTCCTGCAGGGCGTCGGCGGCAAGGACCTGCGTCCGATCGCCGAGACCTTCCGTAAGCAGATCGGTGACGGGGTGGTGGCGCTGAACGGCGTCGTCGACGGCAAGGTCGCCAATACCGTGGTGGTCACCGGCTCGGCTCAGGGCCGGTTCAACGCCGTGGAGCTGTCGCGCGCCGCCGTGACGGCCATGGGCGGTCAGGGGGCCGGCGGCAAGCCGGACTTCGCGCAAGGCGGCGCGCCGGACGGCTCGAAAGCCGACGCCGGCATCGCCGCGGTCAAGGCGTTGCTGGCGGCGGAAACCTAGTCTGCCAATAGCCGCGCCAGGCGCCTGTCGGGCGCCGGTCTGAAGGGGTTGGTCACCACCACGCCGCGCCAGGCGAAGCCGTCGTGGAAGTCTTCGGACAGCAACAGGTCGCAGCGCGCCTCGACGGCGGCGGCCATGACCACGGCGTCGAAGATGGGAACGCCGTGCTCGCTTGCGAGATCGAGCGCCGCGTTGAACACCTCCGCGTTGGTGTCCACGATGATCGCTCTGTCGGTCCATGAAAGCA